>DTRM01000046.1 GCA_012965975.1 Chromatiaceae bacterium | reverse complement strand
GACTCGCACTGGGTCTTCGCGAAGACATGTACATCACCATACCGCGTAATCGTTACGACCAACTCAAGGCCAGCATGAATATCAGGAACCGCATTATGGCGCCGATTAACAAGGGGCAGGAGATCGGCTCTGTGGAAATCAAACTCGACGGCGAGTCGGTTTTTCATGCGCCGCTAATCGCGTTGCATGATGTCGCCGACGGCACACTGTGGCAGCGGCTGAAAGACGAAGCCCGACTGCTGATCGAATAAACACCAACGACATGTCATTGGTCTATCTAAATCGCGAACTACTTCCGCTCGATCAGGCGCAGATATCGGTGCTGGATCGCGGCTTTCTGTTTGGTGATGGGGTCTACGAGGTTATTCCAGTCTACAACGGGCGGTTATTTCGTCTACAACAGCATCTGGACCGCCTCGAACGCAGCCTCGCCGGCATCCGCGTCCGTAGCCCGCATTCCCACGACGAGTGGAAAAACATTATTGAGTCGGTGGTCGAGCAGCAACATGTGCCGGACCAGTCAGTGTATGTGCAGGTCACGCGCGGGGTGGCCAAGCGCCGCGACCATGCCTTTGATGACTCCCTGACGCCCACGGTATTCGTGATGACAAATGCGCTCGCGGTAGTCGACCGCAATGATATCGCGCTCGGCGTGAGCGCCGTCACTCGTGATGACATTCGCTGGGATCGCTGTAACATCAAGGCCATCACGTTGCTCGCCAATGTATTGATGAAGCAGGAGGCAAGTGACGAGGGTGCGGCCGAAGCCATCCTAATTCGCGATGGGCTTGCAGTTGAGGGCTCGGCCAGCAATCTGGTTCCAACCTGTTGCCTGGCATTACCCGAGACTTAGTGCTGGAACTGGCTCAACTCCATGGACTTGCACACGCGGAACAGGACATCCCACGCGCGCAGCTTGAGCAGGCCGATGAACTTTGGCTAACTAGCTCAACGCGTGAAATTCTGCCCATCATTGAACTCGACGGACACCCGGTCAGTGATGGAAAAGCCGGCCCTGTGTGGGGAACCATGATCGACCTGTATCAGGCTTACAAACGCACGCTGTAGACACCGTAATGAGCGATGACGATACCCTTCTCGAGTTTCCCTGTGAGTTTCCGATCAAGATTTTCGGCCGCTGCGGACCTTGCTTTGATGCCAAGGTAACCAGTCTGGTGCGCCAACATGTTCCCGACCTGAGTGAGGGTGCAATCAAAAGCCGCCCCAGCAGCAACGGCAACTATCTCGCCGTGACCATTACCTTTACCGCCACCAGCAAGGCGCAGATTGATGCCATCTATATGGGTCTGACGGGTTGTGAAGACGTCATTATGGTTCTGTAGCGATGCTGGTCGTGCGCCATCTTGGACTACAGGATTACCAACCCGTGTGGCGCGCAATGAAGTCGTTTACTGAACGTCGTGGTGCCGCTGACAACGATGAGCTTTGGGTAATGCAACATCCCCCGGTGTATACACTGGGTCTGAACGGCAAGCCCGAACATCTACTCGCAGACAGTGACATCCCGCTGATCCAGATTGATCGTGGCGGACAGATCACCTATCACGGCCCCGGACAACTGGTGTTGTATGCACTGATTGATCTACGTCGGCACACCCTCGGGGTGCGCCAACTGGTAACTGCGTTGGAGCAATCCGTGGTGTGTCTGCTGCGCGATTACGCCATCGACGCACAAGCGGATCCCGCCGCGCCGGGTGTCTATGTCGCCGCGGACAAGATCGCGGCCCTGGGTATCCGTATCCGCAAGCATTGCAGCTACCACGGACTGAGTCTGAATATCGACATGGACCTCGCGCCCTATGCCAACATCAACCCCTGCGGATTTACGGATTTACAGGTAACCCAACTGGCCGATCTCGGCTGCTCACGCTCGTCTGATGAGGTCGAAACCGACCTATGCGCCCATCTTGCGGCGCAATTGGGATACACTACGTACCTCGAAACCGAAACGACACCAACCGATTTACGCTCATGAAACAGGCCGACAACGTCAACGCCCCCTCCCGCAGCAGCCCGGATACCCACCAACGTGGTTTTGACAAGCTATCGCGGATACCGGTCAAGATTGAACCGACGCTGAAGCCCGCGCGTAAACCGGCATGGATCCGCACCAAGCTCCCGACGGGACCTCAGGTTGGGCGTATCAAAAAGATTCTGCGCGAGGCCAATCTTCATTCCGTCTGCGAAGAAGCGAACTGCCCCAACCTCGGTGAATGTTTCAGTCACGGCACCGCCACCTTTATGATCATGGGCGATATTTGCACACGACGCTGCCCGTTTTGTGATGTTGCCCATGGCCGCCCGAAAGCGCTGGATGTCGACGAGCCCATCAACCTTGCCAAAACCATTCGCCGCCTTGGACTGAAATACGTGGTGATCACCTCGGTCGACCGCGATGATCTGCGCGATGGCGGTGCCACACACTACACCGAGTGCATTCGTCAGGTACGCGAGTACAGTCCCGAGACACGCATTGAGGTACTGGTCCCTGATTTTCGCGGGCGCATGGATCGTGCGCTGGAGATCTTTCAGGACACACCACCGGATGTGTTTAATCACAACCTTGAAACCATTCCGAAGCTCTATCGCGAGTGCCGACCGGGTTCCGATTATCAGTGGTCTCTGGATCTAATCAAAAATTTTAAGGCGAACCATCCGCACGTGCTGACAAAATCGGGCCTGATGCTTGGCCTCGGCGAAGAGGCGGATGAAATCGAACAGGTGCTGAGGGATCTGCGCGCACATAACTGCGACATGCTGACTTTGGGGCAATACCTACAACCGAGCCCACACCATCTCTCAGTGAAACGCTATGTTGAGCCGGCCGAGTTTGATCGACTCGCAGAGGTTGCCCGTGAACTGGGCTTTTCCAATGTCGCCAGCGGCCCGATGGTACGGTCGTCTTATCATGCCGATCAGCAAGCCATGGAGATTCTCGCCCGCGAGTAAGGAACCGTGGCTTCTCATCTGCTCGAACGCGTCCTCCTGCCACCCACCAGCCCGTTGCTGCTCATGACCATCGGCATGACACTCGTACCATTCCACCATTCAACTGCCCTGATACTGATGCTTACCGGGGTCGCCTGCATGTATCTGTGCAGCACCTTCGGCGTCGCCGACCGCCTCATGTATGCACTGCAACCGTACGCACCCCTCACCGACACGGCGATTCAATGCTGTGACGCGCAAGCCATCATTGTCCTCGGTGGCAAGCCCCACCCATTGACTCAGGGCACTGATGACAACCCCGTATCGCGGTTCTCGATTGAACGAGTTCGATACGCCGCCGAGTTGCACGCCGCGACCGGGTTACCGATTCTCGCCAGCGGTGGTCGACCCGATAATGAATATGCATCGGAAGCGGAATTGATGACTGAGGCCTTTCGTGATCGCTACCAGACGGAGGTGAAGTGGTTGGAACAGGACAGCTGTACAACGTGGGACAATGCGACCATGAGTTATGCGCTACTGGGCCAACAGAAAATTCACCGAGTGCTTCTCGTTACACATGCCTGGCATATGCCGCGGGCTGATTATGCCTTTAAACAGATTGGTTTTGAGGTCATTCCGGCGCCAACCGCCTTCCACCAACAATCGATAAATCGCTTTGCATTCGAACATTGGCTACCCAATGCCTACGCCATTATGATTTGCCGACTGGCATTGCATGAGTACCTCGGCCTCTACTGGTATCGCCTCAAGAACCGCGCATAAACCGTTTTCGATTGCCGTCTTCTATGGGGGGCACGAAATCGGATTCGACACCAAGAAAGTCATACAATAGCGCTAGATAGTCGCGCTCAAGATACATGAATGTTTCATACGACCAAATAAACTTCGACTGATCGCTGTCAATCAGCTTACGCATAAACTCGCGAGCGCGAATCGACTCATACTCAACCTGAGCCTGAGGTTTTTTAAACCGATCTATCCGCGAAAGTTCCGATAAGGTTTGATCACGTGTAGTCAGAACAAAATAAATATCGTAATCGTCCTGATTGCTCGATACCCAATGATCAATATTAGGGTATTTTGGAGGCACTCCAAACGGCAGCGAACGATGGCATACCTTATGTTCACCGTGGTCGATCCAACCGATTGCCTCCCACTTGCCGTATGACTCGATACCGAGTGCATGCGCTATCACTTTTGCGATCAGCATACTGCCTGAACTCTCCGGTCCAATAACAATAACGCATTTATTTTTCATACTGGTATCGATCCATCAACTCACA
>DTRM01000045.1 GCA_012965975.1 Chromatiaceae bacterium | reverse complement strand
CAAAAACATCACGAATATTTTTGTCTGAAAATTCATCATTGCGTGGCAAAACGCAGCAGAAAATCTAACGATAAGGCCATAATAACGGAGCTATCGGCGATTTCTAAGTATTTATTTAGGCCGTTTGTCCGAGTGTAAAAAAAACTGACGTCGCCAACGCTATCTAGGCCTTAAGCGAGGTGTTACAGGCATTTAAAGACTACGACCACGGTACCTTGGTCCAGAAAATCGACGCGTAACCCCCAGACATAAAAAAGGGCCGGTAAAAACCGGCCCTTTTTTACTATCTGTGCTGGCTTAACTCAGCTAGTTGCATCCAGTATGTGCTGAATCGCATCCTTGATATTGTCATCGGTCAGATAAGGATGGCCACCCTTGGGTGGCATAAAGCCGGTGCTGCCCTGAAACCCGTTCACGGCATGTTCAACCAGTACGTCCATACCCTGTGCGGATCGAGATGCCCAAGCTGCCGCATCACCCACCTTCGGTGCGCCCGCAGCGCCAGTACCGTGACAGGCGAAACACGCCTTGGTGTAGACATCCTTACCCGACATCGGTGCAGCAGGTGCCGCCGCTACCGGTGCCATTGCTTTAGCTGGCTGGGATGAGGCAACCCCATCAACCGCCACACTGCCGACCGGCTGAATCCGCACTTCGGCCGCCGGTACACTGGGCTGTTCTGCAATCTGCTCGCTTAACGCGCTGGCAATAAAGAAAGCGATAACCCCAAATACCGTGATGGCGCCGATGACCGCTGAACAAACGGCCAAACATTCTTTATCTTGCTGATTCAAGGTAATCTCCTCATTAAGACAGGTGTCTATAATTTGATATGGCGCGCAGTATACCGTTTCATCGGACAAGACTCTATATCACTATAAATGGACGGAAACGCCCCCTACAGGTATTCTTATCGGCTCCGCGCCCGTAGCTCAGCTGGATAGAGTATCGGCCTCCGAAGCCGAGGGTCACAGGTTCGACTCCTGTCGGGCGCGCCATAGACTATATAAGTATGCATGGGGAGTACCGTAGACCATGAGTGATCAGGCCAATTACCCACAGACCCGCATGCGTCGTATGCGCCGTGATGTGTTTTCGCGCCAGTTAATGCGCGAATCTGCACTCGCCGCCAGCGACCTGATCTACCCGGTGTTTGTGATTGAAGGCGACAAGCAGCGCGAGCCAGTGGCCTCGATGCCCGGCGTCAACCGCATGAGCATCGATCAACTGCTGCTTGAGGCACGCCGCGCCTATGATCTTGGCGTGCCGGCCATGGCCCTGTTCCCGGTCACTCCGGCTGAGCAAAAATCGTTGGATGCGGCAGAGGCCTACAACCCGAATGGCCTCGCCCAGCGTGCGGTGCAGGCACTCAAGGCAGAGCTGCCCAACCTCGGCGTGATCACCGACGTCGCACTGGATCCATTTACCACCCATGGGCAGGATGGTCTGATCGATGATGACGGCTACGTACTCAACGACGAGACCGTCGACGTGCTGGTGCAGCAAGCGTTATCTCACGCCAAGGCCGGCGCCGACATCGTCGCACCGTCGGACATGATGGACGGCCGCATCGGTGCGGTGCGCCGCGCACTGGAAGACGCCAACTACCGCAACACCCGGATACTCGCCTACTCCGCAAAGTACGCGTCGAGTTTCTACGGCCCGTTTCGTGATGCCGTGGGTTCAGCCAACAATCTCGCCGGCGGCGACAAATACAGCTATCAGATGGACCCGGCCAATAGCGACGAGGCACTGCGCGAGGTGCAGCTCGACATCGACGAAGGCGCCGACATGTTTATGGTCAAACCCGGCATGCCGTATCTCGACATCGTGCGCCGGGTGAAAGAACAACTGGGTGTGCCTACCTATGCCTATCAGGTTAGTGGCGAGTACGCGATGCTGATGGCCGCATCGAACAACGGCTGGCTGAACAAACGCGACGTGGTGATGGAATCGCTGCTGTGTTTTAAACGCGCCGGTGCCGACGGCATCCTCACCTACTTTGCGGCCGAGGTTGCCGAGTGGCTGGCCGAATAAGTCCATCACCTTATGAGTACACCTTCTAAAGATCGATACGCGGTTATCGGTAACCCGATCGGCCACAGCAAGTCGCCGCAGATCCATACCCAGTTTGCCGAACAGACAGATCAGGACTTAACCTATGAGGCCCTGCTCGCGCCGCTTAACGGCTTTGATGCGCAGGTCCGCGAGTTTGCGATCGACGGCGGCAAGGGGCTCAACGTCACCGTGCCGTTCAAACTCGACGCCTACCAATTCAGTGATGCACTTAGCCCACGCGCGGAACGCGCCGCGGCGGTCAATACCCTGATCAAACGCGACGATGGATCGTTTCTCGGCGACAACACCGATGGTGCCGGACTGGCGCGCGATCTTGAACACAATCACGCGGTGGTGCTCGCGGGAACAAAGATACTGATTCTCGGTGCCGGGGGCGCCGTTCAGGGAGTGCTCGGCCCGATCCTTGATGCCAAACCAGACAGTGTCGTGGTCGCCAACCGTACCGTGGAAAAGGCTGTCGCGCTGGCTAATCAGTTTTCAAACGATGGAAATATTCAGGGCTGTGGCCTCAATGAGTTAGGTACACAAACCTTTGATCTGATCATCAACGGAACCGCCGCGAGTCTGAACGGACAAGTCCCCGCGATCCCCGACACCCTGTTGAATAAAAATACCTGTTGCTACGACATGATGTACAGCAGCGAGCCCACCGCTTTTGTGCGCTGGGCGATTGAACACCATGCAGGTAAAGCCCTAGATGGACTGGGGATGTTGGTGGAGCAAGCGGCCGAGTCATTTTATCTGTGGCGCGGTGTGCGCCCAGAGACGTCGATGGTCATCAAGTCCCTGAGGCCGTAGCCTTCTTGGGCCTACGCCGAGCGACCGCGGCTAAACCACCAAACCCGGAGCCTAGCCCCTCCCTGAGGGAGAGGGGGTTTATCTCGGAGGGAGCGAATAACCGCTAGGTCTTGTGACGATCCTTCAGTTTGCAGTAGTGCGCGGCTGAATAGCGAAGATACTCGCGTTCAGAATCGGTGAGTGGACGAATCTGTTTAGCCGGCGACCCCCGCCACAGGTAACCACCCTCGAGAGTCTTGCCCGTTGTCACCAGACTGCCCGCACCGAGGATGATTTCGTCTCCCAACACCGCCCCATCCATCACCACCGCCGCCATACCGATCAGGCAGCGATTCCCCACCGTACAACCGTGCAAAATGGCTCGGTGGCCAACAGTGACGTCGTCACCGATCACCAATGGCGCGCCACCTGGCAGGTACTCGCTGTCATGCGACACATGCAATACGGTGTGATCCTGAATATTGCTGCGCTCACCAATACGGATGCTATGCACATCGCCACGCGCCACCACCAGCGGCCACAACGACGCATCGGCCGCGATACTGACCTCTCCGATCACCACCGCGGTCTCATCGATATAGGCAGAATCGTCAATAGCGGGCGTGTGCCCCGAAAAATCTCGAACACTCATGTTTGATACCCTACAATCATCGCGAAATATGGCACAATATCCGCAATATTCCCTGTTTGATCAAGAGTATACGCCTTGAACCAGAATCCCCTGCTAGACCTGCCCGGGTTACCACCCTTTTCCAGCATCAAACCGGAACATGTCGAACCCGCGATCGATGCCCTGTTGGCCGAAAACCGGGCTCAGACGTTGGCTTTGCTCGATGCGCTGGATGACTACACCTGGGACAATTTCGTCCAGCCGCTGGAAGAACTCGACGACAAGCTCAATCGAGCGTGGTCGCCCGTCAGCCACATGAACTCGGTAGTGAACTCCGAGGAACTGCGCGCCGCCTACAACGCCTGCCTGCCCAAGCTCAGCGAATACGGCACCGAAATGGGACAGAACGAACAACTGTTTCGCGCCTATGAACAGGTCGCCAACCAGGCCGATGAACTCGGTCTGGATGCGTCGCAACGCAAGACACTAGACAATGTATTGCGCGATTTTCGACTCTCAGGCGTGGCATTGTCTGAAGACAGGAAGGCGCGCTTCAAGGAAATCTCGTTGCAGCTGTCGAACCTGACTAGTCGTTACGAAGAAAATATTCTCGATGCCACCAATGCCTGGAGCAAACCCTTCGATACGGTCGATGCACTGGACGGCTTGCCTGATTCGGCGTTGGCTCAAGCCGAACAAACCGCACGGGATCGCGATCAATCCGGCTGGCTGATCACGTTGGACTTCCCCAGTTATTTCCCGATCATGACCTATGCCAAC
>DTRM01000044.1:8238-14636 GCA_012965975.1 Chromatiaceae bacterium | reverse complement strand
GGTGTTGTTCTTGCCGGTGGCGGTGGTGCCGTTGTGGCAGGTCGAGCAGCTGCCGGTCACTGAGTTGTGATCAAACAACGCTGGTGTCCACGCATTGGTGCTGTGGCAATCATCGCAGGTATTGCCACTAGCGATGTGAGTGTTGTTCTTGCCGGTGGCGGTGGTGCCGTTGTGGCAGGTCGAGCAGCTGCCGGTTACTGAGCTGTGATCAAATCGAGCCGATGTCCACGTACTGGTGCTGTGGCAATCATCACAGGTATTGCCACTGGTGATGTGAGTGGGCGTTTTTCCGGTGGCGATATTGCCGTTGTGGCATCCAGAGCACGTTCCAAAGACCGCTGAATGATCAACTACCGATACACGACTCCACGAACTATCTTCGTGACAGCTATCGCATGAATTGGAGCTAGTGATATGGCGAGGTGATTTCGTGCTGGATCCCGCTACGCCACCGCCGATGTGGCAGCGACTGCACTGGGTGGGGGTTCCTGTGAACACACCGCTTTTGTGGCAACTGCCGCACTCGACTGAGTCATGGGCACCGTCCAGAGGAAACCCGGTGGAGAAGTGATCAAATGAAGTCGGGGAAACCGCCGCGGGTGCGATAGCAAACGGATTGACGACAAAAATCAGTATGAGAGAGTTTAAGGAGAGTAGTTTTAAGTTAAGCATAGCGGTCAACCTGGGTTATATGGAGTATCTAGAAATAAATTTCGGGGTCTAGAAAGCTGTCAGCGTTATGGCATCGGTCACATTCGCTGCCAAAATTCCCCTCGTGGACATCATCTTCCTGATGACAGTCTGCACATTCGCTGGATAGAGAGATCTCATCTTTTGTGGGAGCTAGATGACACGCCAGACATTCCATTCAGTGCGAAATCAGTTTGCGTGTCATGTGCAAACTGCCATAGCTGCCAGTCATTTGGCGTATGACAGCTTGCGCAGGAATTTCCCAGTCGTCCCTCGTGAGTGTCATCGGAGGCATGGCAGCCATGACACTCCGTGTTGGCTTGCTGGAATTCACCACTGAGATGACAGGCTTCGCAGGGGAGGGCAGCATGCAACCCGATCAGAGGGAAGTTAGTCAGGTCATGATCGAATCGTATTTTCTCAGGCCATCGATCATCATTGTGACAACGGGCACAGTTGTTGCCTTGGTCGCCTTTGTGAACATCATCCGATTGATGGCAGTCAATGCAGTCGCGCACCGGTGCATCAGCGACGACGGCAGATTGATGGCAACTTTCGCAGGAGACATTTTTGTGGCTGCCGGTAAGATGATAGTCGGTGTCATTATCATGCACGAATGTCGGATCGTCCCATTCGGATTCGGTGTGGCATTGATCGCAGCCCGTTCCAAAACGCTCGCGATGGATATCATTTTTGGCGTGACAGGTGTGGCAGTCTGGATCCTGGTTATCGATATCGAGTGTGTCGTTGTGACAGCTTTCGCAGGGAATCGACTTATGTTCTCCATGTAGTGAAAAATCCGTTTCTCCGCCATGGTCGAATGTTACCTCGCTCCATTTTCTTGGTTCGTGGCATGTTGAACACTCCGAGCCTTGTTGCCCACCGTGAACGTCATCTATACGGTGACAATCATTACATTCCAGAGGGGTATCAATGTAACGGTTATCAGGGTGACAAGAGTCGCAGCTCGCGTCGCCGTGGGCGCCTTCAAGCGGGAACTCGGTTTCATCGTGTATAAACTCGCTGTCTTTCCATTGTTTGGCGTTATGACAGTCGCCGCAGCTATCGCCGAGCGCGTCCTGATGAACATCATCGTCGGCATGGCAGTCGATACACTCGTGTGTCGTATCGCGAAACGCTTTGTCATTATCGTGACATGAATCGCAGCTGACCGTTTGGTGTTGACCCGCTAGCGAGAACTGGGTCAGTTCGTGATCGAATGTCGTGCGGTTCAGGCCGGTAATGTCTACCGATCTGCCGATATGGTCGGTGTGGCAACTGCGGCATTCGGTTGTCGAAACGGCATCGGATTGCCCATGAAATCGTACCTTTCTGACAAGGTCGCGGTTGATATCTTTGTGACAATCCCGGCACAGTGTTGTTTGACGATCCTTGTCAAACAGGCTATGACACTTCCCACAGCTATTCTCGTATTCTGCGTGGCCTTCAATTACCGGGCCAGGCATAACCATAGACTCCAGCAGTCCTGCCTGATCGGCGTGTGCGTGGTATGTTGATAAAAGTGTAATCAAAATAGTTAGACCAAGTCGGGTGTGCCACATAGCGTGAAAGTGCCCTAATACATGTGGACGGCAATTACATGAACCGTCGCTGACAGTATCAGCATCACAAAAAGCGGAACGTGAAAAACATGCCACAGAGAAAAGAGTCGCTGATAGATTCCAAACTCACGAGCCTTGCGAGACGCGGCAAGGAAGGATCGAAGGTGAGTCTGGGCCGCGCAGAGATGGTCCTGATGGGTGTCGGGATCCCAGTGTTTTCGTTCG
This sequence comes from Chromatiaceae bacterium, assembly GCA_012965975.1. Taxonomy (GTDB): domain Bacteria; phylum Pseudomonadota; class Gammaproteobacteria; order DTRM01; family DTRM01; genus DTRM01. The sequence continues at coordinate 12,159 of DTRM01000044.1, read as the reverse complement.
GCAGCAACTCGATAGGCGCGTGTGAGCGCAGGCTGAAGACTCCAGTAGTGCCAAAGCATCAATATCCCGCCGATGAGAAAGCTGAATTTTTCACCGCGTCCCACATGGCCGATCTGTTCGATGCGGTGCTGAAGTTGTGGCGCAAATACGAACACCTCAGAGAGCCGGGATTCGGCATAGCTTTGTGTTGATGTCAGTTCGGATATCAGTGCATGGCGTCCATACAATCCGTAATGAATTCGAGTGTAGAAATAGCGACCAAAAATGCCGCTACTGGCAACGGTCAACATGCTGAATAGAGTGATGTTACTGTTAGTCGATCCGAGTTGAAAATTACAGTGATACAGAATTAACAGCGGTCCGGCGACGCCCAGTATCATGTGCGCGCGAAACCAGTATTTGACTCTGCCCCAGTGTCGTGCCCAGCGAGCATGTTTTCGGGCGGGATAAAGCAGCAGCAGTAACATGGCCGATGAACCGATAATCCCGAGCCCGTAACCGATGCCGGATTCCGGACTGAGATAGCTGTGTTCCCTTATTCGAAACCCCAGGCCGACGATGGTAACGATCAGCAGAAATCCGGATAATGCGGCGATCTTCTCGCTCGGAAGCGTGATCATCCGGGCGATCTCGGAGGGTGCTGCTTGGGCTTGAGCGGATGAGTTAGTCATGGCGACCGGACTCACCGATGACAATATCAGTCGCGATGCCATCCTGAGGGCTAAACGCAGTGCTATAACCTTTGAGCGTGGTCGATGCGGCCATCGCATCGCCTGTTCTAGAGATGCTGGCGCCGACCACGATGTTGTTTTCTCCAGACAGGCGTCGTGGGGGTGACAGGGAATGACTATCATTGAGTACGAAGCGTACGGGCAGTTGTGCAGCGGAGTAGCGGCGTGCTGCGAGCGGCATGGGTGGTCCATTCGCCGCACGTGCAAAGACATAGAGTGTGTCGCTTGCGTTGACCTGATCGGCTATTCCGGGCGCCACAGAGATTGTTCCGAACACTTCGATGGCTGCTGATTCGGTCGTTGATTCATCATCCTTGCCAGTGAGTTCAAGTGCTTTCTGGCGGGCAGATGCCGCGGCGTCCAGTTCACCCATGTGGTCATATGATTTCGCCAACAGGAGCCAGCCATCACTGTCATCAGCATGGTTAATAAGGCGTTCGTGAAGTCGTTTCGCCATGGTTGCGACCGAGTCAATACGCTTCGGCTGAATGGATTCCAGTGGTTCTCGCATCGCTGTTTCAGGTTCGGTTTCTACGTCAGAGACCGGTCCGGTCATCAAGTATGCAACGACGATAACTATGGGAGATGCCAGTCCAGTCACCAAAGCAATAGCGTGTGTTTTTGACCCGGATTGGGTTAACAAAGGCATGAGAACCATGGCTAGGATAGCCACAACAAGCAGAAAGGCGGTTAGTCCTGACATCGGGTTTCTCCATTTGATCGCCGCGTCGTTGTCCACAGACCGGTGATAACAATCAGTATTAGCAGGATGGGTGTTATCCACAGCACCCAGGTCGTGGATTTGAACGGTGGGTCATAGAGTACGAAGTCACCGTAGCGTTCAGTTAGAAATTCGTGGATTTGATCATTGGATTGATCGGCGGCAATCATGCCCCTGATCTGGTTACGAAGATCCAGTGCCAGTGGTGCGGTGGAATCTAGCAACGATTGGTTCTGACATACGAGACAGCGGACGTCGGCCAAGATTTCTCTCAACCGTTGGTCGGCGAGATCGGTGGGTATTGCATGGCACGGAGCATTCAGTGTCAGAGCAAGTATCACTGCGCTGATTAGTCTATACATCGTTGGAATACCCCGCTCTTAGCGCATCAACTAGCGGCAAGATGTGTTGTTTCACCACGGAATCAGTGATTGGGCCAGTATGCTTGTAGCGGATGATGCCGTTTTGATCGATGACGTAGGTTTCGGGCACGCCGTAAACACCGAAGTCGATGCCGACGTTTCCAACACGGTCATAGGCGACACGGGTATATGGGTTGCCATGCTGTTTGAGCCATCGCAAGGCGTCGGAGCGATTATCTTTGTAGTCAATCCCGAGAATAGGAATGGCATGGGTGACCGCAAGGTCAATCAATTGTGAGTGTTCGACACGACAGCCGCTGCACCATGATGCCCAAACGTTTACCAGAATAACGCCCCGGTTAACCGATTCTGAGGCCACGGTATGGTTCGGCTCAAACAGATCGGGGAGAGAAAACGCGGGTGCAGGATGATCGATCAATGGAGACGGAACGAGTCTAGGGTCGTGGTCCAACCCTGCCGCAAGTACCGCAACGGTGCAAATAAAAATGACCAGCGGGATCAACGCACCTAACTTCATGATGATGTCACCTCGGTACTGAGTGCGTGGCGATCGCCGCGCATCGTGTTGGTTGTAGCGGCGCGAGCAGATTTCACAACGCCACTAACACCAATCAGACCGCCGGTAGCGATCATGACAATGCCAATCCAGATCAGGCTCAGGAAGGGTTTAACATAAAGACGTACCGACCACGCGTCATCGGCACCACGATTCCCCAATGCAACATAGAAATCACGCGTTATTCTGGAGTCAATTGCGGCCTCGGTCATCGCATTTCGGGTGCTGGGGTAACGTCGTTTTTCGGGAAATAAATGAGCCACGATCGCGCCGTCTTTGAGCACGTTAAAGTCTCCACGGAAGGCCGTATAATTTGGACCGGATTGGCGAGTGACCCCATTGAACTGGAACGTATATGCTCCGATTTCGGCCGATTCCCCCGGGCTGAGGATCTGCTCGGTTTCGATGCTGTATGCGGACGACAGGGCCACTCCGGCAGCAAAGATTGCGGCGCCGGTGTGGGCGCAAAACATCGCATACCATCCGCTACCCGGTTTGACACGGCTGTTCGACAGGCGCTTTAGCCCGGCGATAATCATGGCGCCAAGCAAAAACCCACTAATAAAAAGTCCCACCGCTGAATAAAGAGGGAGAGGGCCGCGAAATAGTGCAAACCCTAGTGCCAGAGCCGATCCACACAGCAGTGGATACGTTATGCGATGTGACAACAATGAAGCGTCCGTGTTGTTCCAGCGAATACTTGGGGCGATTGCCATGAGGAGTGCAGCCAGACTCATGATAGGAACCATGACCGCGTTGAAGTAAGGCGGGCCCACCGATAGCTTGCCGAGATCCAGCGCACTGAGTATCAGCGGATAGAGCGTTCCCAGCATCACCGTTGCGAGCGCTACCAGAAGAAACAGGTTGCCTGCCGCGACCAGTGTTTCACGCGCCCAAATCGATTTCAGCGAGGCGCGGGGAAAATGTTGGGCACGCAGGCCATAGAGGAAAAATGAACCACCCGCCATAGCGGCTAGAAATAGCAGAATAAACAGGCCTCTCTCCGGGTCGCTGGCGAATGCGTGTACGGATGTGAGGACGCCGGAGCGAACCAGAAATGTTCCGAGCAGGCTCAGGGTAAAGCTGGTAATGGATAACAGGATGACACTGCGATGAAACAGTTGTTTTCGTTGCAGCGAGAAAATGGAATGCACCAAGGCAGTTCCCGCGATCCACGGCATCAGTGACGCATTTTCTACCGGATCCCAAAACCACCAGCCGCCCCAACCCAGTTCGTAGTAGGCCCACCAACTGCCAAGTCCGATTCCCAGCGTTAGAAAGCTCCAGGCCGCGAGCGTCCAGCCGCGAATCTGTTTTGCCCAAGTTGGCGAAGGATTGCCTTCGATCAGTATTGCGATCGCCGCTGAGAAGGCAATCGAGAACCCAACATAGCCCATATACAACATCGGGGGATGGATAATAAAAGCGGGGTCTTGCAGTAGCGGGTTAAGATCGGAACCCTGTAGGGGAACCGGCGATAGTGGGGCAAACGGATTTGAGGTTAGAAGAATGAACAGAAGAAACCCGACT
>DTRM01000044.1:5488-8228 GCA_012965975.1 Chromatiaceae bacterium | reverse complement strand
GGCCATTGATCGCGAGTATGCGAGTATTGAATACGGATTGATCATTGCGGGTGCTGAGGCTGTAGGCGAGAGACCACGCGGACAGTAGGAATACCCACAGTAAAATTGATCCCTCGTGACCACCCCAGATCGCTGCGACTTTATACATTGTCGGTAGCATGGTATTGGAGTGTTGCGCGACATAACTAACCGAAAAATCGCTTCTGACGAACGCGTCGCCAAGAAAAAACAGCGCCAGCGCCAGCATCAGACATTGCGCCATCGCCGCCGGCCAGGCAACGGCCATCATTGGCTGGTGTTGCTGGTGTGCGCCCCATAGTGGTATCAGCACCTGTACGACCGCAATGCCGAGTGCGATGATCAGAGCAAATTGACCGGGATCGATGTTCATATCGGGTAGTCCTGTGCGGCGTGTTTTTGGTTGATGGCAGCCTTTACCTCGGGCGGCATATAGTTTTCATCGTGTTTTGCAAGAATCTCGTCAGCCACGAACAGGGTGTCGCCTTGCATTCGACCAAATCCGATAACGCCTTGGCCTTCCCGGAACAGGTCAGGAAGAATGCCGTTGTACTCCACGATAATCGCCTGGTTTGTGTCGGTAATTTTGAACTCGATAGTCATGCTGTCGGGTCTTCTCACTATGCTGCCAGCTTCGACCAGACCACCAAGGCGAAAATAGTTTTCGCTGGGCGCTTCATGATTTCGCACTTGGGTGGGAGAGAAAAAAAATACCAGGTTTTGATTAAACGCATTCAGAATCAGCGCAACGATGGCGGCTGCGCCGAGTGACAAACCTGCGGTGAGAACAAGCCGACGTTTTCGTTCAGTTCTCATCGTTTATTCCGGCGTCATAGATTGCATCGATCAATTCGCGTTCGTGGCGCCGTGCCTCTAGCATGTTGAGCAGCAATACCGCAACGGCCAATCCATAGGCTGGCCATACATAGAGGGCATATCCACCCATTTGCATAAATTCGGACAGAGTCATACATGAGCCTCCTGGACAAAGCGTTGAACCCATCGGGTACGTCGCTCGCGCGACAGGATTTGGCATCGAGTACGCTGAACAAGAACCGTAAGGTAGTGGAACTTGAAGGTAATCGTCATCGCAATCAGTGGCCAAAGCATGGAGCTATGAATTGATGGCGCATCCATTTTGCTGATGCTCGGACCTTGATGCAGGGTGCTCCACCACTCCACTGAAAAATGAATTATTGGGATGTTGATCAGCCCAACCAGCGCGAGAATGGCGCTGGCTCGGGCGGCACGCCGCGGATCGGCAATCGAGTTCTGCAAGCCGATATGACCGAGATACAGAAACAGCAAAATTAACTCGGAGGTGAGGCGGGCATCCCAGACCCACCACGTGCCCCACATCGGTTTGCCCCATAGCGAACCGGTAACCAGCGTAATCAGGGTGAACCATGCGCCCAGTGGCGCGCTCGCGGTGATGATAGATTCGGCGAGTTTGGTTCGCCAAACCAGCACGATAGCACCCGAGCCGGCCATGACGACGTATACCAACAACGACATCCACGCGCTTGGCACGTGGATAAACATAATGCGGTAGCTGTCACCTTGTTGGTAGTCGGGGGGGGCGATGACCAGGCCGAGATAGAGAGAAACCATCAGTAATACAATGGTAATCGCTGTCAGCCATGGTAAGAATCGCCCGGACAGTTGAAAGAAGAACTTTGGTGATATCCAGCTAGGTAAAGTCAGTTGCATGACTGATCACTCCGATGAAATTCGCAGAGCCAAAGACGCGGCCCAAGGTGCTGAGTAGAGGACAAAAATTAGGAATGCCGCCAATAGTGATAGGTGAGCACTGATGGCTTGCCCGTTGGCAGCGAGGTCAACGCTTGCCGAACCAAACACCAGTACCGGCGTGAGAATGGGAAGAATCAATACAGTCTGTAATGCACTTCCTGACTTTTGTTCTACCGTGAGCGCGACACCAATGGTTCCAACCAAACTGACAATTGGTGTCCCCAGCCCGAGAGCCAGCATCAAAACCCAAAGCGTGTCGCCGTTTATGCCCATCAGCAGCGCGACAATGGGTGAAAGAACGATTGCGGGTAGCCCGCTGGTCAGCCAGTGGGCGATGGCTTTTGCCAGCACGGGAATCCACAGTGGGATCGGGGACAGGCGCATTTGATCAATGACGCCATCATCCCAGTCGTCGCGGAACATTCTCTCAATCGAAATCAGTCCAGCCAACAGGGTAGCCACCCAGATAACACCAGGGCCGATGCGCTGCAGCAATGCCGATTCAGGTCCCAGACTTAGCGGAAACAGGCACACCACCATCAAATAGAAGGCTAATGGGTTGGTGATATCGGACGTGCGGCGCCAGGTTGTCGATACCTCGCTGGCAATGAGCGCCGATAGCGTATTGAAATCACTCACGATGATCGTCCAAGGTGATTTGTTGAGTGCGAGCGCCAATACCATCGACGCTGGTATGTGTTGCCATGACAACCATGCCGCCATTGTGGAGATGATCTTCAATCCATTGACGAAACAACTGCGAGGTTTTGCGATCTAGGGCGGTAGTGGGTTCATCGAGAATCCATACCTTTGCCGGGATCAGGATCAGTCGGGCCAGCGCGATACGGCGTTGTTGCCCTGCCGATAATTGATTGCAGAGCAGTTTGGAGTTTGCTTTTAACCCTAGGGTATCAAGCGCTGCGTTGATGGATTGAGGATCAACAGGTGTATTCGATAGTCTTTGATGAAG
>DTRM01000044.1:1268-5478 GCA_012965975.1 Chromatiaceae bacterium | reverse complement strand
CGTAAGCATACCCCGGTTACCGCCGACGTGACCAATATAATGCAGTTTATCGCGACCCTTGGTGGTGCAGTCTGGCCACGTGACGACGCCGGTCGTGGGTGACAATAGCCCGGCGAACAATCTCAGCAGTGTGGACTTTCCACATCCGTTTTGTCCGAGTATCAAGGCTAATTCGCCAGGCGAGAGGGTGAGATTCACATCTTCAAAGATCGTTCGATCACCACGTACACAGCTCAACTGGCGTGCAATTAGTGCGTTATTACTGTCCTCTCGGTCAGTGGTGCCGACGATGGTGGGTTCGGCGTCATATAGCGTGGAAGAAATAGTCATAGGCTCACGTAGAAAATTTGGTTATTGGGTCACGGTTTTCGTTTCTGGTGTGGAGGAGTGTAAGCAACCGTAACCCGAACAACTGTGTCGCCCATCACAAAAATGGGAAAGTTTTCCCAATAGTAGACGGCTTATGCTAACCTTGCAAGAACAGATAGGGCAAATCGCCAAAGGTGGTGATCGCACATGTTCAACTTCGCAGCGTTTACCGGATTTCTATTGTTGTTCGGTATGGTCTCGATCGTGTTTTGGGTAACCAAGAAATGGCGAGAGAGAAATACCGTCAGGCGTCGCGACGCGGCAGTGGCAGCGGGGATGACGCAACCCGCTTCGCTGCATCCGGTGATTGATCCGGCTCAATGTATCGGCTGCGGATCGTGTGCGAGTGCGTGTCCCGAGGGTGGTGTACTGGGTTTGATACGAGGCAAAGCCGAATTGGTAGATCCCACTCGTTGTATTGGGCATGGCGCATGTGCGAAAGCCTGTCCTATGGAGGCGATCACGCTGGTATTCGGTACCGCCGAACGTGGTGTCGATATCCCCAGCGTGGCGGAGAACTTTGAAACAAATTTACCCGGGATATTTATCGCCGGTGAGTTGGGAGGTATGGGGCTGATCCGCAATGCCATTGAACAAGGTCGGCAGGCGATGCAGTCGATTACCGAATCCGTGAAGAGGCAAACCTCATTTGATCTGGATTGCGTGATCGTTGGGGCGGGGCCGGCCGGTATCGCGGCATCGCTTCAGGCAAAGGAGTCCGGGCTGCGGTTTCGCACGCTGGAGCAGGACTCGTTTGGGGGTACGGTGTCCCATTATCCGCGTGGCAAGCTGGTGATGACGGCTCCAGTTGTTCTACCCGGACATGGGCGCATGAAGTTTTCTGAAACTACCAAAGAGGCCTTGCTGGAATTTTGGCGCGACGTGATCGCGAAGAACCAGTTGGAAATTACCTACCATGCGAGAGTCGAAGCGATTACGCGATGCGAAGGCGGTTTTACCGTAATCACCAACCAGGGGAGCTTTGATACACACACGATATTATTGGCCATCGGCAGGCGGGGTACGCCCAGAAAACTGGATGTAGAAGGTGAAGAGGACGGTAAAGTTATCTATCGGTTGATTGATCCTGAACAATTCGCGGGCCAATCCGTATTGGTGGTTGGCGGTGGTGACAGTGCGCTGGAAGCGGCAATTGCGGTTGCCGAGCAGCCCGATACCAATGTGACCATTGCCTATCGGTCGGCGGCTTTTTCTCGCGCCAAGGAAAAAAACCGGATGCGCATAGCGGACCTTGAGGAAGCCGGGGAGTTGGATGTTCGGTTTAATACGGTGGTTCGAAAGATAGATGCGCCTACCGTTCAAATTGATCAGCAGGGCAGTCTGGAAGAGCTATGCAATGACGCGATAATCGTGTGTGCAGGCGGCATACTGCCGACGCCTTTTCTTAAGAAAATCGGTATTGAGGTGGAAACCAAATATGGCACCAGCTAACCACAAGCAGTGCTCGAGACTGTCCCTGCGGATCGTTGTTCTGTGTCTGTTGCTACCGTGTATGGCGGTTGCCGCAGAGATGGATGACGTAAAGCTGCTTATTCGCTTGCAGAAGTTTGATGATGCGGTTGAGTTACTCGTACCGTTGGCGGAATCAGGATTAGCTCAGGCACAATATCAGCTAGGTTCGCTCTATCGTATGGGGACAGGTGTTGCCAAGGATCATGTTGCTGCGGTGCGCTGGTTTGAACAAGCGGCGACCCAGAGTCATGACAAGTCTCAATACAATCTGGGTCTGATGTACCTAAATGGCTGGGGTGCGGAAACGGATCGGGCGCAGGCGCGACATTGGCTTGCGCTAGCGGCAGGGAACGGACATCGACTGGCAGCCAAGAAACTGGAACAGTTGCAGAGCAAACAGGAAGTTTCCGTCGAACAACTGTTTCATCTTCTGCGAAAGGACGATAAACAAGGCTTGATTGGCGCATTGAATGGCGGGGCATCGGCGAATGCAGTCGACCAGTATGAGCGCTCCCTGTTGATGGAAGCGGCAGGCGGCGGGCAGGGCGAGATGCTTCAAGTGCTGCTCGCGCGCAAGGCGGATGCCGATCATGTTGATGTGCTCGGGGATACTGCGTTATTGATGGCGGTACGGTCGGGCCACAAACAGATAGTGGATAGTCTGGTTAAGGCGGGCGCGAATCTGAATGTGCAAGATATCAATGGAAACTCCGCATTGATGCTGGCGGTTCAGTTGCGCCACTCAGGTATTGCCAGCCGCCTTCTGTCGGCTCGTCCGTCGCTGCACTTGCGTAACAAGGCAGCCGAGTCAGTAACGGACATAGCCGAACACAGGAATATGCCGCAGGTGATGGTTGAGTTGCAGCGACAGGGCGCGCCGTCGCTGACTCTGAGTGGGGAGCAGATTCGCAACTTGGAGCAGACTGCTGATGCGATTTCACAGTACGCCGGATCGATCGACGCTGCGGGGGTAAATGTTGCGCAGTGGCCGCCGTTGATGCTGGCGGTGTGGCGCGAGAAGGATGAACTGGTGGCGCTGCTGATTCAGCGTGGCGCAGATATTAACTTCCATGATACGGAGGGTAACTCTCCGCTGCGATTGGCCGTGAGGCGCGGCGACGTGAAAATCATTGATCTGTTACGGGGTGCCGGAGTAGTTGAGCAGGATGCTTACCCGGTCGAGGCACCGTTGTTGCATCTCGCTGTTCGTTCCAGAGATATTGATACGGTTAAGCGGGTGTTGGCTATGGACATCGACCTCGATGTGCGTGATGCGCAGAAGCTTACCGCGCTTGAGGTCTCGATAAATCAAAACAGCTTGGCCCTCGCGGGCCTGCTTTTGGATGCGGGATTCGCCGTCAACGCGCTCTCAGAAAATTCGCGGTCACCATTGATGCAGGCAACGCACGGGAAAAGCATTGAGGTGCTTCGATTGTTGATCCGCAAGGGCGCTCGCTTGAATCAGGTAGACGCAACTGGAAATACTGCGTTGATGCTCGCATGTCGGGAGGCATGGTTGGCTGGTGTGACGGAATTAGTGTACGCGGGTGCGGAACGGGCGTTGCGCAATCAAGCCGGACATACGGCGCTGAGTTTGGCCATTATTTCCGATCAGGTCGGGATTGTTGATCAGTTACTGACGACTGAAGCTACGTCAGGTGACCGGCGTTATGCCGGCGATACGGCGCTGATGTTGGCGGCTGGGGGCGGCAATGTCGAGATCCTGGAAAAAATCATTCGTCTCAACCCGGATATCGACGCAATAGACGCCGCTGGAAATACTGCGTTGATGTGGGCGGTAATCGCCGGCCGCCAGTCAACGGCTAGCGTGTTGCTGGCGCATGGGGCGGATCGCGCCATGCGCAATCGTAACCGCGATAGAGCGATGGATATTGCCCAGCGCTCTGGTGATGTCGAGCTGATTCGTGTGTTGAAGAATGTCGGGTTGGCTGCTAGATGGTTCTAGTGTTGGCGTTGATCGGGCGAGATAGTAATTATGGTTAATTTAGGATAAATTAGGATAAATTAGGAAATTTGTCCCAAATTTAAGGAATGGTTTGTGAAGCGTGTTCTAGCCTCTGCCGTTGTTTATTTGCTCCGACCGTTGGTTCGCTTGCTGTTACGTAATGGCGTGCCCTACAAGTCTTTCGCCGATATGGCGAAATGGGTGTACGTAGATTTGGCATCTGCGGAATTTGGGATCGAAGGGCGTAAGCAAAGTGATTCCCGGGTATCGGTGATTACCGGCCTGTCGCGTAAGGAAGTTCGTCGGGTTGGACTGTTACCCAACCCGGTGAATGATGAGTCGGTCGCCCGTTTTAATCGGGCTGCGCGCGTTATCAGTGGTTGGGTCAGGGATAAGGAGTTT
>DTRM01000044.1:0-1258 GCA_012965975.1 Chromatiaceae bacterium | reverse complement strand
CGCAGTAATCGGCCAGCGTCGCTGCCTGTCGAAGGTGAGAGCCGGTCTTTTTCTGCGTTGGTGCAGCGATACAGTGGCGATGTCCCCGCGCGAGCCATTCTCGACGAGCTTGAACGCGTGGGCTCGATTCAGAAGTTACGCAATGGAAACTATCGATTGCGGGTCAGAGCCTATGTGCCTCCCACCGGCGAGGACGAGAAGCTGGCAATACTGGGCACCGATGTGGCTGATTTGATTGCTACGATTGCGCACAACGTTTATGCGGATGGATCAGAGCTGCGTTATCAGCGCAAGGTGGTGTACGACAACGTGCCCGTTCAGGCGATGCCAAGACTGCGTGCAATGAGTGCCAGACGTGGGCAGAAGTTACTCGAACAGATTGACAGCTGGCTGTCACAGCAAGACAGGGATATGAATCCGGAGGTTGAGGGCAGCGGCCGAATGCGGGCGGGCGTCGGCGTGTTTTATTTTGAAGAGCCGATTGATCCAGATCAGAACGATGAAGATTAACAAGTGTCCAATCGATTTGTTGGTATTGGTGGTAAGGATAGGACGATGAGTACATACAATGGTTTGGCAGCGGATTCCCTGTTTATGCCGGGTATATTCCGAAAGGCCTGTTGGCGGGCAGTAGGCGGTGTGATATTGGTCATGTCGTTGGTGTCTTGCCGCCAGCAGGTTGCAGAAGGTGGGATGGGCGGAAGCGGCATCAGCCAAGGGCCCATCACCGGTTTTGGCAGCGTGTTTGTCAATGGCATTGAACATTTTCTAACCAGCGCCACTATTGTGGTGAATGGCGACGAGGCGGGTGATGCCGATCTGAAGCTTGGCATGATTGTGCGTGTCGCCGGGGCGGTGGACAGTGCGGCGGGTACGGGTGATGCAACCGAGATCGAGTATGAACAAAATCTGGAAGGGCCGGTCGATTCAATTGATCCATCGACGGATAGCTTGGTTGTGCTTGGGCAGTTAGTAGTCCTTGATGGTCTCACGGTCTTTGATGATCTTGTGGATCAGGAGATCGATGGTGTCTTCGATGGCGTGGTCGATCTGGCTGATCTCAAAGCTCTTGACGACGCGAATCCAGGAGATTATATGGTCGAAATCAGCGGGTTGGTGGATGGCAATAGTGTCATTCATGCAACTCGAATTGAGGTCGAGGTTGATAGCGGATCGTACGAATTAACGGGCACCATTTCCAGTCATAATGGAGCATTGATGATGTTTGACATCATCGGTCAGTCGATCGATTACAGCG
>DTRM01000043.1:3569-4323 GCA_012965975.1 Chromatiaceae bacterium | reverse complement strand
TTTAACTTCAGCCCCACCACGGTTCCATCCTGCATCTGCGGCTCAAAGGCCAACAACTGCCAAGGGTCGGTAACCAAATCCTGAGGCAATGATCGAATCGCGGATGCAGTCGGCGTCGCCCTTGGCGGCACATAGCCCGCCGTCTCAGATGGTCTTACCCTGCGAGGAGAACGATCGGTCCGGGCTTGCCTCTGGGTTGAATTCACCGTCGACCCCTTGGTATGCACCGTCGCTTGCTCAGGCAACCGCAATGCTTCATGCCGCCCGTTGCGAGAAAGGATGACCCGATCAGGATATATTTCCTCCAGCGTGGCGAGATCAAACACCTGACCGCCAACCACAAAATACCGATCACTGGCGCCGGGCTTGGCAATGATGGCGACACCCGAATAAATGTCATCACCCGCAGCGATGCCTTTAAGCACCAAATTCAGCTTGGTGTCAGGTGCCTCACGAATCGTGGCTTGATGCGCGACTGGCTTCGCCGCTTTGCCGAACAGCGCCAATCCAGACAAGTCAGCAGACGCGGTACCCATGTTCTGACCTCGCGCCACCTGCACAGGCTTGGCAACCTCACTCGAAACCATCTCCACTGTCCCGCGGCCCAGAGTCGACCCTAGGTCCAGCAACGTCAGGAGCAACAACCCGATCACCAATACCGAAATAATCAGGGGCAATACTCCAAGCCAATCACGGCTTGCCGAGGGCGCCAACAGGCGTCTTACTTGATCAATCACCATGCTCTTCTTCCCAA
>DTRM01000043.1:500-3559 GCA_012965975.1 Chromatiaceae bacterium | reverse complement strand
CGCGGTACAGTATGCTTCGAAACTGTCCCATCCAAATAATATATTAGCGTTTTCTTATTTATTAATGTATATTGACATCTATCTTTCTTATTGCCACATAGTAAAACTTTATTTAAAGTCCACACATAGGCGCGGAGTCTAGATCAATGCAAATCAAGACCTTTTTCGACAAACGAACCTTTACCCTGACCTACGTTATCTATGATAGCGCGACTCAGGATGCAGTTCTGATTGATCCTGTACTCGATTACGACCCCGCGGCCTCCAAAGTGTGGACCGAATCCGTGGATAGCGCCGCCCGCTTTATTCAAGATCAGGGACTGACTCTGCATTTCATACTGGAAAGCCACGCGCACGCGGATCACTTGTCGGGCGCGCAAATGCTGAAGGAGTCATTTCCTGACGCCAAACTTGCAGTCGGCAAAAACATCACCGTGGTGCAAGCAATGTTCAAAACAGTATTTGGTCTGCCAGATGACTTTCCCACCGATGGTCGACAATTTGATCGCTTGCTGGAGGATAATGAAATCATTGAGGCCGGTAGTTTACGCATCAAGACGTTGTTCACCCCGGGGCATACGCCGGCCTGCGCCAGCTACTTGATCGACGATGCCGTCTTTACCGGCGATGCCTTGTTTATGCCGGACATGGGTACGGGTCGCTGTGACTTTCCGGCGGGAAGCGCGCATGACTTGTACCACTCGGTTACCACCCGCCTGTACACTCTGCCGGATTCAACTCGCGTGTTTGTTGGGCATGATTACCAGCCAGGCGGACGCGAGCTTGCGTATGAAACGACGATTGCTGTGCAAAAGGCATCAAATATTCAGTTAGCCGCCGCGACCGATGAATTAACATTCACCGAATTTCGTTCCACACGAGACAAAACTCTGGCCGCACCGCGGCTTTTGTTTCAGAGCGTGCAGATCAATATCGATGCGGGGTCGATGCCAGATGCCGAAACCAACGACAAGCGTTACCTGAAGATCCCGGTTAATATCTTCCGTCCGCAAACAGAAGGAAAGTTGGAGTTGGAAAAGATCTAAATTCGCGGACTAATATACCGCCATTGTGGGATCAACGTCTTTCGCCCACTCGGCGACGCCGCCCGACAGGTTGATTATTCGTTCAAAGCCGTTGGCCTCGAGATAACGACCCACGTGACGACTGCGAATCCCGTGGTGACAGATCACCACGACCTCTCGCTGTGAATCAAGCTGTGACAAATATTCCGGGATTTGGCGCATCGGCACCAGCTCGGCGCCGTCGATTCGACATAACTTGAACTCCCATTCCTCGCGCACATCCAGCAACAAGGGTTTCGTCTCAACGTTGGCCAAATATTGATTGAGCTCGGCGGCCGGGAATTCACGCATAGGGGTACACTACCATCATTGCATTATCGGTAGACGTAATTGCTGACCCACATGGATTTGATCCAAGTTAGACAGCACCTCACGGTTAGCGTCAAAGATTTGCGCATCGCCATACCGCACTGCCGCTATCGTGGACACTGACTGTTCCTTCTCCACCACAACAAATCCGGCTTGCTCAAGCGTGGTTTCAAGGTTCCGCGCACTGGAGGATGACGAAACGAGATTGCGTATCAATTCCTGATTTTTCATTTCAACCGCGTTAACCGACAGATCGGTCGCTTCATCCTGTATCGCTGCCAGATAAGGATCGGGGCGGCGGGAGGTAGATGCTTGCGTGGCTTCACGCAGCGTCGAGGCAACCCGATGCTCCGCTTGCCTCGCGCTGGGTCTGACGCGCGTGTCAAGAACATCAACAGTTGACGCGCAGCGCGAAAGCCCAGCGACCGCGCCAATGGCGGTCAGTACCTTGCGCAAACTGAGATCGGTTTTTTCTGCGGTGCAAATCGAAAACGGAATGTTCACCGCGCCGGGAATGGTTCCCTTCTTGTGCCATGATGGACTTCTGGCATCCACCAACCGGCCTCGTCCTTCTCTCACCGATGTCATCAACAAATCGAGAACTCCAACTCATCAACCGAGACCACGCCGAGAGCCGCCTGCATGGGATGTACACAAAACGCTGGACAAGCTCGCGAGGTTTTGGAAAAGCTATTGTTCAGCTTGTTGTTCTGATCCTGTATCCGTTCAATACGAACCATCTTGTCGGCGTAGCCAATATCGACAAACGGCAAATCAGAGGTTATCGCGACCCCATCGGCGTAAGCGGCGGTTGGCAGCAAGCACGCAAGCAACAGGCCCAACCCGAGAAAAACGTCCCGCTTGGTCGCTATTTTACGTTTCAAACCGAGGTCGAACCCCAACATAACCTGCATGGGTTTGAGGATATACGCCCGACTAGCTGCGTTCAACCACCAAACGTCTTGTTCGACACCAAGATAAAACCTTCCACAACGTAACGAGACTGAATATACTTTCGACAGCGTTCACCCTCACAGTTCACAGGCGAGTCATGTACGAAGAGTTCTACGGTTTTTCCCGACGCCCGTTTTCGCTGTTACCCGATGCAACGTTCTTTTTCTCCAACCGCAAACACGACGATACGCTAAACACCCTACAGGGCGCATTGAGCAACCAGTTTGGCTTTTGCGTCGTTACCGGTGAGATTGGCGCGGGCAAAACCACCATCTCACGCAAACTGGTGGATATCATCCGTTCCGATTATCACGTCGGCGTCGTATCCAATACCCATGAGGCGTTTGGTGACTTGATCAGCTGGATCGCCTCGGCGTTTGAATTACCACTGCATGACCAGTCTCGCGCTGAACTCCACCAAGCCTTTGTCGAACATGTCAAACGTGTCTTCGGAAAAGGAAAGCGCACGGTTCTGGTTGTTGACGAGGCCCAGAATCTATCCGTCGCCGGACTCGAAGAACTTCGAATACTGGCGAATATCAATACCGACGCCGAACAAATGTTGCAGATCGTCCTGATCGGTCAACTGCAATTACGTGAGCGCCTGAATCACCCCGATCTGGAGCAGTTTAAACAACGCATTGTTGTGCATCATCACCTTGGCGCGTTAGACCATGACGAATGTCTTGATTACATTCGCTTCCGCACCAC
>DTRM01000043.1:0-444 GCA_012965975.1 Chromatiaceae bacterium | reverse complement strand
GCAGCGGGGGGATTCCCCGACTCATCAACCGACTCTGCGATACCGCCCTGCTGTATGGACATGCCGAGTCCTGTCCCGTGGTAGGTATCGAACTGGTCGCGGAAGCGATCAAGGATCAGCAAGCAGGGGTTCTGTCGAGTGCAATCTGGAAACAAACTTCCGCTGCGCCTGACACCCAACCGCCATTACCCATCGCTCACCCTGGTAACGACGACACCGGCTCGCCTCCCACCTTGGTCGCCACCGGTGATCGACAGACCACCGCCACAGTATTGGCCGACACACCCACCGAGGTCGAAGTAAAACCGGTGGCATCGGTCCCCGGAAAAGACGAGGAAACCATTGAAGAAGCGGAAGATAAATCCAGGCTTAGCCGACGCGCCCGCTGGATCGATGCCGTCAGCCTGCTTCTGTTTTTCGCCCTGATTCTTGTTTTAGTTCTAG
>DTRM01000042.1 GCA_012965975.1 Chromatiaceae bacterium | reverse complement strand
AGGGGAGTTGACTGTGTTCGGACGCAATCTGGTTGCCTTGCTGGCACTTTGCATGAGTTTGTTACTGGTGGCGGCTCAAGCCGCTCCGGTGCCCGACGTACGCGTGGTGGTGGACATTTCCGGCAGCATGAAGAAAAACGACCCGCAAAATCTGCGGGTGCCGGCGGTGCGCCTGTTGGTCAGTCTGTTGCCGCAGGGAACCCAAGCGGGTATCTGGACCTTCGGCGCCTTTACCAACATGTTGGTGAAACACGGGCCGGTTGATGCCCAGTGGAAGAAGGCCGCGACCAAGGCAGCGGGCGATATTAAATCGGTCGCGATGTTCACTAATCTGGAAGAGGCGCTCAAACGCTCGACCCGAGACTGGAAAGAACCCGACCCCGCCACCCGTCGCCACTTGATCGTATTAACCGATGGCATGGTCGACGTGTCTAAAGACGCAAGTGAGAACGAACAGTCGCGCGCCCGCATCATCGATACGCTGATACCGAAGTTAAAAAAATCAGGTGCTCAGGTGCATACCATCGCCTTGTCTGAGTACGCCGATCATGAGTTGATGCAGAAGCTGTCGCTGGCCACCGATGGCTGGAATGAGCAAGTTGCTTCTGCCGATATGCTGCAACGTATTTTTCTGCACTTGTTTGAAAAGGCAGCCCCGCCCGATACGCTGCCTTTGAGCGACAACCGCTTCAAGGTCGATGAAGGTATTCGCGAGGTGACTTTGTTGGTTTTCCGTAAGCCAGGATCAGAAGTTACCCGGTTGGAAGCGCCGAACGGTATCGAGGTTACGCAGGCATCGGGCTATTCTACGTTGCAATGGCATCACGAGGATGCCTTCGACATGATTACGATTCAGGAGCCGATCGAGGGTGAGTGGGAAATCATTGCCGATGTCGATCCCGATAACCGTGCCATGGTGGTGACCGATCTCAAAATTGAGGTCACCGAATTACCGAACAACGTGAGTCTCGGCGAAGAATTTGAGATCGAGACACGTGTGTTAAGGGATGGTGAGGTGGTTACCGAACCTCAGTTTCTGGAGTTGGTCGAGGTCTACGCGGAGCAAATCTCGGCCAATGGCGAGCAATCGAGTTTGCCATTAAAGCTGGTCGAGGGCAGCCCGTCGGGTAAGCAGGGCGTATTTTCCGCAACCATGTCGCAGGCGCTGGTTGCGGGGCACTATGAAGTCATCTTTAGCGTTGATGGCGGAACCTTTCAACGTGAAGTACGGCAGACTGTGCTGGTTCAGCCGATACCCATTACAGTGAAGGTTGATCGTATCGATAGCCCGAGATGGCGGGGTCATCAAGTGTGGTTGAGTAGCGACTTCGAGTTGATTGCCCCCGAGTCGATGAGGTTCGATGTGTCAGCCAGCGATGGCACTGGCGCGCAGTTCGACGTGGCGGTAACAAGCAGTAGTGACAGAGTCTGGGAACTCAATATACCGGACAGCATCGGTCAGGGAGATCTCAACCTGACCATCGACGTTCGTGGGGAAAACGTTCGGGGTCGACCCTTTGAGGTGCGCATGGAGCGTATCGTGCTTGAGCGTGGTGGTCTTGCCGTCGTACCCATCGTCACCAAAGGTGAAGCCGAACCTGCCGCCAAAACACCGCAGGAAGAGCCGATGGAAATGGAAGCGGACACAGAGGCATCCGATGGAGACATGATCGGAATGATTGCGCTGGGTGTGGCCAATCTGCTGTTACTGGGTGGCGCTGGACTTGGCTTCTGGATGTGGCGCAAGGGACAAAAAGAAACCGATTTCGGGCTTGAGGAGAGTGTAGCGACATGATGCAGATCAGTACAATGATGTTTATCGTATTGATCGAAATACTGGTCGTGCTGTTGGTGACGACCGGGATACTGCTGGCGCTATCGATGGTACGCAAGCGTCGAGATATGAAGGCCGCAGCCGCACTCGCTGCGAAGTTCAAGAAGGGCTCGGTGGCTGCGGAGTCTGAGCTGGCGTCGGTGTTATCGGAATATCCCGAGGTTGAAGGCGAGGCCATCGTGTCGAACGCAAAGGCGTTTATGGCGCTTGAGGCAGCGTTCTATCAGAAATTTCTCCAGGTCTATGTGGGCCGTAACGCCGCCGAATTTTCCCGTTTGGACCGTGCGGTAGGAAGTATTCGTATGGCCTATCAGGAGTACCTCAAGGCATCTTCGGCGCATATCGGAGCGGAGGGTGTGCCCGTCGCTGCGGATGCGTCGGCTTCAGCTCCGGCAACCGATCAGTCTGCTGAGATTGATCGGTTGAAGTCGGAGAACCAACGGTTGAGTGATGAAATTAGCGTCACCATGGATACGATGGGACGAATGCTGGGTGAATATACCCAACTGTATTCGAACCAGGATGGCGAGGGCATGGTCACCATGGATGCCATTTTGGCGTTTGCTCGAGGTGAAGAACAGACTGATGCTGGCAGGGTCATGGCAACGCCGGTTGATCCCACCGATGTCGATGACGATATCGAGATTGAGGTGACGCCAACGGCGAGCGATGAAGATATTGCGAACATGTTGGCAGAAGCAGGGGCAGGGGCGGCACCCGAACCTGTAACAGAGCCGCAGGCCGAGGTTCAGGATGATGCCATGGATGAGCTTAATGACAAATCTGGATGCGGTGGAGGCGTTACTGGGTGACGTGGCCGAGCAGGTCGCTCCGGAGCCACAGAAGGAGGGGGTTGAAAAACCCAAAGAAGATTTGCAAGCAACCGGAACCGATTCCAATATTGAATGATTCTAATACCGGTTTGTTAAGGACAAAAAAAACCCGGCGCAAGCCGGGTTTTTTTATTGGGTTTTAATACTTACTTTCTGGCGGATGGCGAATTAATTGCGATGCCATTGTTCATGTGGGTCATAAAGTATTCCAGATTACGATACTCTTCACCCTGAGGTTTGAACGGTTTTGCTCGTACCTGCTTGTTGCAACCCTTATAGCGACGGTGCAAGGTTCCCTGACCACCCCACTTCGAACGATACACCGGAAAACCGGTGGTATGTCCCAAGGCCGGGCTAAGCACGTCCGTACGCAGATGTCTGCCGGACTGTTGCATGTGGCAGTGCGAGCAGGACATGTTCAACTGACCGCGCCGGGCAAAGTAAAACTGTTTGCCATCTTCATAGGCCGCCAACGCCGCCGCATTGGGAATCCCAACATTGGTGACTTGACCACGAGATTCATAACCGATGTAGGACAGCAGTTTGTTGATTGAACCCTTGGCGTACTTGAGGGGTTTTTCACCGTTGGCTGTTCGACAGTTGTTGACTGCCAAGGGCAGCGTCATCACCATGCCCTTGCCATCGTCCCAGTGTGGGTATTTGCCCATGATGGCAGGGCCATCGGGGAAGCAGCTAGAGTAGCTCTTGCCATTGGCAAAGGCTTTATTCCACATGGCCTCACCGTCTTCAATCGACGGTTCGTAAGGTGGAAACTCTTCAATCGCTTCCCAGCTGTCACGGGAGACCTGATCAATGGAATAGACGCCATTGGCGAACTCCTCCAGTGGGACACCGGGGAATCGCTTCATAAAGAAATCCCGATAGGTTTGTACATCCTCGGCGGGTGTTGCCTGCGCGGTCATGGGTAGAGTTCCCAGAATGCCAAGCAGTGCTGTTATTAGTAAAGACTGTTTCATCTGACACCTTCCTCCTAAATCATTTAATTGGGCACAGTCGGTTGATCTATGTTATTTGACTTTCGCTTCTGCAGACTCGCTGTTGCCCTGGTTATCAACCCAGTTAATCTTCAGAGAATCTCCTGAAGCTGCGCCATTGAGTTTGAAAGACATGTAAGGGTTTTTGGACACGCCGCCACCCCAGTGTGCGGTGAGCACGGTTGTCCCATTCAGACCGGCAGTGACCTCCTGAATAAAATGAGCCGGAATCAGCTTGCCGGTTTTTTTGTTCTTGCGTGACCCGGTTTCCATCGGATGCGTCATCAGACATTTAACTGTCGTTACGCCTGATTTGTTTTTGGCGCGAATCTTGATGCTTGCCATGATAGTAATTCCTTAAATTTTTGAAAAGGATGGATTAACCGCCACAGCCACCGATGGTGACCTTAACGCCCTTGCGGTTACTGTGCAGCGAGCCGCCCGATTTCACGACCGCAACAATATCGCCCGTTTTGCCCATTTTGATGCGGGTAGAAACAAACCCGGCAGCGCCGGCGCCTAGATCAAACGATGCCGCCAGCGGCGAAGGATTGGCACTGGCTAGAATAGAAATCGAGGTGACGTCTGCCAGCGTGGTGGAGACCGTTACCGGAACCACCGCACCGTTCTCGGCGATGTCGGGAGCCTTGATCTTGATTGCATCGCTGGGGCTGGTCGAGTCGGAACCGAGGGTACCCATTAATGCTTCCGGTACCGACTTGGCACCAAATCCCTCTTTTGGCCACGCGGCCAACACGGCTTGCGGGGTAAGTGCGGCTGCACTCGCAATCAATGCTCCCTTGAGCATGGTTCTGCGTTTCATGTTCATCATGCGTGAACTCCTAGATATGGTAGAAATAAAAAATAATGCAGTGATTTAAAGTGTGTACATGTAATCGATAATGCTGTCGATCTGCGCATCACTCAATGCCTTGTGACGGCCAAACGGAATCATGATGCTTTCCGGGTTGGCAGCGGTGGCGTCATAGATCTGGGCACGAAGTTTGGCGCGATCGGGAAAGCGAGCCTTCATGGCAATCAGCGGTGGACCGATATCACCCGGGCTGATACCACCCTCGATCATGTGACAGGCAAGACAATTGCCTTGCTTGCGATCAAACGCGAGTTTTTTACCTTCTTCGACAGAACTTGCAATAGCGGATGCAGATACGAGTGCCATCCCCGCTATGATTATTGCCAGTGAGCTTTTCAGGATGGTATTGCTTGCGGCTTTCCGCATGATCTCCTCCTTATGGGACACGAATTTTAGTTTGTAGATGGGCATACGGCCCATTATTGTTATTTCGATTTTGAAGCAAACAAAAACTGTTTTAATAAAAACTGTTTTTGTTTAGCGGCAAAAATGTATCTGACTAAAGTCAATGGTCAGAGGGCTTAAGTGACTGGATGAGTTTATGTTCTGACTTCGTTAAGGATAATCAAAGTGTGAGTAAATACAAGCAGTTTTTATGAAAAGTGTTGGGCGCGCTTATTCGTGTTCTTTTTCTGCTTCTTCCTCGCGCAGCTTATCTAGGCGCGACTGCAGGCGGGCGCGGTCATAAAAGGGCAGATTTGAGCGTTTTAGCCCTTCCTCCAATTGTTCCACCGCATAGCCATGTTCTCCAATTAATCTATAGTATTCAGATAGATATAGATGTTTGTCTGAAAATTCCCCCGCCTTTTCGCTGATCTTGGACAACAATCGCAATAACTGGACATCATCGCTGCGATGATCCAGCAGGGCCATGAGTTGCCCGCGGGCTTGGGTATATTGGCCGGAGTTCGCGAGCGCGCGTGCGTGGCCGAGGCTGAGGCCTCGGTTGAGTGGAAACAGGTCGAGACCGTTTTGGTAGACCGTAATCGCTTTGTCGTCCTGTCCAGCTGCGACCATGCTGCTGGCGAGACCTTGAATATAGTAAATATCATCGGATTTTTCGGCCAGTAGATCGCGATAGAGTTGCTGTGCCTCAGCGGTTTTTCCCAGTTGTTCAAGCGCCACCGCAAGCCCATAGCGGGTGGCCGAGCGTTCAGCGGGTGTCTGTTCGCCATTCAGGGTGGCGCGAAAGCGCTGTTCAGCCAAACGAGCGTTGAGTCCGAGGCCTTGGAGGCGTGCCTGAATCTTGAGAAAGCGGCTTTCATCCTGTTTGGCGACAGTGGGCAGGGATTGCGCTCGGTTATGTGCATCAGCGATACGTGCTTCGGTGACGGGGTGGGTACGTAAGAACTCGGGTGCCTCTGCCGCTTGATAACGGTGGACTTCCTGCAGACGTTGAAAAAAACCGGGCATACCGAGTGGATCAAAACCGGCACGCGACAGAATACTAATGCCGATGCGGTCCGCCTCTTTTTCATTGTCACGGGTGAAGTCGATTCGTTGCTGTATGCTGGCGGCCGAGACGGTGGATATCGCCGCTTGAGCCAGCTCCGGTGATTGACTGCCGATTAGTATCGCCGCGAGCAAGGCCGCGGCGGTGGGGATTTGCAGGCGATTCATCGCGTCGAGAGCGCGTTGCAAGTGGCGCTGGGTCACGTGGGCAATTTCATGGCCGAGCACTCCGGCGAGTTCGCTTTCTGACTTTGCCGCGAGAATAAGTCCGGTATGGATACCGATCACCCCGCCAGGTCCGGCAAAGGCATTGATGCTCGGGTCATCAATCACCATGAAGGTAAATCCGAGATGGCTTTGATCCGCATTCGAGGCCAGTCGTGTACCAATATAATGGACATAGTCCGAGACCAGCGGGTCGTCGATCACTTGGTTGGATCGCAGCAGATAATGGCGAAACTCATCCGCCAGGGCTTTCTCTCGCAGCGGTGACAAGGCCTCACTGGTTGTCGAGCCGATATCGGGTAAATCACTGTTATCGGCTAATACGCCGCCGTGAAACAGCAGGGTCAGGATAAGCGTACTGAGATAATGGCAGATTGGTTTTTTTATCATGATGGGGGGTGAGACCGAATTCCGAGTGTAGCGTTCCCGATCCCGGCTTAGTTTAGCTGGACACGCTGCCCCCAAGGGATCTTGTGTTTGCCTTTAACCAGCCACAAGACCTGGAAATTTGGCTCGATGTTGGGAAAGCTGCCCTCCGCGTCGGTGAAATACAGCAACAGATCGGGTTGTTGGTCCTGATTGGCGACCCACTCGAATACCGGCTCGAAGCTTGTGCCGCCACCGCCGCTGAGTTGTTGCGGCAGGGTGATCTCTTCCCAAGGTTCGTAAATCCAAGGGCCACCCGGTACGAGTTCGTTGTCGCACGCGATCAGGGTCACGCGGGCGCGCATCTGCCCTTTGATCGCATCGACCTCAGACACAAACTCCCCCAGTTCTCTTGCGGAAATTGAACCGCTGGTATCAATGGCGACCACGACGTTGAGTTGGCTGCTGCGCAGGGTGGGTAAAATGGCTTCACCCTCGCGTCGCGATGGACGCATGTAACTATAGTCATCGCGTGCCACCGCAGTCATGTAACGGGCTAGTAACATTCGCCATGGCAGTTGGGGTTGCAACATGTGATCGATCAGGCGCGCCATTGCACCGCCGAGTTTGCCCGCCTGCATGGCCTGCTGTGCCGCGCCAGCCATACGCTGTTGCCACTGTACCGAGAGCGAGTCGCGCTCGCTGGGGCTTAATGGTGGCGGTCGATCCTCGCCCGGGTCATCACCGATCTCCTGCGGTTGCGAGTCATTATTGCCGTCACCCGATTCATCGCCGTTGTCGGAGTCTTGTTCGCCATCACTTTCACCATCATCTTGATCATTACCGTTGTCTCCGGAGTCTGGTGAGTCGCGGGACTCCGAGGGATCGTCAACGCCTTTGTCGTGATCGTTGCCGGTCTGTTCTTCGCCGTCGTAGATGTGTTGATCCATCGGTTCATCGGTATTGTTTTCGTCGATGTAGGGATAGATCTCTTCGGCGGTCATGCCTTCAAAACTTTTATCTACCCAGACGCCAACGGGTGGTTTGAGTCCATCGCTCAACAGCAACGGATTGATGGCATTGTCACAAGCCAAATCCCAGCGGTGTTTATTGCGGTGTTGGCGGCGAACAAAATGCGACAGCGCACAATGCAAGGCTTCATGCGCGAGCACAAACTGAAGCTGATCCAGATCCAGTGCATCGACATAGTTGGCGTTATAGTAGAGTTTCTTCGCGTCGGTGCCGGTTGAGCGACACCATTTTGGGTCGGCTTTCACCAGCGGCAGGCGCAGCACCAGCGCACCCAGAAAGGGTTTGTCGAGAATCAGTTTGGTGCGTGCAGCGGCGAGTTTAATTTCGATGTCCATCGATGGGTTTTATTCATACAACATAACGGCGGACACAGCCTTGGCCCATTGCGAGAACTGTGGGATCGAAAATAGGTCGTTGCCAATCGCGCGGTGCATATCGGACACCAGCATTACGCCCATCTCTCGCTGTGGAAAACGCATGGCGTAGTCCAGAATGTGTCCTTGTGTGTCGACGCCGTTGTCATGATTCTGCGCGCGGATGGCGCGACCGACCAGAGATGAGGCGACCGCGTACTGCAAATCAATTTCCTTGGGAACGGCGACATCCTCGCCTTTCACGATCGCATCAAGATCCGGCATCTGATCGAGATTGTCGACAAAGGCACGCAGTTCGATACCGGCGGCGGGTCCGACACAGGCTTGTAGCGCACTGGTTAGCACGAGAGGTTGGCCGCCAAATTTGCTCAGTGCCCGATGTGCAAATTCCCAAGTGCGAGGGGAGGGAAACGCAACCGGGTTATGCGCCGGATCAAAATCAAACAGAAGTTCGGGGCGAAAGCGCAAGAATCCGATAATGGCTTCGTTGATGTCATGCTCATACGCCCAAGCCACCCAATCATCGAGATTTACGTCGATGTCGTAGTGGGAGAAGCGGTTCGCCAATGGCGCCGGCATGGTGTAGGTCACGCCACGATCACCTTGACGGTTGCCGGCTGCAAAAATCGCCCAGCCGTCGGGAATGGTGTAGCTACCCAAGCGACGATCAAGAATCAATTGATAGGCCGCCGCGGATACGCTGGGGGGTGCCGAGGTGATTTCATCGAGAAATAAAATCCCCGTGTTGCCGTGGCGTTCGGCATCGGGCAGCATCGACGGGATCGCCCACTCAACCTGCTCACCTGAGCGAAACGGGATGCCGCGAAGATCACTGGGCTCCAGTTGGGACAAACGAATATCAATCACCGGCACGGAATGATGTTGACCGATCTGGGTAACGAGGTCGGATTTGCCGACCCCGGGAGGGCCCCACAGCATCACCGGGGTATGGTGGCCCGCCAGCGTGCTGCTGAATTCTTGTTCAAGGACAGTGGTGAGTTGTGACGGACGCATGGTGACGGACTCAAGGCGAGATGGGTGTGCAAAGTCCGGTATTCTATCAGTAGGTTGGCATTTGAGGCACTATTGACGATGGTTGCCCGCTTCCCCGCAGCGTTTGCAGTGGGTTATCGGACTTGCTGTAGACAGAAATGCTGTGCAATAATGGTTGTTTACCGGGCAGCGCAGCCTAATGGCATGCGCGCCTAAATACAGGATTTTTGGGAGGTTTTGGTATGAACCAGACTTATTATGATGCGGTAACCACACTCGAAAGCAAGGGTTGTGACTGGGAGTACATTCAGGGCTGGATTGGTGGCTATCTTGGCAACCCCAAGCGTGAAGAGCAGCGCATCAACGACGCCTACGAGGCGGGTTATGAAGATGGCGAGTCCAAGAATACAGACAATTGCGATAAGTGGATCAAATCCTGATCGCGGTTGGCAAGGTATAAAAAAGGCCGGACATAGTCCGGCCTTTTTTTGTCTGTAAGAAACTCCTGGCCTATTCGTCCAGCAGATCCATCATCGAATCCTCGATATTCTCAGTCATCCACGGTCCATCAATCTCCATTACCTGATCGATTACCCACTTGTTGGTTTGGCTCAACCCCATAATTTTTTGGATGCTGTGCCCGAGGTGTCGGGTGAAGGAATAGCTGGGCCCCTCTTCTGTGTATTCGTAATCGGCATACTCCCGCGAGCGCTCATTGAGCGTGTTGATGAACCCGGTCTTGTAATCGCCAGGGCCAAACAGGTCGGCCGCATTGTCTTGCACGTGGTCGCCAATGCGCTGAGCCAACGTGGTGATAAATTGGCTGCGGGCGTTCTCATCCATGATGGGGTGGGCGAGGCGATCGGCGCTCTGCACAACAAACGTAAGGTATTCACAGATCACTGCAATGCGCTGGCCATCCGAGTCATAGTCATAATTTTCACCGTGCAGTGTGCGCGCTTTTTCCAGCGATATGCGCCAAGCGATAAAGGCCAATGCCCCTGCATGCTCATCTAGACCCTTGTCGACGCTCTCGTTGCGCTCGGAATCGTGCCAGCGACTTTTGATTCGTAATGCCAAAACCGTACTCCATAACTGATGTGTTAGGCTCTAATACCAGAGTAGTTTACTAGGAAATGGCGGTGGAGGCACAAAATCAGCAACTGATTGATAGCGTACGCTTCAACTGTAATCTTGCCGATGCCCGGCATGCGGGAAATTACACGATGTGTATTTACCTGTTGAAAATGCGAGAGTTTTTCCGCTGGGAGGCCGGTTATGAGCTGACCGACTCGCTGCCTCGGGAGGAAATCGGGCGTTGGTTGGGTGAACGCGAAGCCCTGTGGGAATCACTTGATGACGAAGAATTTCGCCCCCTCAGGGTTGAGGGCCGATCGTTTGACCCGTTTGCCGCCCATGATATAAATCAGCGTTTACTGGACCATAACCTGGTCTACGGCGCAGGCATCGGTCCCGGCGGTCGCCCGTTGTTTTTCCTTGCCGATCTGGAGCAGGTCGAGATTCATTCCGATTATCGTATTCTGGTGTGCGGACGTGAATACGCACGTGATCTGACCGCGCCAGCGGCGATGGCACAAGGCCAAACCATCTATGTGCGCAGCCAGTCGCTGCGTCGAATGTTGTGGGAAAAGATTGAGCAGTGGCGCTGGAGTCGAGCCGACAACGCGATGGGTAAGGCCATCGCCTGTTATGACTTCGAGACTGATGAGGTCACTTCGCTGGATCAAATGGCCGAGCGTGAGACACAGAGTGTCATCTGGCATGAAATAGGCGAAGTGATGGTCACTGAGCAGGTGGGTCCGGCTTGGGCGGAACGGATTCTTGCGTTGCCGCGTTGTCGAGCTGAATTACAAATGCGCGCCGTGCGTGACAATCTGGCGGACTGCTTGTCGACATTGCCTCGACTGATCAGCGATGGACATGAGGCTTCTCTGCATTTTTATTTTGGCAGTCTGGACGGGTTTCGCCGTGAGCTTTCCCCCACCCTTGTGAATGCCTATGATGGTTGGTGTCATCACGGTGATTTGGGTGCGCTGGAAACAGTCGTTGCAGCGGGTGCAGATCATTGGCTTGCGCTGATTCGCGAGGTATTGACGTTGCCCGGTGTCGATGGGCAACCCGACGCTTCGGCAATCGAAGAGCTAATCAGTTCGAAGGTTTTATGAGCAAACAGGCATCACCACAATCTCAGCTCTCGACGATCAAGGAGATCAAGGAAAACTCGTTTGTGTTTGAAAAACAACAGGCCTTGCCAGCGGACCTGTGTGAGGAAATGATCCGTCGTTTTGAGCAAAAGCAGGATCAGCAGTACCAAGGTTTGGTTGGTCAACTGCAAAACAAGGACCAGTCGATCAAGCAGTCCACGGATATTGCGTTGAGCGGCAAAGATGACTGGAAGGATATTGATCGTGCGCTGTTTCAGTCAATGGGGCAGGCGATTCTGGAGTTTCGTGAAGCCTATCCCTATTTCAAGGGTTCGTTTAAGGATATGGGCTATGCCATTCAGCGTACCGATCCCGGTCAGTTTTACCATTGGCACATCGACGGTGGCAGTCATTCGTTTAGCCAGCGTCAGCTGGTGGCGCTGTGGTATCTGAACGATGTGCCGGGTCCGGGTGGTGAGACAGAGTTTTTATTGCAGGACATTAGCGTCCAGCCAGAGCGTGGCAAGCTGATTTTATTCCCGCCGTTCTGGACCCATGAACATCGCGGCGCGACCCTGGAAAAGGGTGTGAAGTATATCGCGACGACCTGGGTGGTGTTTGCCTGAGCGCATTTCGCATCATTCATCCCGACCGTTCGCAGATGGAGGCCTGTTTTGAGTTGCGCTGGCAGTTGTTGCGTGCGCCGTGGGGGCAGCCCCGAGGCAGTGAGCGCGACGCGTTTGATGCAACAGCCCTTCATCGAGCCGCCACGATGGATGACGATATCATTGGCGTAGGCCGTGTGCAGCCAGAGAACCAAACGCAGTGGCGAATACGTTACATGGCCGTGGTCGAGGCGTATCGACATCAGGGTGTCGGCGCGGCGTTGCTTGAGTCGCTGGAGCGTGTTGCGCGTGAACACGGCGGCGCGATGATGGTGCTCGACGCACGCGAATTAGCATTGGGTTTTTATCAAGCGTTCGGTTATCAAAAAGGTGTTGAAAGCAAACACCTGTTCGGCGAGATTCGCCACTTTCACATGACCAAGGAGATCGATCATTGAGCGATGACAATCAGGTGCTCGCGATCGTCGAACTGGGCGGCTACCCGGATTTTTCTGCGTTGTACAAGCGCTGCGGATATGGCTGTACGTTAGTGACCTCCATGCGCAAGGCCCTGGCATCGATGAAAAAGTCGGTCCCAGATATAGTGGTTGCCGAGTTTAACTTTCAACCCGATTTTCGCGATCGGTTTAGTAATCTTGAGACGTTGCTTGCGGTACTGGAACGATATCCCGCTGTTCGATTGATCGTGTTTTATGAAAAGGAAAATTTGTCGCCATTTGAAGTGTTGCGAAAACGCTTCCCATTTATCGAAGCGTTGCCGTTTCCGGTTGATCAGAAGTTGCTTGAAAAGTTGGTCGGGGCTTCGTAGCGGCAGACTATCTTCCTGTCGATAACGCTCTGATGCGATTTTCGATGGCTTTCTGACGAATGGTTTCAGCTTCAGCTTCATCGCCAGCTACCGCAACTTCGGTCCATTGCTCGGTTGCGAGGTCTTTGGTCGAATAGCGGAACTTGCGTCCAGCCTTGTATAGCTTGCTGAATTCTTCGTGGGCTTGTGAGGTGGCATCGTCGGACGACATACCACCCTCAAATAAAGTCTCTTGCGGAGGTGGAAAGTCCGGACTCATGATCAGGATGGTGTTTTGAATCTCCCCCTCCATGTCGATATCGACCGAGTCAATTCCCGGTGCATGCTTCAGGATGTAGGCGGCCATCAGAATGCCAAGTTTCTCGTCCTCTGCGTGCATCGCACCATGCAGTTTGTCGGCCGCAATCCGGCAGCGATCTGCGGGGCCCGGGTTGTCGACCCATTGCCGGCTGATTTGCCAGCCTTTATCCATATCGCGATCCATTTTCTCGAAAAAGCCTTGCGCCTTGGTCAGCAACATCTCCGGGACTTCAAGCGGGATGGTTTTGTCGTCTATGATGAGTTTGAGTATCATGTGTTTAACCAGAAAAAATACATGGCGTTAATGCCTTAGCCAGCGTTTATTCTATCAGATCAATACAGGGATTAATGATGTTGCATCAAATCAAGGGCGTGTTGAATGCCGAGCAACTGGTCGTCGCGAGAGATTTGCTTGCACACGCAACCTTTGTTGACGGTAAATTGTCTGCGGGGGAACTCGCTCGCCGCGTCAAAAATAATCAAGAAGCCGATCCCGCTTCTCTACCGATTGACCAAGTCAACAATCTGGTGATGGGCGCGCTGGTGACTCATCCCGACTACGCTGCAACGACTATGCCACGACAAATTGCCGCGCCCTATTATGTGCGCTATCAACCCGGGATGGGCTACGGCGCACACGTTGATGACGCCGTTATGGGACCGTCGGGTCAGCAATATCGCAGCGATATATCCATCACTGTTTTTTTATCGCCCGCAAGCGATTACGACGGGGGTGAATTGGTAATCGACACGGCGTTTGGACAGCAGCAGGTCAAACTGCCGGCAGGTGATGCCATCGTGTATCCATCGTCGAGTCTGCATCACGTTGCTGACGTCACGCGTGGTGAGCGTCTGGTGGCGGTCACTTGGCTACAGAGTCTTATTCGAGATCCCGCCCAGCGGCAAGTGTTGTATGAGTTGGGTGTGGTGCGCGATGAGTTGCTTGCATCGCAACACAATGAAGAGCAAGCGCGGCGTTTAAGCGCGGTGTACAGCAATGTGTTTCGGATGTGGGCGGATATGTAGCCGGTCGGTCTGGTTACAGTGCTATTCCCAACTGCACTGCCACGACGTGGCTTGACTCGATTTCAAGCGTGGCGAATTCGATTGTGACAATAGCCTCGTCAATGCGGTGCGCCCCTTTTGCGATCCGAAATAGATCGCCTCTCCCTTAGGGAGTGGGTTAGGGGGCCGCAGTAGGCATTCGCGAAAACGACGATTCGGCTACGGTTCGCTGCCGACGGTCTCCGGTAACTTAGCCTTGCTCCAGCCGCTCATGTGCCCGTTCAGGTAAACCACATTGGGAAAGCCTTTTAATCCCAGCATCATGCCTGCTGCATAGGCGCGCGGACCGTGTGCGCAATAGACCACGACGGGATCGTGACCGGAGGCGACAATCTTGTCGCTGTTCCACAGCGTAGTCCAAAACGGGATATGAATGGCACCGGGTATATGACCGGCCTCGTATTCAAACGTGCTCCGGGTGTCGACGATCGCCGGCGCGTTGCCGGCGGCGATCATCTCAGCAAGTTCGGCACTGTTAATTTCTGAATCCTCACTCGCGTGGACGGGGAAGATGATCATCAGGCTCAAACTGACGACTGTCAACCAGTTGGATAAACGCATAATCATTTTTCGCTGGCCTCTTTTACTGCGGCAATACCTTTGTGCGCGATGAACAGACCGCAGCCCATGGTTCGGAGAGGTCCCAGACCTCGTTGTTGCAACAACACAGACTGTTGTGCGGTAAGTTCAGCCAGCATTACGCTGCGCGTGTGTACCGGGCCATTCGGTGTTTTTAGATTATGGGACAGACCGCACAGGATTTTGTACACGGGAATATCCATTGCCTCCAGGCTTTTTATCACCTTTTCGACAAAGGCCGCTTCATCAAGTCCCGGATCGGTGACCAGATAGCGGGTGAAGATCGTATCCAGCTTGGAAAGCGACTTGATTTTGCTGTCGCCGACGGTGAGTTCGTGTCCGTCAATATCCAATATTTTCCCGGTGAGTTTATTGGCGTCGTCAATGCGCCCCTTGGGGATGCGAATCGCCATGCGCGTGCGATGCGACAGATGCAGTAGTTCGGTGTCGGGGTTCTCAGGGCGTATCCAGCCATTGGATGAGCCCGCGCCGTGGATCAGATGAATGCCGCAGTCCGGTTCGTTTTCAATCCACGGTAACGCGCGCATAACGGCTTGAGTAAAGCTGTAAGCATGTTCCAACGGAAGATGTTTGCAGCGAATACTAAACGACAAGTCAATGATGTCATCGGGCACCTCATATGTTTTATCAGCCTTTTTATCACTCCAATGCATAGCTAGGTTACCGGCAATTCATCACGCAGTGCATCGCGATCAACCCACCAGTCCTCTTGCACCAGTACATCGACGACATTGCGCAGGCGCGGCAGAAATTTCTGTGGGTCATTGAGTTCCATTTTTTCGATCCAGAAATCAAATTTCTCCTGACTATCAACCTCGCTGTGACGACGTGCGACCTGACCGAACATTTGGTTGGTGAAGAAAGAGAGTTTTTCATGGTCTTCGCCTTCGGTTCGAATATCAACCAGATAGGAGGCCGTGGCAGCAGCGACCGCAGCGCCATCGGCATCGTCCGCGGTTTCTTCGACAATATGTTGCAGCAAGGCAACCGATAATTCGGCATCGATCGGGTAGGTGACTGCCAGCCAGATCCCGTTGCCCAATGCGGCCATGGAGTCATCGAGTCCGGTTTGAAATAGCACGTCGCAAACATCAACCGCTGACTCCCAATCTGCTCTGGCAGCAAATGCGCTGAACAAGGGTCGAGCAATGTCCCAGGCAATTTGGTGCTCTTTCAGTCCGGTCTGGGTGCGGGCAATCTCCAGCATCGTGTGTTGGTGCTCGGGGTTATTCGGGTCGTCCGGTAGTTCACGCAGTTTGTCTTCAAGCGCGCCCAAGCGTGAAACCAGTAATGCCCGATCTTCGGTCTCGAGGGCGTGTGCGATAGAGGATGACGCTTGTTCCGCACCATCTTTTGGTGTCCACAGATTCATTTGATTACTCCATTGAACGCAGACTCGAGTTGCAACTCCCAGTCTTCTGGCGTGTCTCGGTAAGGGGGTTTTATGTCCATGCGAAAAAAACGTTCGCCTTGTCTCGCGCCATCGTGAACCTTCTCAATCAATTGATCGAAGGATTCAAGGGTTGGGTTTTGGATCAATATTTCGCTAAGCCAAAGCATGTTGGTTTCTCAGTTTGCTTGCACGCGGTCGTAATAACGAGCGCGAAAAATTAGTCGTCCCGGTGCATCGTCGGGATCGTGGAATTCACTTCTATTATGAAGCACGTTGTTGCTGATGACACCCTGTCCGGGTTCGAGGCAATGCGACAGGTGGAAGGGTGAGTCCCTAGTCAGTATCTGATTGAGGCGGTCTACTGCATCGCGGGTAACGTCATCATCTTTCCAGATGATGTTGCGCGCGCGAGCCGAGTAACGCATGTGCAGGTGTTGGCTTTGTTTATGGAGGGAAAACACCGGCCCTGTGCGTTCGGGTCGTATGGTTTCGCCGTTCTCAATGTTGGCGGGAATGGTCATCACATCATCCTGCATCAGCGCTTGAATATAGCGTGGATCTTCATCCCGCAGCTGTATATAGGCGATTTCATGGTCGAGCAGTTGATTGCATCCGCCTTGCTTGGCATTGCGTACGCAATGCAGCGACCAGCCTTGAATGACCTCATTCTCCGCGTTGTAATAGCCATCGGTATGCCAGCTAAGTGGCCGACTGGTGTAAGGGATATAGTCAGATTGACGTCCAGCATCCGATACCTCAAGAGCGCTGATGGAGTCGTTCTGCGCATACAGATTGTTGTCCAGTCGCACCAACCCCAATTGTTGGCCCAGGGCCACAACATCACTTTCGCCCATGTCGAGTTGCGGGTCCATCGCGTAAATCACCACATTCATTTTCTCGCATCGCTGGCGCAGGGCGTGTGATTCAACGGGGCTAAGGGTGGTAGGATTTTCGATCGACACGATGGGATCCGCCACGCAGGCTTCGTACTG
This sequence comes from Chromatiaceae bacterium, assembly GCA_012965975.1. GTDB lineage: Bacteria > Pseudomonadota > Gammaproteobacteria > DTRM01 > DTRM01 > DTRM01. The sequence goes on along the minus strand of DTRM01000042.1, from coordinate 21,160 downwards.
GACAAGTTTTTGCTTGCGCCAGCGCTGATAGGCCGGATCATTTCCGGGGATGAAAATAGCCTCGTTTTGCGTGTTCATTCGCCTGAGCATTGGTGGTTACTTGGATTGAATTCGCTAATATTATAAAATGAGCTGTTATTAATGAAAACGCCTTGGATACTCCGGTAATTGCGTAGTTACGCGAGGAGTAGCCGAAGGTCTAATGCCTGGCTTTTGTCCATTCCAGCCATTGGTATACCTTATATATCTGAGTATGGGAGTACCATGGGGACGAGGTGGCCGGATTCAAGCGGTATATCTCTTTAGGGATATATAGGGTATGGCTATACCCCTATGGGGCAGTGGTCGAAACGGTCTCTGTTGGATAGATTTACTCATGTGGGTAGAAGTCCGGCCGTTAGGAGCGATGTGCCCAGATTACGAGGGTGCGACATTGGATCAGTCCAAGCCGACTTTTGGGTCAGGGTTTAGTTGAGCCACGAATTTTGAATATCTTGATTAACCTTGGTTAATCGGGTGCGACACTCAACGATTTCGAAATAGAAATCTGTATATATCTTAGGAGTCAGACATGGCGGTAGATAAAGATAAAATCCATCCAACCCCGATGCTGGATGTGCTTGAAGAAGGTCCATGGCCGAGTTTCATCACGGGTTTCAAACGTATGCGTGATGAATTTCCCAGTCAGCGCATCAACGAGACTATCAACTCGATGCTGGGTCAGTTGGAACACTCCTACGAAACCCGCAAGGGCTACTGGAAGGGCGGCACGGTCAGTGTCTTTGGTTATGGCGGCGGTATCATCCCCCGTTTTTCTGAAGTCGGTAAGGCATTTCCTGAGTCAAAAGAATTTCACACCATCCGTGTACAGCCACCGGCTGGTAACCACTACACCACTGCGATGTTGCGTCAGCTCGGCAAGAGCTGGGAAGATCATGGCTCTGGCATGGTTACCTTTCACGGTCAGACCGGTAACATCATGTTTATCGGTACCACGACCGAAGGCACTCAGCACTTTTTCGATGAGATCAACGAGTACGGTTTTGATCTGGGTGGCGCGGGTCCTTGTGTACGTACCGCGATGTCGTGTATCGGTGCGGCGCGTTGCGAGATGTCTTGCACCAACGAGCACAAGATGCACCTCAAGCTAGTGAACAACTTCACCGACGATGTCCATCGTCCGGCACTGCCATACAAGTTCAAGTTCAAGGTTTCAGGTTGTCCAAACGATTGTCAGAATGCGATTGAGCGTTCTGACTTTGCGGTGATTGGTACTTGGCGTGATGACATGCAGGTTGACGACGAAGAAGTGAAAGCTTTCGTTGCCAAAAAGGGTCGTCAGTATGTGATTGATAATGTGATTACTCGCTGTCCAACACAGTCCTTGTCTCTGAATGACGACGACACCATCGCCGTTGATAACCGTAACTGCGTGCGTTGCATGCATTGCCTGAACGTGATGCCAAAGGCATTGCATCCGGGTACGGATCACGGCGTTACCCTGTTGATGGGTGGTAAGCGTACTCTGAAGATCGGTGATCTGATGGGTACCGTCATCATTCCGTTCCTGAAGATGGAAACCGAAGAAGACTACGAGCGCATTGTTGAAATCGCTGAAGAGACCATCGATTTCTGGGCTGAGAATGGCTTGGAGCACGAGCGTTGCGGTGAGATGATTGAGCGTATCGGTCTGGCTAATTTCCTTGAGGGAATTGGTATCGAGGTTGATCCCAACATGGTTAACAGTCCGCGTCAGTGTTCCTACGTCCGTATGGATGGTTGGGATGAAGAAGCTGAAAAGTGGTTTGATAATCAGGCTAGCTAGTTAGTCTGCTAAACCGGAATCAATAACCGACACTAGAAAAACATTGTGCCTTGGCCGTTTTAGGCCGAGGTGCAGTAAACCTTTGGCTTAAAAGTCTTGGAGGAATAACGAATGGCAATTGAACATAGAGCCCCCATCGAAAGCGGGTGTCCGGATGGCATGCAGTACATGCATCCTGTCAGCTTGCGTAACTTCGGTCAGTGGAAATACCACGAGCATCCACGTCCAGGCGTGCTGCTTCATGTTGCCTACAGTGGTGATGAGCTTTGGACTGTGCGTTGTGGCACCCAGCGAATTCTGGATCACTACACACTAACCAAGTTGTGTGACATTGGTGATGAGTTTGCCGATGGTTACATCCATTTCACCATTCGCTCTAACGTGGAGTATTTGGTTGCCGATGAAGCCAAGGTGCAGCCGCTAATTGATGCGATCGAGGAAGCTGGTTTCATCGTTGGTGGTACCAAGAACTCCGTGGCTATGCTGTCTCACACTCAGGGTTGGTTGCATTGCGACATCCCCGGTACGGATGCATCCGGTGTTGTGAAGTCGATGATGGACGAGCTGATTGACGAGTTCAAAGAGTGCAACATGCCTAACCGCGTGCACATCACGACCTCTTGTTGTCAGATTAACTGTGGTGGTCAGGGCGACATCGCGATTAACGTTCAGCACACCAAGCCACCGAAGATCAACCACGATCTGGTGTCTAATGTCTGTGAGCGACCTTCTGTTGTGGCGCGTTGCCCGGTTGCGGCGATTCGTCCCGCTATGGTTAACGGCAAGCCTTCACTGGAAGTTGATGAGAAAAAGTGCATTTGTTGTGGCGCTTGTTTCCCACCTTGTCCGCCAATGGCGATTAATGATCCGGTTCACTCGAAGCTAGCTATTTGGGTGGGTGGTAATCACTCCAACGCCCGCAGCAAGCCTAGTTTCCAGAAACTGGTTGCGGCTGGCATCCCGAATAATCCACCTCGCTGGCCTGAAGCTACTGCAATCGTGAAGACGATTCTGAAATGCTACAAGGAAGATGCGCGGGATTGGGAGCGTATGAACGACTGGATCGACCGTATCGGTTGGCCGCGTTTCTTCGAGCTGACCGCGTTGCCATTTACCAAGTATCACATTGATAACTGGCGTGGTGCTCGTCAGAGCCTCAACAGCTCTACGCACATTCGTTTCTAAAGGGTCAGAATATGAAATTCGGTATTCAAGTTAACGAAGGACCATACCAGCACCAAGCTGCGGATTCGGCATATAACTTTGCCAAGGCCGCAATTGATGCCGGTCATGAGATCTTTCGCATCTTTTTCTACCATGATGGTGTCAACAACGGCACCCGTTTGACCACGCCGCCCCAAGACGATCGTAATATCGTCAAACGCTGGAGCGAACTGGCTGCAGATCACAATGTTGATCTGGTGATTTGCGTGGCGGCTGCCCAGCGACGTGGCATCTGCGATGCAGATGAGTCCAAACGTAATGGTAAAGACGCAGACAATCTTGCAGAAGGTTTTCGCATTTCGGGTCTTGGTCAGTTGATCGAAGCCGGTATCGAAAGTGATCGTCTGCTGGTTTTCGGCGACTAATTTAAAGGTATCTCATGTCTGAAGAAGATTACGAAGAAGATGGCGAAATGAACGGCAAGAAGTTCTTGTACGTTAACCGTCGTGGGCCTTACGGCACTGTCTATGCGCTGGAATCACTTGAAGTGGTTTTGATCGGTGCGGCATTTGAGCAGGATGTCAGTCTTGCGTTTATGGATGATGGTGTTTATCAGCTCAAAAAAGGGCAGAACACCGATGGTATGGGTATGAAGAATTTTTCACCCACCTATCGTGCGCTTGAAATGTATGACGTCGAAAAGCTGTTCGTTTCCAAGGAATCAATGGATGAGCGCGGTTTAACGACCGAAGATCTGATTGTTGATGTTGAAGTGATCGACAATGCTGCGATGGCTGACCTGATGGAAGACGCCGAAGTCGTACTGAGTTTCTAGGAGATCAAGCAATGTTACTGCATACCGTAAACAAATCACCTTTCGAACGTAATTCATTTGCCCAGTGCATGGGCCATGCGAAGAAGGGTAGCAGCGTCCTGCTGATAGAGGATGGGGTATTTGCCGCGCTTAAGGGTGCCGCAAACGAATCGGTTGTTTCCAATGCTATTGGCGATATTGGCGTCTATGTATTGGGTCCAGACCTGAATGCACGAGGAATGACTGATGAGGATGTGATTGATGGCGTCAAGATCGTCGATTACACGGGTTTTGTCGAACTTGCCGCAGAGCATGACGTCGTACAGTCCTGGCTTTAACAGTCACCACACATAAATTAATATATAGCGTCGAGGAGACACAACATGCCTATCGAAGTAAATGGAAAGTCCATTGAGACTGATGAAGAAGGTTATCTGGCTGATCTGAATCAGTGGGAGCCTGAAGTAGCGACCGTAATGGCGGCTATTGATGATGCCGAACTGACTGAGACCCACTGGGAAGTGATTAACTTCCTGCGTGAGTACTACGAAGAGTACCAGATTGCTCCAGCCGTTCGCGTTCTGACCAAGGCTATCGGTAAGAAGCTAGGTAAGGACAAGGGCAACAGCAAGTACCTGTACGAATTGTTCCCTTACGGTCCTGCGAAGCAGGCCTGTAAATATGCGGGGCTTCCAAAGCCGACTGGCTGCGTCTAATTTAGACGACGAGTGAGGGGGTTAGCGTAAAAGCTGCCCCCTTATTTATTTAACTACTTTACGGAGGCCCTCAGGAACATGTCGTTTCTGACGATCTTTTTTGCTCTGCTGTTTTATGTGGCGACGTTTTCGCTGGTGGCTGGTCTTGCCTACCGGATTCGTCTTTATATTAAGACACCAGCACCGCTCAAGATTCCTACGACACCAGCACCGGTCACGCGGACTGGCGTGGCGTTGCGCCTGTTTCGTGAAGTTGTATTTTTTGAAAGCCTGTTCAAGGCAACCTTGTGGACCTGGCTCTTTGGCTGGATGTTCCATTTTGGTATGTTTCTGGTTCTGTTGCGCCACCTGCGTTATTTCATTAACCCAGAGTGGTTCTGGGCGCCATTGGTTTGGCCGTTGGTCGGCTTGGTACAACCATTTGGGCTGTACGCGGGTTTTGCAATGCTTGCGGGGCTTGGCGGATTGCTGGTGCGCCGCTTTGCGGTTGATCGAGTGCGTTACATATCCGCACCGTCGGATTTCATTTGGTTGTTTTGGCTAATGGGGATCGCGGCGTCGGGTCTCATCATGTCATTTATCCTTCACACAGACATTGTTCAGTTAAAGGAATTCACCTTGGGTTTGATGAGTTTGAGTCCGGGTGAACTGCCAGTTGATTTACCCTTACTCATTCATTTGGGCCTGGTGGCTGTACTGATGGCCTTATTTCCCTATAGCAAGTTGCTACACGCAGTGGGTATATTTTTTAGCCCAACTCGCAACCAGGTTGATAACCCTCGCGAGAAGCGTCATCTGGCTGCCTGGGCCGCCAAGTACGACGATACTCGCGGCAGTCGCGACAGCGCTGAAGGACAATAACGATGGCCAAGGTCGATTTCGAAATACCTAAGCTTAAGAAGTATCCTGAGATCCCGGTCGTGGTCGAAGGCACGATGGCGCACAGTTCGCCCTACGTTGCGGCCGAAAAGTTTCAGGTGCAGCTCGACTTTCCAGGCGGTAATGGTGAGTTTCAGGAAGGCTGGAAAGAGAAGGCCATCGAGAAGATGGGCGAGCTTCTGGGCAAGTATCGTTCGCTGCAGGTGTTTCTTGATTCATGCGTAAAATGCGGTGCCTGTACCGATAAGTGCCACTATTTTCTGGGTACAGGTGATCCCAAGAATATGCCGGTTGCTCGCCAGGATTTGTTCCGCGCGGTGTATCGGCGTTATTTCACATTCGCTGGCAAGTATTTCCCCAAACTGGTTGGTGCGGTCGATCTGACCGAAGATGTGATCAAGGAATGGTATTCCTATTTTCACCAGTGTTCCCAGTGTCGCCGTTGTTCGGTTTATTGCCCTTACGGCATTGATACCGCTGAGATTTCAATGGCGGCACGAGAAGTTCTCGATCACATTGGTTTCGGCCAGAAGTATTGCAACGAAATTATCGGCAAGGTTTACAAGATTGGTAATAATCTGGGTCTGCCAGAACGCGCGTTGGCGGATACCTTGGAAGGTCTTGAAGAGGATCTTGAAGATGAGACTGGCATTGCGGTTAAGGTACCGTTAGATGTTAAGGGTGCCGATATTCTGCTGGTTACCCCGTCCGCGGATTTCTTTGCCGAACCCCATGTGGATGGTTTGATGGGTTATGCCAAGGTCTTTCATGAGGCAGGCGTGAGTTGGACCGTGAGTTCTCACGCGTCGGAAGCAGCGAACTTTGGCATGTTTATCGGTAGTTACGAAAACATGCAGCGTGTTGCGATTCGTATTCGCGAAGCGGCGCTGGATCTGGGCGTTAAGCGAATTATTTTTGGTGAGTGTGGACACGCTTGGCGCGTCGCGTACAGCTTTTTGAATACGCTTGCGGGTCCGTGGGACTTCCTTGATCAGAACTATCCCATACCGCAACATATTTGTGAGTTTACGCACAATCTGATTCAGGACGACAAGTTGACGTTTGATAAGTCGCGTAATGATGATTTGGTGATCACCTTTCACGATTCCTGTAATGTTGCCCGCGCCTCGAGAATGGGTGATATGCCGGGTGGTCAGTTCACCATTCCTCGCGATATTCTCAAGGCTGTCTGTAATAATTTCCACGACATGGCGCCTGAAACCATCCACGAGCACACGTTCTGTTGTGGCGGTGGGGGTGGCTTATTGACCGATGACCTGATGGAAATTCGCGTCAAGGGTATGGTGCCACGAGCGCAGGCTCTTCAAGACGTGGTTGATGAGTACGGTGTTACCAATTTGGTTGCGATCTGCGCTATTTGTAAGAGCCAGTTCGCCAAAGTCCTCCCTTACTACGGTATGGAGATGGATATGATTATGAGTCTGCATCAAGTTCTTAGTAACGCCATCATTCTGACGGGCCAGATAGTCGACGACGATGATGAAGCGGCGGAAGACGCAGCATAAGCAGATTTTCGGATTAATTTTGTAATATAAATGCAAGGAGACAGACGATGTCCACTCCTACTGATGAGATCGGTACCAAGTTAACGTTTCGCAAGTATGATGACGGCGATTACGAATGGGGCAGTATGCACGACATGATTTTTGTCGAGGATACGTCGCACAAGTGCCCGACGTATGTTCACAAGACACCACCTTGCCAGGGCAGCTGTCCATCCGGTGAGGATATTCGTGGCTGGCTGGGTATCGTGCGCGGGATGGAGCCAGCTCCAGAGGGTATGGACTGGCAGGAGTATGCATTTCTGCGTTCAACCGACGCCAACCCTTTTCCATCGCAGATGGGCCGCGTGTGTCCAGCGCCCTGTGAAGATGGCTGTAACCGTAACGAAGTAGAAGACTTCGTCGGTATTAATGCCGTTGAGCAGTTCATTGGTGATAACGCCAAGGAGAAGGGTTATAAATTTCCGGCGCCACCACCTGTTTCCGGTAAGCGCGTCGCCATCATCGGTGGCGGTCCTGCCGGTATGGCTGCGGCCTATCAGTTGCGTCGTATGGGTCATGCGAGCACGATTTTTGATGATCATGAAGAACTCGGTGGCATGATGCGTTATGGCATCCCAGGCTATCGTACCCCGCGAGACTTTCTTGACCATGAAATCCAGCGCATCATCGATATGGGTGATATTGACGTCAAGTTGAATACGCGTGTGGGTAAAGATGTCAGTCTGGAAAGCGTCGAAGAAGAATATGATGCGGTTTTGTGGGCGCTAGGCTGTAAGTCTGGCCGGCCATTGCCTTGTCCCGGTTCTGATGCGGAGAATTGCGTTAGCGGCGTTGCCTTCCTGGAAGCGTTTAACCAAGGTCGTCTGCACGTCACCGCCAATCGCGTAGTGTGTGTGGGTGGTGGCGATACCTCGATTGATGTGGTCTCTGTTGCGCGTCGTTTGGGTCATATCGAGCACATCAATCCTAAGGATCGCCCTGAATTGGTTGTTCATGGTTATGTTGCACACGATGCGGCACACACGGCGGCACGAGAAGGTGCTGATGTTACCCTGACTTCTTTGTTTCCAAAAGCTGACATGACCGCTGCTGAGCATGAGGTTAGTGATGCGCTAACGGAGGGTGTGACCATTCTCGATGGCGTGATGCCCGTATTGGTTGTGCAGGATGAAAACGGTCGTGCCACCGCTTTGCGTATGGCCAGGTGTGAGATGGTTGATGGCCGTCCCACTCCGGTTGAGGGTTCTGAGTTTGATCTCGAGGCGGATCTGATCGTTTCTGCGATTGGTCAGGGTGGCGATCTTGAGGGCTTGGACGGCTTCGATAATGGTCGCGGCCTGATTGACGCTGATAAGTACTACCAAGTACCGGGTAAGGAAGGGCATTTCGTCTGTGGCGATATCATCCGTCCACACTTGTTGACTACTGCCATTGGTCAGGCATCGGTCGTTGCCGAAACCATCCATGAGTATATGTCGGGCGCTGAACATGCGCGTCGTCCCAAGGTTGATGTGCATCACTTCGATCTGTTGGATAAATTGAAAGAAGTCGATTTGTCACCTGATGGCTTTGATCCCGCCGGTGAGCATTCAACAGAAGATGCTCGTCGTGGTACTAATACGGATAACCGCGCGGTTCATAACTACGAAGATCGCTCAGCGCACGAAATTATTCCATCAGATGAATTGTTTCTCGGCCACTTTGGGTACGAACCTCGTCTGCGACGCGAAGAGGTTGTGCCGACGTCTGAAGAAGTGCTCGGACATTTCCAGGAACGTGTTTTGTGTCTGGAGACTGAGAATGCGCAGGCCGAAGCCGGCCGCTGTATGAGTTGTGGCATGTGTTTTGAGTGTGACAACTGCGTTATTTTCTGTCCTCAAGATGCGGTTTTCCGTGTTAAGAAGGACGCCAAGACAACCGGTCGATATGTCGATACTGATTATGATCGTTGCATCGGTTGCCATATCTGTTCTGAAGTGTGCCCAACGGGTTACATTAAGATGGGTCTGGGTGAATAAGGAATCTCTATGAGTTTTGCGGGATCTTTCCGTCAGCTTGTCGGTGGACTATTTGTCGGGTTACTGCTCGTCAATGTAGGTACGGTGCTTGCTGACGACGCTCGCGAGCATTTGATCGGATCCAAGGCTTATACCGAGGAGGCTTGTGTAGAGCCCACTGCCGACATGCGAAAAAATCACATGGAGTACTTGTTCCATCAGCGTGACATAACACTGCGCGAGGGTGTGCGTACCAAGCAGCATAGCCTTGCGGAGTGTGTTGCGTGTCACGTAAAGAAGGATGATGCGGGTGAGTTGGCCAACATTAATGGTGATGGCCAGTTTTGTCAGTCGTGCCATAATTTTGCCTCGGTCAGTATTGATTGTTTCCAGTGTCATGCCGCGGTTCCACGCGAGCCAAAGCATCGACATAAGCTGGGAACATCACAGATGAAGCAGTATCACGGTGATCACGCAAACAAAATGACGCCTGAAGGGGTGAACTCATCCTTCGCGTTGTGGGAAACCATGGGTGAACAGCAATGAGTGTTGAAGCCAACATCAATCAATACCGTCGCCGCTTTCTTGGTCAGGCGGGTGTGGCAACCGCTGCGGTAGCTACCGTACCGCTAACCTCGTTACTCGCCAGTGGCAGCGCACAGGCCAAGGCACTGGACGAACCTGCTAGTTCTGACAATCGCTGGGGCATGTTGGTCGATGCATCCAAATGTGCCGATGGCTGCAAGGCCTGCGTCGATGCCTGTAATGATGAGCATGGACTGGAAGATCTTGGACGCCCCGAAACGGATGCTCAGTGGATACGGAAAGTTACGATCAAGGACAAGGCAACCGGTCATATCGATACGCTGCCACTCATGTGCCAACACTGCGAAACCGCCCCTTGTGTGGATGTCTGTCCAACAGGCGCATCGATGCGACGTGCAGACGGTATTGTTCTAGTCGATCGTCATACCTGTATTGGTTGTCGCTACTGCATGATGGCGTGCCCGTACAAGGCTCGTTCGTTCGTGCATGAAGTATTGGAAAATCAGGTGACCCATCAGCCTCGTGGCAAGGGGTGCGTTGAATCCTGCACTCTGTGTGTGCATAAGCTGGATGCGGGTGATGGCTCGACGGCTTGTTCCGAAGCCTGTGCGGCAGAAGGCCATCACGCCATTATTATTGGTGATCTGAAAGATCCCAACAGTGATATCTCGCGTCAGTTGCGGGCAAGCCCGACGCGCCAGTTGCGTGCCGATCTGGGTTTGAACACCGGCGTGCGCTACAAGGGGCTATAAGTTATGGCAACACAAACTCATTATCGCTCGCTGATGGGCCCAAGCCCCGGTTTTTACAAACTGATGGCCGGTTTGATTGCGGTCATCATGCTGGGAATGGGCGCTGCCTATTATATGGAGCATAACGGCCACTGGGTGACCGGGATGACCAATCAGATTGTTTGGGGTATGCCTCACGTATTTGCGATCTTCCTGATTGTTGCCGCTTCGGGCGCGCTGAATGTCGCGTCCATTTCATCGGTTTTCGGGCGTAAAATGTACGACCCATTAGCGCGCCTGTCGGCGCTGCTCGCGATTGCGTTGTTGATCGGTGGGCTGATGGTATTGTTGCTGGATCTAGGTCGGCCTGATCGTCTGATCATCGCGATGACTTACTATAACTTCAAGTCGATTTTCGCCTGGAATATCATTCTGTATTCAGGTTTTGTCGGCATCGTGGCTGTGTACATCTGGACCATGATGGAACACAAAATGCATGTCTTTAAGAAGGCGGCGGGAACGGCTGCCTTTATTTGGCGTTTGATGCTGACCACAGGTACTGGCTCCATCTTCGGCTTTTTGGTTGCCCGTCAGGGTTATGATGCGGCGATCATGGCGCCGATGTTTATCATCATGTCTTTCAGCTTTGGTCTGGCCATTTATATTTTGACGCTGATGGCGAGTTTTAACTGGACGGATCGTCCGCTTGGCGATGCGGTGTTATTGCGCCTGAAGAGTCTTCTGGGTGTATTTGTTGCCGCTGTTCTCTACTTTGTCATTGTGCAGCATGTGACTAATCTCTACGCGACCGAGCATCATGCGGTTGAGCGGTTTATTTTGGTTGACGGTGGTATTTACACCTTCCTGTTTTGGGCGGGCACGATTCTGGTGGGCGGGTTATTGCCGCTAGCCGTTGTGTATCACCCGACCTTGGGTAAGTCACGGCAGTGGATCGGAATCGCGTGTGCGATGGTGATCGCCGGCGGTATGGCGACGATTTATGTCATCGTGATTGGGGGCCAGGCCTTTCCACTTCCAATCTTCCCTGACAAAGAGATCATTGAAAGCAGCTTTTTTGACGGCGTGGTGGGTAGCTATACTCCTTCCTTGCCTGAAATCTTGTTGGGTATCGGCGGTGTGGCAGTGTCGGCCGCCGTTGTTGCGGTGGCGGCCAAGGTGTTGCCTTTCTTACCCGAGTCGCTATCGGATGAGGTTGTCGACGCCAGCGTCAGCTAAACAGGGTCGCCTTTATTCTGGCTTTCTCGCCCACTACTAGCAGAAATAAATTCCCTCTCCCTCAGGGAGAGGATTAGGGTGAGGGGGTTGTAAGGTTAACATCATGATTTTATATTCCCTCATCCTGGCCTTCTCCCGCAGGGAGAAGGGATGTAGTGATCAAGTTCCTACTCAAATCAGGTTCGCCCCCGTATCGTTTGGTGACTGATTATGCCGCACTGTCTGATTTCCGCCGCTCACAAGTCTTCTGGTAAGACTACGATCAGCATCGGCTTGTGCGCGGCATTCGCGCAGCGAGGCCTCAAGGTACAACCGTTCAAGAAAGGGCCTGACTACATTGATCCACTATGGTTGTCACGGGCCGCAGGTCGAAGTTGTTTCAATCTCGATTTCTATACCATGTCAGAACAGGCGATTCAGCAGGGCTTTGGCGGGCGGGTCGCCGAGTCGGATATCGCCATTATCGAAGGCAACAAGGGCTTGTATGATGGCCTCGATCTTGATGGCAGTAACAGTAATGCGGCTTTGGCGCATCTGCTGGATGCACCGGTGATTCTGGTGATTGATTCGCGTGGTATGACCCGTGGCGTCGCGCCTCTGATCCTTGGTTATCAGGCATTCGATAAAAAAATACGAATCGGAGGTGTGATTCTCAATCGCCTAGGCGGCAGTCGCCATGAGGCCAAACTCAGAGCGGTCATCGAGCACTACACCGATGTTCCCGTACTCGGCGCTGTCCATGTTGACCCCAAGCTCGAGATTGTTGAAAGACATCTTGGACTTATGCCAAGCAATGAAACTGATCTCGCGGATGCGAAGATCGCTGACATTGGTTCGCTGATCGCCGACCAGGTTGATCTCGACGCGGTTCAGTTGATCTGTGAAAGCGCTGGCAGCATCGCCTCGGTAGCAGAGCGGGTACCGGCCTATACCGCATCGCGACCACTACGCATTGGCATCGCTCAGGACGATGCGTTTGGATTCTATTATCCTGACGATCTAGAGGCATTGCTGGCTTGCGGCGCAAAATTACTCCCATTCAGTCCGTTAAGAGATTCTGATTTGCCGGAGGTGGATGCGTTGTTTATTGGTGGAGGATTCCCCGAGACCCATCTGTCTGTATTGGAGGCCAATGAGTCCATGCGGCGGCAGATCCTTGCTGCGATCGAAGCGGATATGCCAGTCTACGCCGAGTGCGGTGGTTTGATGTATCTTGCCCGGTCAATTCAGTCTGACGGGCGTACCAGCCGTATGGTGGGGGCACTGCAGGCCGATGTCATCATGGAGGAAAAGCCACAGGGGCGTGGCTATGCTCGAGTAAAACCGACCGGGGAGCATCCGTGGTGTGTGGGGAGCGACGATTGCGAGCACACGATTCTCGCGCATGAGTTTCACTACTCAAGGTTGCAGGATCTTGGGCCTGACGTTCGCTTTGCCTATGAGGTGCAGCGAGGCAGCGGTGTCGATGGCCACCACGACGGCATCGTTTACCGGAATGTTTTAGCGAGTTATACGCATTTGCGCAGTGTCAGTGAGTTTTGCTGGGCTGAGCGGTTTATGAAATTTGTAGAGGAGTGTACACGGGCATGATTACAGCGACAGAAGCAGCGGCTGAGCAGATTCGACAGGCGGCAGAGCAGGGTGATTCGGCGGGTATGCTCTTACGCCTTGCGGTTGAGCGTAAGGACGACGGCTCGCTCAATTACGTAATGGGTTTCGATGCCGCGGCTGAGGGTGATGAAAGCTATGAGAGCGAAGGCATCATGATTATTTGTTCTCGTGAGCAAGCGGATTTGCTTGCAGGAACAGTCATCGACTTTGTTGAGATTGAGCCAGGCGAATTGCATTTTATTTTTTCCAACCCCAATGATCCAGCCCACACCAAGGGTTCGTAGTCGGGTTCGCTAATATGCCACTTTCCGCAGAAGACTCGCTGCGACTGAACGTGATGTTGGCTACAGAGCCACTCGCGATTCGGGTCAATGAGTCATCAATGAGTGTCCATGCCTTGTCAGACGATGGTGATGCCAAGGTTACCTTGAGCCCCAATTGTCGCGATGAGAAGTATATCAAGCTGGTTCGAGAGTTGCTTTCCGGTCATGTCATGGGCTCCCCCGGTGGCTATCCGGTGTTTCTCAAGCGCTGGACGCGTATGGGGCAGGCGCGCGATGACAATTTGGCTCAGTTGTTGTTGCTGGGTGAACCCGAGGCCGTCGTTGCGGTGGTGTGTGCCGAGGGGTTGACCAATGAACTCGCACGGCGAGCTTGGTGGACGCGGCAAGAAGCGGAACACGCCAGGCGGATGTTGGAACGTGATCAGATTGTCGCCGGTGCAATGGGGCCGATTTTGGCGGAATATTTAATTGAATTTCTTCCGTTCGAAGAAAGCCCGATCGCGATGGCCCGGTCGGTGAAACTGGTTTTACAGCCGGGTTTGATCTCGGACAAGGATCGGGAAAAATTGTGGAAAAGTGGGCAGCGCAAGAATGCCTACCTTCTGGGTTTTCTTAACAGTGATTCCGCACCGTTACTTGATCTCGGTGGCCCTCACCCCAAGCTCGAAACAACTCGTAATAAGTTGGTGTCTTTGGCCGAGATGGAAAACCCCGTTGCCGCCTCACTGCTCGCTTTGTTTTCCCCGCAAGGGCAAAAGCAGATCGATATTGCCGCGATGGTACTAGAAAAGCCACTTAATCAGGACGTAGTGAATGAGCTGTTCGATAGCCTGGCCGCCTTGGCCAAGCCGTTTAAACCCGTGCGAGATATGGATCTGATTATCGACGAGGTACTGCAGTTGGCGGATGCAATTAGCACCGGCGAGGCGCCCGATATCACACCCGAAGGTCTTATCGAAGTGCGCGATGCGCTGCCGGAGTTGAGTCGAGAAATTCGCGCGATGATTATACTGGCGAGTTTGGGTTATCCTGTGGTCAGGCCTGTATTTTCCCATTCAACTGCGATTGGAAGCTTGATGCGCCGCAAGATCGAACCGGTGACAAACCCGGTTTTTGAGCAGTTTTCGATCCTCACAGGCAAGATCTGATGCCGTTTACGGTGACCATTCAACCTAGCGGGCATCACTTTGAGATTGATGAGCATGAAACCGTGCTGGAGGCCGGACTCAGGGCGGGTATGAATCTCAACTACAGTTGCAGCGGCGGATCCTGTGGTGACTGCAAGGGACGTATCATAAAAGGCGAGTTGGCATCGATTGAACATCACGACTTTCAGTTGTCAGAGGCCGACAAGTCGGCTGGGGGCGTATTGTTATGTCGAGCGAAGCCCGCATCCGATCTGGTGATCGAGGCGTTTGAGTATTCCAGACCGGAAGATATTCCCGTTCAGGAAATTGAAACCAAGGTCACCAAGATTGAGCGCGTTGCCGAGCATATCATGTTGTTGCAGTTGCGCACGCCACGATCCAGTACCCTGCATTTTCTTGCCGGCCAACACGTCACATTGCTGGCCGATGGTATTCGGCCGCGCAACAAGTCGGTCGCCAGTTGTCCGTGCAATGCCATGCATCTCCAGTTTCATATTCGTGACAATCCGGACGATGAGTTTTCACAATATATATTTGAGGCACTGAAAACTTCATCGAAGTTAAACATTCGTGGCCCATGGGGTTCGTTTATTCTGGATGAAGAATCTGAACGCCCCATCATCATGATTGCCTATGACATCGGCTTCGGCCCGATCAAGAGTTTGATTGAACACGCGGTAGCACTGGAACGGGATCAGGGCATGCACCTCTACTGGATCACCAGCGAAGAGGATGGCCACTATATGGATAATTACTGTCGCTCCTGGGCCGATGCATTTGACGAGTTTATCTATACCTCGCTGGGGCGCAACCAGCACGTCGAGCCTGAGGACCTTGAGGCCGACTTTCTACGCCGAATGCGGATAATTCGTGAGGACCACTCCGATTTGTCTGGCTATGATTTTTACGTGACTGCGCCCGGTGCCGCCATTGAGTCCGCAAAGGCCTTGTTGGTGGAGTGGGGTGCGGCAGCAGAACACATTCGGGTAGACAGCCTAGAGCGGTTTTAGGCCGACATCGGATCCGGATTCAACGCTTCACCCCCCATCATCCTGACTCCAGAAGCCACGAAATCTGGACTCTATAGTGCGTGAATATTATTTTTCAATCGCTTCGTTTCCCGCAGAAATTTACGGTCTGGATTGTATTGGGTGGTCTACAAGCCGGCATTGCCTAGTCAGCAGACCATGAAGTATCCCAGAAGAACAAAGCGTTCAGCGTGCAGCATCTGCAGATAAAGGTAGGACAATCCGTTGGCTTTCCCAATAACGACCCGTTCTATCACAACATTTTTAGCGACTCTATAACCGAGTCGTTTGATCTCGGTTCCTGCAAAAAGGGTCAGACTCGAGAGGTCGTTTTTGACACCCTAGGGCTGGTTGAGGTGCAGGGGTTCATTGACTGCCACACCATGTGTGCAGATGATCTGATTGAGTTTCTGCAACGGCAGTATCCGCAGGAAAAGCAGTCGATCAGCGCCAAGTATCGGTTCGATCTCAGTAATGATTTTGCTTATTAAAGTCCCATAAAATCAGGCCGATACGCTTATTATCTCAAAGCCGAATGAGCGGGGTCTTCGCGGCATGGGTAGAGCGGCGGAATCACAAAATATCGGTCGGCATATCTTGCTGATCAGTGACGACCCAGCGGACCGATGTCTGCTGGAAGGCGCGCTCGACGAACTGCCAGACTCCCAGTACGACATTCTGCACATCGAGAGCATTGAGGACGCCTGCCAGTTGTTGTCGCAGCAATCCTTTTGTACCGTACTGATTGATCTTGATCTTGCCGATACCCTACCTGTCGGCAGCCTGCCTCCCGCACTGCGTAGCTTGACGGCTGATCTGCCGGTGATTGCACTTAGCAATAACGCCGATCCTGAATTTGCGGTTGAGGCGATCAAACATGGTGCCCAGGATTTTCTTCTGCGCTCGGAAACAGGACATGAACAACTGTATCGTGTCATGCGCTATGCCATTGAACGCAAGAAAACCGAACGTCGACTGACCTGGCTGGCGCATTTCGATGCACTGACGGAACTGGCGAATCGCACATTGTTCACCCGTCGACTGGATCGTTCGTTGTTACGCCATCATCGTGACAAGAAAGGGCCGGCGGTCGTGTTTCTTGATCTGGATGGTTTTAAGGAAGTGAACGACCAGTTTGGGCATGACGCGGGGGATGGCTTGTTAAAAGATGTTGCGCAGCGCTTGGTGGGTTGTGTGCGAGCGAGTGATACCGTCGCCCGCTTGGGGGGTGATGAGTTTGCGCTGTTGCTCGATGATGCGTCGAGTTTCAATGCGGTCATTTCGGTGGCGGAAAAGGCCTTGGCCTCGGTTGCCCAGCCTTATCGTGTCGTTGGCCAACACGTCACTATCAGCACCAGTATCGGTATTTCAATGGCCCCCGGGGGTGGTGAGACCGCCGATGAGTTGCTCAAGAATGCTGATAAGGCGCTGTACCGAGCCAAGGATTCAGGTAAAAACACCTACCAGATTTACACCGATGGCATGCACTCCGAAATGCTGCAGCGCTTGACGCTGGAACGCGACCTGCGACGGGCACTGGCGCGCGAAGAATTTGAGCTGTTTTATCAGCCCATTGTCGACGTTGAAACGCAGACGCTGTTAGGTGCGGAGGCCTTGATTCGCTGGTATCCAGGCCATGGTGACTGCGTGGTTATGCCCGAGTCATTTATCGGGTTGGCGGAAGAAACCAATTTGATTTCCAGTATTGGCGAATGGGTGTTTTATACGGCTTGCTCTCAAGCGGTGGCGTGGCGACGAGCGGGGTTGCCAGCGATTCGGATCGGTATCAATCTGTCGGCGCGGCAGTTTCGTGGCGGTGGTTTGACCCGAATGATTCGTCGCACCCTAGATAATGTCCCGGTGAACGCAAGTCAGATTCAGTTGGAGTTGACGGAAACCATGGTGATGCGCGACACGCTGGAGAGTAGTTACATTCTCAACGAACTCAAGGCGCAAGGACTGAAGTTGGCGATTGATGATTTTGGCACCGGTTACTCATCGCTGAGCTACCTGCGAGACTTTCCAGTGGATACGTTAAAAATTGATCGCTCGTTTGTACGTGATATGGAGTCAAATGACGATGACGCAGCCATCACGGCGGCGATCATTGCGATGGGACACCGACTGAAGAAAACCATTGTCGCAGAAGGCGTGGAAACACCAGGGCAGTTGCGCATCCTTGCCGAGCAGGGCTGCGATCAAGTGCAGGGGTTTCTGTATAGCAAGCCCTTGCGCGCCAACGATTTTGCAGAATTTCTTGGCCATCACGTCAGTGGCAACAGCCCACTGATCCCGCGTCGATTGGTTGCACGGTAAGCTGATTTATCCCCCCCATCGTCTGGGAGAGGGCCGCGGTGAGGGTTCTTTAAATCAGCGTTCCAAATACTGAAGCTTATCCGGCTTGCCATTCCATTCATTGGCATCGTCTGGCGCATCTTTCTGATCCGTAATCACCGGCCATTTCGCCGACAGCGATTCATTCAGTTCGAGAAAGTGATGCATGTTGTCGGGTAGATCATCTTCACTATAAATCGCATCGATCGGACACTCGGGCACACATAGTGTGCAGTCGATGCATTCCTCCGGGTCGATCACCAGAAAGTTGGGACCCTCATGAAAGCAATCAACCGGACAGACCTCGACACAGTCGGTGTACTTACACTTGATGCAGTTTTCGGTAACGATGTAGGTCATTATTTTTTTGTCTCTGATGATTCGGCTTGTTGCAATTGTTTTAACTTATAGAGCGTTTCGAGCGCCTGTTTCGGTGATAAATCGTCTGGTTTGAGGGCGTCGACAAAATCCATTACCGGGCTGGGCATTGATGCATTGAACAGTGGTATCTGGTCACCGGACTCCATGTTGGGATTGCGATGAGCCGCGATATCTTCCAATTGTCGCAGACGTTCGCGGGCGCGTGCAATTACGGATAAGGGTACACCCGCGAGCGCCGCAACTTGCAGCCCGTAACTCTGGCTCGCGGCACCTTCTTTTACCGCATGTAAAAACACCACCGAATCACCGTGTTCGATCGCATCGACATGAACATTAACGATACCACTATAGTCTTCTGGCAGGGTGGTGAGTTCAAAATAGTGTGTCGCAAACAGGGTATAGGCGCGGATCTCGGCCGCTAGGCTGATTGCGCACGACCATGCCAGCGACAAGCCATCAAAGGTGCTGGTGCCGCGTCCCACCTCGTCCATCAGAACCAGACTGTTGCGTGTCGCGTGATGCAGGATGTTGGCGGTTTCCGTCATTTCCACCATAAAGGTAGAACGTCCCCCAGCCAGATCATCGGCGGCGCCAATGCGGGTAAAGATTCGGTCAACGGGACCGACCACGGCACTTTTTGCGGGCACAAAACTGCCGATGCAGGCGAGTAGCACGATCAATGCAGTCTGACGCATATAGGTTGATTTACCGCCCATGTTGGGGCCAGTAATAATCAGCATGCGACGCTGCTCGTTTAAGTTGACGTCATTGGCGACAAAGGCCTGATCAATCGCGCGTTCGACCACGGGGTGACGACCCCCTTTGATCTGGATGCCGGATTTGTCGCTGAGTCTAGGTTGATGCAGGTTCAGGTGACGCGCACGCTCCGCCAGATTGACCAGAACATCCAGTTCGGCGAGTCCCTGCGCACAGTCTTGCAGCGGCGCCAACTGTTGTTGCAGCGTGTGTAGCAGCTGTTCGTACAAGGCCTTTTCGCAGGCAAGAGAACGTCCGCGTGCACTTAATACCTTGTCTTCGAATGATTTGAGTTCAGGGGTGATGAAGCGTTCCATCGCCTTCAGTGTTTGTCGGCGTTGATAATCCGCAGGTACCTTATCGGAGTGCAGTCGGCTGATTTCGATGTAGTAACCGTGTACACGGTTATAGCCCACCTTGAGCGTGGCAATGCCAGTGCGTTCGCGTTCGCGGCTTTCAAGATCAGTGAGATATTGATCGGCATTTTCGGACAGCGCGCGCAATTCATCGAGTTCGGCATCGTAGCCGCCCGCGATGACGCCACCGTCACGAATCAACATGGGTGGTGACTCGATTAGCGCGCGACTGAGCAGGTCGGCGGTCTCCGGGTGTTCACGGATACGCTCACGAATGGCCAGCAGGCGTTCGGCAGGCAATTCCGTCAATCCCTTTTGCAGATCAGGTAAGGCCTGTAGTGCGGCACGCAGCGTGGTCAGATCACGCGGACGTGCCGAGCCGAGGGATACACGCGACAGAATGCGCTCGATATCGCCAATCGAGCGCAACTGATCGTGCAGCGGCTCGTCGTCGTTGTGTTGCAGCAGTGCCGCGATGGCCGCATGCCGTTGGTTCAGTAGCTGGCGATCGCGGATGGGCCGATTGATCCAGCGACGCAGCAGACGGCTTCCCATTGAGGTCGCGGTGCGATCCATGACCCCCGCCAGCGTCGCTTCGGGTTGTCCAGAGAGGCTGTGTTCGAGTTCGAGGTTGCGTCGGGTCGCCGCGTCCAGCGCCACGGTGTCATCGTGCGACTCATGATGCAACGCACGAATATGCGGCAGTGGCCCGGGCTGGGTTTCTTGCAAATATTGCAGCAGTGCCCCAGCCGCGGATATCCCCAACGTGTGTTGTTCACAGCCAAACCCGCTGAGGTCATGGGTACCCAACTGATCCAGCAACAGTTGCCGCGCGCTATCGTGATCAAAGTGCCAAGGCGGCCGTCGACATAACCCAGACAGATCACGCAGATCCCCGGGCAGGGTGGCATTTTCATCAATCAGCAGTTCGGCAGGTTGCAAGCGCTCGATTTCAGCCAGCAAGGCCTCATCACCGCGTTCTTCAATCAGCACAAAACGACCACTGGCCATATCCAGTACCGCGAGCCCGAAGGCCTCTCCGTTGCGGTGCAGTGCCACGATCAGATTGTCGCGACGGTCATCAAGCAGCGCCTCGTCCGTGACCGTCCCCGGCGTGACGATGCGGACCACCTTACGTTCAACCGGCCCCTTGCTGGTCGCCGGGTCGCCGATTTGTTCACAGATCGCCACCGACTCGCCACGACGAACCAATCGCGCCAGATAATTTTCCGCCGCATGATAAGGGATGCCCGCCATCGGGATCGGTTCGCCCGCCGACTGGCCACGCGCCGTCAAGGTAATGTCGAGCAGCCTGGCGGCACGTCGGGCATCATCAAAAAACAGCTCGTAGAAGTCACCCATCCGATAGAACACCAGAATATGGGGATGTTCAGCCTTAATGCGCAGATACTGGCGCATCATGGGCGTATGGACGGGGGTTTTGACCTTTTCCTGCGTTGTGCCCATAGAGAGAAAGAGTAAAGACACCGGGCCCAAGATTCAAGCCGATCAGCAATAATCACCTCTCCTTCAAGGAAGAGCCCCCCCCATCCCAAGAAAAAGGCCCTCTCCCTCAGGGAGTGGGCTAGCATGGTTCAAAGCCCATGCCCAACATCGGCACAATCCAGTACCCCGTCGGGGGTACGGCAAGACTGATGGCGACAAGCAAGGCGATTTATTTCACCCATCGTGTTTCAATTCATCCAAGTGTCATGAGGGTGATCTACAGGTGAAAGAAACAAAACGCATGGCCACCGTACTGGCCCAGTCCATGATCCGCTCAGGTCTAAGGCTGAGCGTCGCCGAATCCTGCACCGGTGGCTTGGCG
>DTRM01000041.1 GCA_012965975.1 Chromatiaceae bacterium | reverse complement strand
TTAAATGTCAAGGGGTTTTCTGGGGCGGCACAAAAAAAGGGGGGGGGGTTACTTCGGCAGGCGTAATCGCTCGACTATTCGGCCGTTTTGCAGGTGTTCGGTGAATATCTCGTCGATGTCTTCCTCATCGATGTAGGTGTACCAGACCGCTTCGGGGTAAATGACCAGCACCGGACCGAGGTCACAGCGATCGAGACAACCGGCGGTGTTGATGCGGACCCGTCCGGCACCCGCCACGCCTAGTGCTTTGGCCTTTTTCTTGGCGTAACCACGCATTGCTTTGGCTCCGCAATCCTCACAGCAGGCACGCCCGTCGCTGCGCTGGTTGGTACAGAAAAATACGTGGTGCTGATAGTAAGAATCATCGGCTTGGCTCATGGGTATATTAGAACCGGGATCACACCGGAAGAAAAGATGCGCTTGTCCCCAACCCCGCTGGCCTAGTATCGTGCGCCTATGGATATCGACTCTCTGATTCTTGGCTTTGATCGCGCACTGCGCACCATTGTCGGCCAGCCACAGACCACCGGTCGCAATAATCCCGCTACCGACGCGAACCCCAGCGACCTGTCGGAGGCTGAGGCGAATATCTCTGCCGGGCTGATGCGGGTCAACCACAGTGGTGAGGTGTGCGCTCAGGCCCTGTATCAGGGTCAGGCGCTGACCGCCCGCAACAAAAAAATCAAAGCCGCGCTCGAACACGCCGCCGACGAAGAAAATGATCACCTCGAGTGGTGTGAGCAACGCGTACGCGAACTCGGCAGTCACACCAGTTATCTGAACCCGCTGTTGTATGCCGGGTCATTTGCACTGGGCGCGGCATCCGGCCTGGTCGGTGACCGCTGGAGTCTGGGCTTTCTCGCCGAGACCGAGCGTCAGGTGGGGCGCCATCTCGACAGCCACCTGCAACAGATACCCGGACATGACGATCAAAGTCGCGCGGTATTGATCCAAATGCAAGAGGACGAGGCAAGGCATGCGACGACGGCGGTCGAGCACGGCGCGGTCGAACTGCCCGAGCCGATACGCCAGGCCATGACGCTCAGCGCAAAGGTAATGACCACCCTTACCCGGATCATCTAGTGCGTTTGTGCGTGTGGGTCATTGCCGATGGTAAAGCCGGCCATGAAAACCAATCGCTGGGTCTGGTGCAGGCACTTGAGTCGCAATGTGATGTCGACCGACATGTGCTGCCATCCCTGTCATTGGCTAGCTGTGTGCTGCATTATCTGTGCAGCCGTTTTCCTGACAGCCGTGATCTACCCCATCCCGACCTGATCATCGGTGCCGGCCACGGCACCCACGCAACTATGCTGACCGCGCGTCATGCCCGCGGTGGCCGATGTGTCACGTTGATGAAACCGAGCTTACCGATTGGTTGGTTTGATTATTGTATCTGTCCACAACATGACGAGGTTGTCGATAGTGATCGCGTCCTCAGGTCACGCGGTGTGCTTAATCGTATCCGAGCGGGGGAAAAGGATCCCAGCCTTGGCTTGATTTTGATCGGTGGGCCGTCACGACACCATGACTGGAATAACAATGCGGTCATCGCACAACTCAAGGCCGTGATCAATGCCAATCCTGACATGCAGTGGTCTCTAACCACATCACGCCGAACGCCGCATGGCTTTTTGTCTCTGTTACGCGAACAGCATAGCCAGCGACTCACTATTTTCCCGGTTGACAATACCCATGCCGACTGGTTGCCACAGGTACTCGAATCCGCCTCACAGGTCTGGGTCAGCGAAGACAGTGTGTCGATGGTTTACGAGGCATTGAGCAGTGGTGCGGGGGTCGGGGTGTTTAGCGTGCCAAGAAAAGATCAAGGGCGTATTACCCGAGGACTCGACGCGTTGATCGACGATCAGTTGGTGCGCAGTTATTCGCAATGGCAAACCTCACGCCAACTGAACCCCCCGGCGGAGGCTTTTAACGAGGCCGAACGCGCCGCACGCTGGCTGCTGCAACAATGCCCCAACACGCGCTAACGGTTCTGCAGGTATTACCGGCGCTGCAAAGCGGCGGTGTTGAACGCGGTACGTTGGAGGTGGCGGCCGAGTTGGTCAGACAGGGACACCGTTCGTTGGTGATATCGGCGGGTGGTCGCATGCAGACCGAACTGGTCGAACAAGGCAGCGAACACATCACCCTGCCCATCGGCAAGAAATCACTGACCACCCTAGGCCTGATTCCAACGCTGCGGCGGATTCTTGTTGAACAAGAAATCGATATCCTGCATGCCCGCTCGCGGCTACCGGCATGGATCGCATGGCGCGCGTGGCGCAAACTGGCCGGGAACACAAATCCACCCCATTTTGTTACTACCTTTCATGGCTTCTACAGCCCCGGTTGGTACAGCTCAGTCATGGCACGCGGCGAGCGCGTGATTGCGGTGTCGGATTCGATCCATGATTACATTCGCCAACACTATGCGCGGACACCGGAACCGGCACTGCACACCATCTACCGCGGCGTCGATCCACAACACTACCCACTGGGTTATCAGCCATCACAACAGTGGCTGGATCGCTGGGCCGCTGAATATCCGTCACTGCAAAACAAGTTCATCATCACCTTGCCGGGGCGAATTACCCGACTTAAGGGCTGCGAGGATCTGATTGAGATATTAGCCTTGCTAAAGCAAAAAAATGTTGAGACACACGCGTTGGTGGTTGGCGACGTGCAGGCAGGTAAACAGGCCTTTCTACAAGAACTGCAAGACAAGGCGCGTCATGCCGGAGTCGATAACATTACGTTTTGTGGGCATCGTGCCGACGTGCAGGAGATAATGGCGGTATCCAACATCGTGTTGTCGCTGTCAAACAAACCCGAATCGTTTGGCCGGACTACGCTTGAGGCGTTAACCATGGGTGTGCCGGTTCTCGGCTATGATCATGGTGGCGTGGGCGAACAACTGGCGACGTTGCTGCCACCGGGACGTATTGCGGTGGGTGATATTAATGCGGCGGCGAACACGATTGAGGCATGGATGACGCAAGCGCCCGTGGTGAAGCGGAACGAAGTATATACGTTGGATAAAATGCTGGAACAGACGCTGGCGTTGTATCGGGATGTTGTGGGGATCTAATCCCCCTCATCCTAGCCTGCTCCCGGAAAGAGAAGGGACTAAAACCCGGGGACTTAAGACTTAAGAATATAGTTTGCACCGCAATACGGACAGGCCACCTTACCGGTGTCTTCAACCGGCAAATACACGCGTGGATGCGAATCCCATAACGTCATGCCGTCCATCGGGCAATGCAGTGGCAAGTCTTCCTCACGCACTTCATAGGTCTTCTTGGAACACGCTACGGTGTCACCCGTTACTGGTATCGGATTTTTTGACTGATATATTTTTGCTGTCATCGCACTAACTCCTCGAACCCTATTCTAGACCAGATCCAGCCACTCAGAATGGACGTCACGTCGACCATGAACCTGATCAAAATACAGGGTCTGTAATTTTTCGGTCATCGGGCCACGTCCACCATCACCAATCATGCGGCCATCCACTTCACGCACCGGCGTTACTTCCGCGGCGGTACCGGTCATGAACACCTCATCGGCAACATATACCTCATCACGGGTGATGCGTTTTTCCTTGATGGCATAACCGCACTCATCGGCGAGCTGAAAAATCGTATCGCGGGTAATACCTTCCAACGCAGAAGTCAGATCTGGCGTATAAATAGTACCCTTGCGTACAACGAAGATATTCTCACCACTGCCTTCTGCAACATAACCTTCATTGTCCAGCATCATGGCTTCATCATAACCGCAGGAGATCGCCTCTTGCAGGGCCAGCATCGAGTTCAAATAGTTACCGTTGGCCTTGGCCTTGCACATGGTGATGTTGACATGATGACGCGTAAACGACGAGGTCTTGATACGCATGCCTTTCTCAAGATTCTCGGCACCGAGATACGCGCCCCACTCCCAAGCGGCCACCATGCAATGCACCTTCAGGTTGTCTGCGCGCAGACCCATGCCCTCAGAACCATAGAAGCACATCGGGCGGATGTAGGCACTTTCCAGATTGTTTTCGCGCACCGAGGCACGTTGCGCCTCGTTCAGCGTAGCGGCATCGAATGGCATTGGCATATTCATAATATGGGCCGAACGAAACAAACGATCGGTATGTTCCGACAAACGAAAAATCGCCGTACCCTGCTCCGCTTTGTACGCGCGCACGCCTTCAAACACACCCATGCCGTAATGCAGGGTATGCGTCAGCACATGGACCTTGGCCTCACGCCAGGGCACCATTTCGCCATCCAGCCAGATGACTCCGTCGCGGTCATCCATCGACATTGTTATTTCTCCAAACCATTATTCAGTTCCAATCATTGTCTTGTTCCAAACCTGCGG
>DTRM01000040.1 GCA_012965975.1 Chromatiaceae bacterium | reverse complement strand
GCGACCCTGATTGTCGCGCCTGCGGTTCGGGTTAGTTGCGGTCGGGCAATACGAACTGCGGACCGTTCGAGGCACCAAACATGTGCTTGGAAAATATACCGTACACATATCCACACTCACTGCAGTGCGCAACATGAAACCAGGGGGTGCGTCGTTTTGACCGTTCGATGCTATCACTCGATACGATTTTATCGATTCCCTGCACGCCACAATCAGGACATTTTGGATCGGCCACTGGACTATCCCTCCAACCACTCAAGCAAATAAAAAAGAATCTGGCCTTCCGATGATTTAGATGGGCCCAACACACGCGCTGCAAACATCTTCTCAGTTACGTTGGCTCCAGCCAACGCGGCATCCTTGGAGTCGACAATATTCACACAACCCGCAGAAAATCGTTTACGACTCCGCTTCGGCATGTGTACCACCGCAAAGTGCGCCTCGGAGACGCCGCCCGAGGGGTCCGGAGGTACCATGCCACGCATCAAACCACTCCTACGCCGTGCATGACATAACGTTGCACATCTCAACCATTCCGCGATTCGCTGACTCACTTGCCTTCGACATTCGTTACCCCCAAATTCAAAACACGGCGCGCGTTGGTCGTGGTTATTCTGGCTATCTCTTGTGGATCGATATCACGCACCCGCGCCATCGCCTCCAGACAATACGGTAAATACGCGGGGCTGTTGCGCTCACCGCGATGTTGCGACACCGTCATATCCGGTGCATCCGTCTCCAGCACTATCATATCCATCGGCAGTGTCGCGGCCAAGTGACGTAGTTTTGTCGAGCGTTCAAAGGTCAACATTCCACCAAACCCGACACAGAACCCCAGATCCCGATAGTGTTGTGCCTGCTGTACGCTACCATTAAATGCGTGTGTAAAACCGCCTTTTACCTTGACGCGTTTGAGCAAGACCAACACGTCGTCATGCGCCTTGAGCACATGCAGAACCACCGGCAGATCCGCATCACGTGCGATCACCAATTGCGTCTCAAGCAACGATTTTTGCGCCGCGCGATCGGCGCCACCCACCCGGTAATCGAGACCTATTTCCCCCACTGCCGCGACCCGGTGGTGCTGAAGGTGATCCTCTAGCCGCGCAACGTCATCGGCTGCGTGCGAACCCATAAACACCGGATGCAATCCCAAGGCCGGCCATAAATCATCGTGCTCGCCGCACAGACCCAGCAGCGATGCCCAGTCATCCGCACGAATACCTGGCACCAGCATGCCACACACGCCCGCCACTCGCGCGGCCGACAGAACCTCCGGCCGATCGGCCGAAAACGCCTCCACATCGATATGACAATGAGTATCAAACAGTTCCATGATAGGACCATTGTATGTCTGGAAGACGCATAACCCAACATGCTACTGTGCTGCTGCAATGAGCAGCAACGAAGACACCACACGACGCTTCACCGGCATAGGTCATCTGTACGGCGCGGACGCACTGGACAACTTTCAGCGCGCCCATGTCTGTGTGATCGGCATTGGTGGTGTCGGCTCGTGGGCCGCCGAGGCACTTGCGCGCAGCGCCATCGGCCAACTTACCTTGATCGATATGGATCATATTGCCGAGTCCAATATCAATCGACAGCTCCACGCCCTGTCGGAAACACTGGGGCGGGCCAAAATTGAGGTTATCGCGGAACGTGTTCGCGGCATCAATCCGGGTTGCCGATTAAACCTGATTGATGATTTTGTCACCGCAGACAATTTGTCGGCACACCTGGATCACCCCTACGACTATGTCATCGACTGTATCGACGGCGCGCGCAACAAGGCCGCGATAATCGCCTGGTGTCGACGCAACAAGATCAAGATCATTACAGCGGGTGCGGCAGGTGGCTTGATGGAACCGACACAGATCCAGATTGCCGATCTTAACCGGACCTATCACGATGCCTTGCTTGCCAAAACCCGCAAGCTGCTGCGACAGGATTATGATTTTCCGGCAAACGAGAAACGGCGATTTCAGGTTGCTGCGGTATTCTCCAGCGAACAGGTTCGTCGCCGCGAGGACGAATGCAGCACCGCGTCAGAGGGTGAGTCATTCGGTGCCTTGAACTGCGCGAATGGGCTTGGCTCGGTTACGCCGGTTACCGCTGGGTTTGGTTTTGCCGCAGTGGCGCATGTGCTTGGCCATTTGTCACAGATACCTGCACCCTCTCCCTAGCCCTCTCCCTACCCTGAGGGCGAGGAGCTTTACACTGCACCGCTGTTTGCGCCACGCGGTTGCTTGCCGGCAGCCAAACCCTTGCGATGGAGATTTTTAGCCCCGTATTGACGACATCGACAACGAATCGCGGGGGATTGATAACGTGCGCATAGTTGCCCGCGTTCCAGAGCCTGACATTCTTTTGTTGATGGGACGGGGTCTTGGTGGGCTGGTTGTGACTCGCAGTCGAACGCGATAGAGGCTATTCCAATCCACGCACCACATTGACCACCGCGGTGGTTAGTGTACACACGTCGTCTTCATCCATTACATACGCGGGCATTAGATAGACCAGCCGACCGAAGGGTCGCACCCACACACCGGCATCCACAAACATCGGTTGTGCCACTGCCATGTTCACGGGTTCTTCTAACTCGACGACCCCGATCGCACCCAGCACCCGGACGTCTTTTACATGAGCCATCTCGCGGCAAGGCGCCAAGCCTTGTTCCAGCCCCTGCTCTATCTGCGCGATTCGCTGTTGCCACGGCGATTCCAACAACAGATCGATGCTGGCCAGCGCGGTGGCGCAGGCCAGTGGATTCGCCATAAAGGTCGGCCCGTGCATAAAGATACCGGGCTCGCCACTGGCAATGACCTGCGCCACAACGTTAGTCGTCAGGGTTGCCGCCAACGTCAGATAACCGCCCGTCAATGATTTTCCGACACACATAATATCCGGACTAATGCCGGCGTGCTCACAGGCAAACAATCGACCCGTGCGCCCAAAACCGGTAGCGATTTCATCGGCGATCAAAAGGACATCGAACTCATTGCACAGCATTCGAACCTGTGAAAGATACTCAGCGGAATAAAATCGCATGCCGCCGGCACCCTGAACGATCGGTTCAAGAATCACTGCCGCAATCTGATCCTGATGAGTATTGAGGGCCTCTCGCATTGCATCAATCGCATGCCGATCGGCCGTGCCGCCAAACGGACACGTTGGTGCATCAACAAACACTTGCTGCGGCAGCACACCGGCAAACATCGAATGCATTCCCGTCACCGGATCACATACCGACATCGCACCCAGCGTGTCACCGTGATAGCCGTGACGAAGAGTAATGAAGCGCTGGCGGGTTGGCTGCTCGCGACCGATCCAATACTGCATCGCCATCTTCATTGCCACTTCGACCGCGACTGAACCAGAATCGGAAAAGAATACGGATTGCAGTGGATCCGGTGTCAATTCAACCAGTCGCTGCGCCAATCTGGCTCCCGGTTCGTGAGTAAGCCCGCCGAACATCACATGCGCCATGCGCTGCAACTGATTGTTGATGGCCTGATTCAATACCGGGTGGTTATAGCCGTGAATGGCACACCACCACGACGCCATACCATCGATCAGTTCACGTCCATCCTCAAGACGCAAACGCACACCGTTCGCCGATGCAATCGCAAACACGGGGGCATCTGACCCCAAATTGGAATAGGGGTGCCAGACATGATCGCGGTCAATCTGAAGCCAGTCGGGATGCATATTGGGATAGGGTTGGGTTCGGTAAAGCCCTTATTATATTCTGGGGCCTATGCAGAAATACAAGCCCAAATGGGAACCCCCCCTCTGCTGACACCATAAAACTGCTAGCGGGCGATGCACAGAAATCATGTAATACGTTGATAAAAAAGGAATAATGGTGGCTATTTTCCGGTGAGCGCGTCACCAGTGCGTCATGGAATTACTATTCAGTTAGCAACGTCTTAGGCATCCCTTACCGACCGATCGGCCAACCAATGCTGGCCTCCAACCACAAAGGAGTAAAGATAGGTAATGATAAAGGCCGCGGCTATAAATGGTGTCGCCATCGGGACAAGCCATGCCATCACCAATGCCAAATTGACGAGCGCCACCATCGTTACGGTCTGCGCCAACCCTCGAATGAGAACAGGTAATTTGAACGGTACAATCATTGTTATCGCATGCAATATAAACATTACTATCAAATAGAACTGAGGGTCTATATCAAACGTTGACGTTAACAACAGTACAAATAGCATGTGACGCATCAATTCATTCGTGGGCGTTCCGCCACTTGTCACCTTGTCAGGATCAAGTCGAGACGTCGCACGAATAATGATGGAAGCAGCAGCCGCCATGGCAAACGCCATGACCAACCCGCCAAAATGAGCAGCGACCACGGAGGTGAGCGCGACATGGGCAACCGCATCGCAGACATTGTCGAGATTCGCA
>DTRM01000039.1:592-15152 GCA_012965975.1 Chromatiaceae bacterium | reverse complement strand
GTTGGCGATCTTCAGAAACCCGACTCGAGCGGCGAATACCCGATAGCCCAGCAACAAGACCAGCTGTCTTGGAGGTGTTAATTTGGGCCAATTTGCGGTATTTTTCGGTTTTAACTGATCATTTTTTACATAACAGGTATTTTCGATGCAAATTGACCAAAATTCAGTGGTTTCCCTCAATTACAAACTCAGCAACGACGCGGGTGATGTGATCGATGAGTGTACCGACGGCAGTTTCACCTATCTTCAGGGCGCCAATAACATCATTCCCGGACTGGAGTCCGCACTAACCGGGAAATCCAAGGGCGAGAAACTGGACGTGACGATTCCGCCCAAAGACGCCTATGGTGAGCGCGATGACAACAGTACTCAGGTGGTTCCGCGCACTATGTTTCCGGAGGATGTCACGATCGACGTGGGTATGCAGTTCGCCGCCCAAGGCCCCGATGGGCAGGCCATGGTGGTGGTAACAAAAGTCAGCGATGACAACGTCACCGTAGATGGCAACCATCCGCTCGCGGGTGTGCAGCTAAACTTCTCGGTTGAGATTATAGAAGTTCGTGAAGCCACTGCGGAAGAGAAGGAACACGGTCATGTCCATGGACCCGACGGTCACGACCACGGCTAGACTTTGAACTGACCCACCACTCGCTTCAGGCCGTCGGCCACCTTGTGTCGGTATCTGTGGCAACCCCTTGTGACACCACGCTGATGCTGGCAAGGCTACCACGCACTCGATAAATGGGATGATCCGAGCCAAAGGGTAGCGCGATTGAAAATATGAAATATTAGAGATTTCTAACTATCTCGTAACGTATTAATTAAATTGGTCGGGACGACAGGATTCGAACCTGTGACCACTTGTCCCCCAGACAAGTGCGCTACCAGACTGCGCTACGCCCCGTATAATTTAAACTGATAAAAAGACAGGGGACAGAGCACGAGGTAAGCGTGGTCTGTCCCCTGTCTTTTTAAACTTGATCAGCGTTTGAGGATTTTAAGAATGTCCTCTAGCTCCATCCGCATTTGATGGATGATTTGCTGACTTTGACTCACGTCATCTTTGGCTTTGTCGCCAGACAGTTGCTGTCGTGCACCACCGATGGTAAATCCGTGTTCGTATAGCAGACTGCGGATCTGTCGAATCATCAACACATCCTGGCGTTGATAGTAGCGACGATTACCGCGTCGTTTAACTGGCTTTAGCTGCGGGAACTCTTGCTCCCAATAACGCAACACATGCGGCTTGACCGCACACAGCTCACTGACTTCTCCGATAGTGAAATAGCGTTTGCCCGGTATGGTGGGCAACTCGGTGCTGTTGTTACTGACTTCCAGCATAGGCTTCTACCCTCGCTTTCAGTTTTTGTCCCGGGTGAAAGGTCACCACGCGGCGTGCAGAGATTGGTGTCTCTTCGCCGGTCTTGGGATTGCGTCCGGGACGTTCTGCCTTGTTGCGCAAATCAAAATTACCGAAACCCGATAACTTGACCTGCATCCCCGATTCCAGCGCCAAACGAATTTCTTCGTAAAACGCCTCTACCATTTCTTTTGCTTCGCGCTTGTTCAGCCCGAGTTCTTCAAACAGATATTCAGCTAGATCAGCCTTGGTTAACGCCATAATTATTTTACTCTCTCAGTGAAGCGCCTAACTCTTTCCCTAGTGCCGCGAGTGCGTCGCTGACGATTCCATCTACATCTTGGTCGACAAGAGTGCGCGAATAATCCTGTAAAATCAAGCCTAAAGCGAGACTTTTTCGTCCAGTCTCGACCTCCTTGCCACGGTAATCGTCAAATATGATGACTTCCTTGAGTGTTGCGGGTACGGCACTAATCACGCAGTCCTTTACCATCTGCCAATCGGTCGCCTCATCAACGCTGATCGCTATGTCACGGCGGATGGTTGGAAAGCGTGAAAGCGGCGTGAAAGCAGGTATGTTTCCGGTGCTTAACGCAGCGGCTTCTAACTCGAACAAATATACAGCGGCAGGCGTATCGAGCGGTTTCTGCAATCCTGGGTGGAGTTTACCGAGCCATCCGATAACCCGTTCGCCGTGCATAATTCGCGCGCTCTGCCCAGGGTGTAGGGCGGCGTGTTCCGCCGCTTCAAATCGAAACTGATCACCGCCACCGGCGAGATCCAGCAGGGCCTCGACATCGGCCTTAAGATCGTAGAAATCGACCGCGCGAGGGTCAGTGCCCCACTGCTCCGGTATGGTGACTCCGGTAGCGATACCAGAAATCATCTTTTCTTGTTTAATATCATTGCCTTGTGGAATAAACCTAAGACCAGTCTCAAATAGAAAAACGCGTGATTGCTGGCGATTGAGGTTATAAACCAAGGCTTGGGTCAATCCCACCCATAGGCTGGTGCGCATGACCGACAGATCGGCTGAAATGGGGTTGGATAATGCGACGGGCGTGAGTGACGGTGAAAATAATTTCTGCGTTTTCGGATCGACAAAACTATAGGTAATCGCTTCTTGATAACCTCGGTCGACCAATAAGTCCGTCACACGATCCGACTCCGCCACACCTTCCGGCTCGTTACGCAAAATCAACGATGCAGCAGAATCGCTCGGCGCGATTTCATCATAACCGTAAATCCGTGCGACCTCTTCTATCAAGTCCACTTCAAGCGCCATGTCGAACCGATGTGCGGGAGGCGTTGCTTTCCACTCCCCGTCTGACAGCTCAACCGTCATACCCAAGCGCGACAACATATCGGTCACATCGCTATCGGCGACTTCGATACCCAGCAGGCGTCGCAGACGATCTGCTCGTAATAAAATGGGATTGCGCGCAGGCAGTCCTTTGCTTTGGGTAACCTCAATCAACGGACCTGGCTCACCGCCGGTGATCTGCATTAACAAAGCTGTCGCACGTTCGATGGCTTTGACTTGAAGCTCAGGTGATACACCTCGTTCAAAACGATGCGACGAGTCGGTATGCAAACCATGGCCTCGCGCCCGACCCGCAATACGGGTTGGATCGAAATACGCACTCTCAAACAGGATGGAGGTTGTCTCATCCGACACAGCCGTTGCAGCACCACCCATGATGCCCGCCAGCGCGACGGCCTGTTGATGGTCGGCGATCACGACATCGGAAGTGGACAGGGTAATCTCTTGATCGTCGAGCAAGATAATTTTTTCTTTGTCTTGCGCGCGACGCACGACAATGCCGCCTTGCAGCTTGTCGAGATCAAAGGCATGCATGGGCTGCCCCAACTCTAGCAAGACGTAATGGGTGATATCGACCACAGCACTTATGCTGCGAACACCGCTGCGGCGTAAACGCTCCTGCATCCACAAGGGTGTTTTGGCGGTGGGATTAACCCCCGATATGACTCGACCAACATAGTGGCCACAGTCCTCGGCGGCATCAATGGTGACATCAACCACCCGATCCGTGGCAGGCATCACTGCTTCAATCGTAGGCTCGGTGACGGCACAGCGATTGAGCACACCCGTTTCGCGTGCAATGCCAGCAATACCCAAACAATCTCCACGATTCGGCGTTAGACCGAGTTCGATACTGACATCGTCGAGGCCCAGAACATCGCGCACGTTGGCACCGATCTCTGCATCCGAAGGCAAAGGCAATAAACCGTCCGCTTGCTCCGCCATCCCCAACTCGGCGGTCGAACAAAGCATGCCAAAGGACGCAACACCACGCAGTTTGGACTTGGTGATTTTATGACCGCCGGGTAACTTTGCACCGACCAAAGCGGTGGGTACGCGCATACCGATCTCGACATTGGGCGCGCCACAGACGATCGTCAGGGGTGCATCTTCACCGACATCGACGCTACAGACACGCAAGCGATCGGCATCGGGATGCGGTCCTACCGTCATCACATAACCCACCACGATCCCGGAAAACTCAGGCGCAACGGGCTCGACCGCATCGACCTCCAACCCGGCCATCGTTAACTGATGGGCCAATGCCTCCGTTGATAGTTCAGGATCTACCCATTCGCGTAACCATTGTTCACTGAATTTCATATAGCGTATCGATGTTTATAAAGGTCTAACGAAACTGTTTAAGGAAGCGCAGGTCGTTGTCAAAAAACAAGCGTAGATCATTGACGCCATAGCGCAACATAGCGAGACGCTCAACACCCATGCCAAAGGCAAAACCGGTATAGCGTTCGCTGTCGATCTCAACATGACGGAATACTTCGGGGTGAATCATGCCGCAGCCCAACACCTCAAGCCAACCAGTGGAACTGCAGACGCGACAGCCTTCGCCCTGACACATCACACACTGAATATCGACCTCAGCGGAGGGTTCGGTGAACGGAAAATAGGAAGGTCGAAAACGCACTTGCAGATCCTGCTCAAAAAAGCGCTGCAAGAAAGTATGAATAATGCCCTTGAGGCTGGCGAAGCTGACGTCTTCGTCGACCATGAAGCCTTCGACCTGATGAAACATTGGCGTATGCGTTAAATCCGAATCACAGCGATAGACTCGGCCCGGCGCAATAATTCTGAGCGGTGGCTCACTGCTTTCCATCACCCGTACCTGTACCGGCGAGGTGTGCGTGCGCAACACCGTGTGCTCATCAAAATAGAAGGTGTCGTGCATGGCGCGTGCGGGATGATGGGCCGAAATATTGAGCGCTTCAAAATTATGGTAGTCGTCTTCGATCTCGGGACCTTCGACAACCTCGAAACCCGCTTGGGCAAACAGGCGTTGAATGCGGCGCAAGGTACGGGTGACTGGATGCTGACCACCGCGTGGCTGCCCCCTGCCCGGCAAGGTCACATCGATAGACTCCTCGCTGAGCTTCTGTGCCAACGCGAAGGTTTCAAGATCCTGTTTGCGACCGTTGAGGGCTTCCTGAACGGATTTCTTGGCAACGTTAATTGCCTGGCCGGCTGCGGGGCGCTCTTCCGCAGACAACTTACCCAGACTTTTTAGTTGATCGGTGAGTACGCCCTTTTTACCGAGATAGGTGATGCGCACCGCATCCAGCCCGGCAAGATCATCGCTTGCGCTGATCGCGGCCTGAGCCGCGGAAACAATTTGATCAAGATCAGACATATTTTTCTTTTAATCGTGATTAATCGGGTCAAACAAAAAAGGGAAAGACCAAGCAGCCTTTCCCTTTTTAATCCATACGACGAATCGCTGGATCAAACCATCAGGCGGCTAATGCAGCCTTGGCTTTGTCAGCAATCGATGCGAAGGCATCGGAGTCATGCACCGCGATATCGGCCAGAACCTTGCGATCCACTTCGATGGATGCCTTGTTCAAACCGTCAATCAAACGACTGTATGACATGCCACACTCACGTGCCGCTGCATTGATACGAGAAATCCACAAAGTACGGAACTGACGTTTGCGCTGGCGACGATCGCGATAGGCATATTGACCTGCCTTGATGACTGCCTGCTTGGCAACCCGATACACACGACTGCGTGCGCCGCGATAACCCTTGGCTTCCTTCAGAACTTTATTGTGACGTTTGCGGGCTGTTACACCGCGTTTTACTCTGGCCATCGTTATTACCTTATCTTAAGCGTAAGGCAGCATGCGTGCTGCGCTCTTTACGTCTGCGTCCTTCAACATCGTACTGGCACGCAAGTGACGCTTACGCTTAGTACTCTTTTTGGTCAAAATGTGGCGCCGATGCGACTGGTTACATTTAAAACCACCGCCTCCGGTCTTTTTAAAGCGCTTTGCAGCACCCCGGTTTGTTTTAATCTTAGGCATATCATGTATTCCTGAAAATTACTGTTCTACTGATTTTTCCGGTTCAACAGGTGCGTCAGCCGCTTTCTCCGTTGATGACTTGGGATCCGCCTTGGCGGTGCCCTTGGTGGACTTGCGTGGCGCAATCAACATCACCATCTGCCGGCCTTCCATTTTTGGAAACTGCTCCACCGTGCCGTACTCTTCCAGATCCGCCTCGACCTGTCGTAACAGCTTTAATCCAAGATCCTGATGCGCCATTTCACGTCCGCGAAAACGCAGGGTTACTTTGACCCGATCACCCTTTTCCAAAAACTTGATCAAGTTACGTAACTTGATGTTGTAATCACCGATATCCGTTCCCGGACGAAACTTAATTTCTTTCACCTGCACACGCTTGGTCTTCTTGCGCGACTCCTGCCGATGCTTCTTGTTCTCAAATATAAACTTGCCGTAATCCATGATTCGACAAACGGGCGGTTCCGCATTCGGAACGATTTCCACCAAGTCGAGAGATGCGACTTGGGCCGCCTCTTTCGCCTCACTCAATGTCACCACACCAACCTGCTCACCATCAGCGCCAATCAATCGAATTTCTGGCGAATATATGTCGTCGTTCAGTCGAGTATCTTTATGTGAAGCGATATCTGTTGTCCTCTAAAAAAGCCAAAAGCCTGCGACGCTGCCATACTGCGATGCAGACTTAAACACCTTATTTGGTTCGATCCGCGATCTCGGTTTTCATGCGATCAGCGAATGCTTCCGGAGTCATCGACCCCAAGTCCTCACCATCACGTGCCCGCACGGAAATAACGCCTTCTTCCATCTCCCGATCACCAACGACCAGAAGGTACGGCACACGTTGCAGTGTATGCTCGCGAATTTTAAAGCCAATCTTCTCGTTTCTCAAGTCCGATTCGACCCTAAATCCTTGATGTCGCAGTTTTTTGACCACTTTGGTGCTGTAAGCGGCCTGACTATCGGTGATATTGAGCACCACCGCGTGTCTCGGCGACAACCAAAGCGGCAGTTTGCCCGCGTGTTCCTCGATCAAAATACCGATAAAACGCTCCAGTGAGCCCAAAACCGCACGATGTAGCATCACTGGGACGTGTTTGCTGTTGTCCTCGGCCACATACGTCGCATCCAGACGTCCTGGCATCGAAAAATCCACTTGAATGGTGCCGCATTGCCAAACCCGCTCGAGACAGTCTTTTAGCGAAAATTCAATTTTAGGACCATAAAATGCGCCCTCGCCTGGCTGTAGCTCCCACTCCAAACCCTTGCTGTCGAGCGCGACTTCCAGCGCCTTCTCGGCCTTGTCCCATTCTTCGTCGCTGCCGACGCGATTTTCGGGGCGAGTCGAGAGTTTGATCAGGATCTCGGTAAAACCGAAATCGGCATACACCTCGAATAATAGATCGATAAAGGCAGAGACTTCATCCTGAATCTGATCTTCGGTGCAGAAAATATGCGCGTCGTCCTGCACAAAGTTTCGCAGCCGCATCAAACCGTGCAAGGTCCCTGAGGGCTCGTTGCGGTGACAGGAACCAAACTCGGCCATGCGCAGTGGCAAGTCTCGATAGCTCTTGAGCCCATGATTAAAAATTTGCACGTGACAGGGACAGTTCATCGGCTTCACTGCGTAGTCGTGGTCTTCCGAGCCGGTTGTGAACATGTCGTCTTTGAATTTGCTCCAGTGACCCGATTTTTCCCACAGCGAACGGTCGACAATTTGCGGCGTGCGCACCTCGATATAATCATGCTGCTTTAATCGTTCGCGTATGTACTGCTCGATCTCGCGATAGATGGTCAGGCCTGCGTCATGCCAAAAAATCATGCCGGGTGCTTCTTCTTGCAGATGGAATAGATCCAACTGCTTCGCAATCTTGCGGTGATCGCGCTTCTCCGCCTCTTCCAGACGCTGGATATAGGCCTTTAAATCTTTCTTGTTGGCCCACGCAGTACCGTAGATGCGTTGCAACATCTCGTTGTTGGAGTCGCCGCGCCAATAGGCACCAGCTACCTTCATCAGCTTGAAGGCCTTGAGTCTACCCGTGTGCGGCACGTGTGGCCCACGACATAGATCGGTGAAGCCATCTTGTGTATATAACGATATTTTCTGATCCGCCGGAATCGACTCGATAATTTCGGCCTTGTACTCCTCACCCATGTCGCGAAAAAAAGCGACGGCATCATCCCGCGACCTGACGCTGCGCGAGATCGGCGACTTGGCCTTGACCAACTCACTCATTTTCTTCTCAATGGCTTTCAGATCATCGGGCGTAAAGGGACGTTCGTAGGCGAAGTCATAATAGAAGCCGTAGTCGATCACCGGACCAATGGTGACCTGCGCCTCGGGAAATAGCTGCTTGACCGCCTGCGCCAGCAGATGCGCGGTGGAATGGCGAATGATATCGAGGCCTTCGGGATCGCGGTCCGTGAGAATTCTCAAGGCACAGTCGTTTTCGATCAGATGGGAGGTATCAAAGGCTTGTCCGTCGATCTCGCCAGCCAGCGTCGCCTGAGCCAGTCCAGGACCAATATCGGCGGCAACATCCGCGATCGTGATTGCAGAGTCAAAACTCCGCTCTGAGCCATCCGGCAAGGTTATGGTGGGCATGGGTTTCGGGGCTTTTTAAGGTTCAGTTACGACAAAAAGTGAATTGGTAGGCGCGAGTGGGATCGAACCACCGACCACTACCATGTCAAGGTAGTGCTCTACCGCTGAGCTACGCGCCTCTAAAGGGTGGAAGATACAGGATTTTTGGGGTGAGGCACAAGGTTCCCGCCCGCTTTGTTGTTGCAATCTGACCATCCCTCGATTTCTCGGCCGCACCCGGGAAAGCCTTAGCAAACCATCATTGGCACTTGCCGTACAACTCGGTCATCCAAACGGTTGTCTGCAAACAATTACGTCGCTCGAAACCGTGCTGGGTAATCCAATGGTTTATATCAACCGGATTGTGCACATACGGTCGAAAATCAGAACCTGACATACGATTGATCCAGGCCAACACCCCGATGCCAACTCGCGTCAGCCAACGATTACGAGGATACGTCAAAGCGATAATCTCAACGGTGCAGGAGGTTACGGCATCAAGCAATCGCTCAGGATCGGGGTAACAACACACCACTTTGTCGAGTACCGCGATATCCGAACCAGACAATGACTCAGCCACTTCCACAAAGTCACCAAAGTAGTACGTCACACGATCACCCAGACCCCCGGCGTCGGACAAACTTCGCGCCTCGGTTAACAGACCCTCGGAGATATCCACACCGATCACCCGGGTCGCGCCCTTGTGTAATAAATCGCGATGCAGATAACCCGCCCCACAACCCACCTCAAGCAGGCTCTTTTCCGCCACACCCTCCGCGCACAGCAGCGCAATAAGATCCTTTTGGGTTTTCTCGAGCCCAAACAGCCGGTGCTTCCAGCGATACAACCGCGCGACGCGGGAGAAAAAACGATTGGTGTCCTGACACGGGATGCAGCAACTCATAAGCAAATCCTATTCAATATTTGAGGATTTAGCTACTTGCAATACGGCAACGAGGACTCTCATAATTGGCGGGTTAATTTTGCTAATCAAATAACCACCGAGGAGAACAAGTATGGCAGCGTACACCTGTGAAAAATGCGGCATGGCCGTCGGCACCATGACCTGCGGAAAGTGTGGCAAAGAACTGGAACACGGCACCATCACGACGGATGATGGCGAGACTGTGCATGTATCCAAATGCCCCGATGCTTGTGGCATGGTGAAATCACCGATGTGTTGTGGTCAGGATATGAGTTGTCCGACTGGTTAGAACTTGCTCATAAAATTCTCTTCCCACCGAGTGGGAGTGGGCGCGGCCGTTCCGCGCCCACTCGAATTCCCATGAACCGAGCCCTGTTATGTCTTGCGTCGGTAGCACTGACATCAAGCGTAATGGCCGCGCCCATTTTAGTCGGGCCATTTTCGACCTGGAGCCCAAGTGCGGGGTTGGGTGATGATTGGAAAACGGTCACTTTCAAAAATGTTGATCATCAAACACACTATACCTTGACGGTTGATAACGGCACCACGATCATTCGTGCCGACAGTCAAAATAGCGCTTCGCTGCTTGCCAGAAAGATAGATATTGACCCCGAAGTATCGCCAATATTGCGGTGGCGATGGAAAATTCTGGACACCATCTCAAAGGGTAATGTTCACCATAAAAGTGGCGACGATTACGCCGCACGACTGTACATCACGTTCGATTATGATCGACGCAATCTTGATTTTTTCGACCGTGTAAAGGCTGAGGTTTTCAATCTGTTTTACGGCGAATACCCGCCGCTACGCGCCATTACCTATATCTGGGATCACAACAACCCGCAGGGTCTGGTCGTCGCGAACCCCTATACCGATAATGTGATGATGTTTGTTATCGAAAGTGGATCGAAAAATAGTCGTCGATGGGTGCATGAACAGCGCAACGTTGTTGACGACTATCGCGCCGCCTTCGGTGAACCCGCGCCGAGGATAAATGGCATTGCACTGATGACCGACTCGGATAATACGGGTGCGTCCGCAACTGCTTGGTATGGGGATATTAGCTTGGGGCAGTTTTGACAGAATACAGCGCATTTCCCCTCCGAAAAAAATACTGCAAGAAACCGATATGACTGCCAATATATCGGTTTTCACAAAGGGGGCGGGGATCCGGAACTTAGCGAGCCCCTCGCTGCGCGGCATGGTCCAACCCCATACCCAACCCCGCATTCTGGATCTTCTCGATTTCATCACGAAGTCGTGCGGCATCTTCAAACTCTAGGTTCTTTGCATGCTCATACATCTGCTGTTCAAGCTTGAGGATTGCCTTGGCTAGCGCTGCTGGTTTCATCGCGGCATACTCGGCGATGGTTTCAGCCACCTCGGCGTACTGTTTGGCAGAGGCACGATCATCAAAGCGCGCGCCTTCCATCACATCCGTGATCGCCTTGGTCACCGATACAGGGGTGATGCCATGTTCTTTGTTGTGGGCAAGCTGTTTGGCGCGTCGCCTCTCGGTTTCGGCGATTGCTCGTTCCATCGAACCGGTCATCCTGTCGGCGTAGAGAATCGCCTTGCCATTGAGGTTGCGCGCGGCGCGGCCCATGGTTTGAATCAACGAACCTTCTGAACGCAGAAAACCTTCCTTATCAGCATCGAGGATTGCGACCAGAGATACCTCCGGCATATCCAAACCCTCGCGCAACAGGTTGATCCCGACCAACACATCGAACACACCAAGACGCAGGTCCCGAATGATCTCCACGCGCTCGACCGTGTCGATATCCGAATGCAGATATCGCACCCGAACACCATGCTCATCCATATACTCGGTCAGATCCTCTGCCATGCGCTTGGTCAAGGTGGTGACTAACACACGTTCCTTTACCGCCACACGCTTACGAATCTCGGACAACAAATCATCCACTTGAGTGGTCGCGGGTTTGACCTCGATGTCGGGATCAACCAAGCCGGTGGGACGCACCACTTGCTCCACCACGGCGCCCGATCGCTCAAGCTCCCATGCGCGAGGGGTGGCCGACACATAGATTGCTTGCGGTGCCCGTTCCTGAAATTCCTCAAAGCGTAACGGTCGGTTATCCAATGCCGATGGTAAGCGAAAACCGTACTCGACCAAGGTCTCCTTGCGCGAGCGATCGCCCTTGTACATGCCACCCAACTGTGGGATGGTCACGTGACTTTCGTCGACAATCAGCAATGCATTATCGGGGATGTAATCGAACAGCGTCGGTGGCGGTTCACCTTCACTCCGACCGGATAAATAGCGCGAATAATTCTCGATGCCAGAGCAGTATCCCAGCTCGTAGATCATCTCTATATCGTAACGGGTACGCTGTTCCAAACGCTGGTACTCGACCAGTTTATTAACCGACTCGAGTTGTCGCAGACGTTCTACCAACTCGACTTTAATCAGTTCGACCGCATCCAACATGGTCTGACGCGGCGTCACATAATGCGACTTGGGGAACACCGTGAAACGCGGAATCTTGCGCAGCACCTCACCGGTTAACGGATCAAACATGGCCAGCGATTCGACTTCGTCATCAAACAACTCAATGCGCAATGCCTCGCGATCCGACTCGGCGGGAAACACATCGATTACCTCACCGCGTACACGAAAGGTCGCGCGGTGTAACTCGACGTCGTTGCGTTTGTACTGCAACTCGACCAAGCGACGCAAAATCGAACGCTGATCGATAATCTCGCCGCGAGTGAGATGCAGGCACATGTTCAGATAGGAGCGCGGATCACCGAGACCGTAGATTGCGGATACCGTGGCCACGACCACCACATCCTTGCGCTCCAGTAACGCTTTAGTCGCCGACAGGCGCATCTGTTCGATGTGGTCGTTGATCGACGCATCTTTCTCAATAAAGGTATCGGAGGCCGCGACATAGGCTTCGGGTTGATAGTAGTCGTAGTAGGAAACGAAGTACTCCACCGCATTGCGCGGGAAGAAATCCTTCATCTCACCGTAAAGTTGTGCCGCGAGGGTCTTGTTCGGCGCCAATACGATCGCTGGCCGTTGCAGGTTCTGAATCACATTGGCGACGGTGAAGGTCTTGCCTGAGCCGGTCACGCCCAACAAGGTCTGCGCCGCCTCGCCGTGCTGTAATCCTTCCGTCAACTGCCGAATCGCCTCAGGTTGATCGCCCGCGGGTGAAAATGGCGACTGCAGTTGAAATGGACGGGGCTCAGACATCTCCCCACTATACCGTTATTCGATGTTGTTCTGCTCGAATTTGGCGCGCCAATACCGCATAATTGCGGTTCTCTATCGTCACCCTTCAGGACTTGAGGCCTATCATGAAAATCCAGCTCTCTGACCGCGTTCAGAAAGTCAAACCTTCACCCACACTCGCCGTCACCGCGCGCGCTGCTGAGTTACGTGCGGCAGGCAAAGATGTCATCGGCCTCGGTGCCGGTGAACCGGATTTTGATACCCCCAAGCACATCAAATTGGCCGCGGTCACCGCCATCGACAATGGCTTCACCAAATACACCGCCGTCGATGGTACCGCCGAGTTGAAACAGGCGATCATCACAAAATTTTCGCGCGACAACGGCCTAGACTATCAAGCCGACCAGATCCTGGTGTCGTGTGGCGGTAAACAGAGCTTCTTTAACCTGTGTCAGGCGATGATCAACCCCGGTGACGAGGTCATCATTCCCGCGCCCTACTGGGTCTCGTATCCCGATATGGTACTGCTGGCCGGGGGTGAACCGGTCATTGTCAGCGCTAGTCAATCACAGAATTTCAAGATTACACCCACCCAGTTGCGCGCATCTATCTCCGACAAGACACGCTTGTTGGTATTGAACAGCCCATCGAACCCCACCGGGGTGGCCTACACGCGAGCCGAACTCACCGCGCTGGGGGAAATATTGCA
The DNA here is from genome assembly GCA_012965975.1 of Chromatiaceae bacterium. Lineage (GTDB taxonomy): Bacteria > Pseudomonadota > Gammaproteobacteria > DTRM01 > DTRM01 > DTRM01. Next base: position 2,013 of record DTRM01000039.1, on the reverse strand, counting down.
CGGCTACCCAAAGATCATGATCGCAACCGATGATATGTATGAACATATTCTCTGGAGTGACGAACCGTTCTGTAACATCGTGATGGCCTGTCCCGAGCTGATGAAGCGAACCATCGTTCTGAATGGCGTATCCAAGGCCTATTCGATGACCGGTTGGCGCATCGGTTATGCCGGTGGACCGGCGGATCTGATCAAGGCGATGAAGAAAGTACAATCGCAAAGCACCTCCAACCCAACATCGATCTCTCAGGTCGCCGCACAAGCGGCTCTTGAAGGTGACCAGGCCTGTGTCAGTGAGATGCTGGTGGCCTTTAAGGAACGACACGATTATGTGCTTGAGGCACTCAATGAGATTGATGGGGTTAACTGCTTGCCAGCCGATGGCACGTTCTATCTGTTTCCCGACCTCAGTGAGGTCATAGACAAGATGGATGGCATCGCTGACGATCTAGCGCTGTCCGAACATATGATTGAACAGGCGGGTGTCGCCTTGGTGCCGGGCACCGCGTTTGGTGCGCCGGGTCATGTACGCGTATCAATCGCGACCGGGATGGATGTGTTGCGCGAGGCGATGCAGCGGATCAAGGCTGCGATTCAGGGATAGGCCCCCTAACCGACTGGGTATCCTGACATTTGATCAGACGGTGCCAATGGACGTATCCACCGACGGATTGTTGCTGGCTGGAATGTCTTGCCATCGCGATTCATCAAACCCAGCATCGCCAACTCATGTGCAATCAGACGCGATATCGCGGTCATGTTACCGCACTTGCGGCGATACCAATGCCATTCCGCCAGTTGTCTGGACTTGGCTCTGGCATCGAGATTCGGTTTGTGCGCCCGATGCACCGCGTCGGCCTTTTTGCCCCGCAGGCAGATCTGTTCCGTGCGTGCGAAGGCTTCAAATAACGCCGTGTATTCTAACGCCGTGTATTCCGGCGTCTCTGCCGCCGCCAAATGGACGCAGGCCTTACCGACCGCCACCAACTCACACAGGCTATGGCTGGCATCATCGAGGCTATCGACAACCTGAGGTGGCGCAATAATCAGCACATCCATCTCGTCGCCAAGATGGACCGAGTATTGATCGATTGCATGCAGTTCGACGCCGTTTTTCGACAATCGAGCCGTAATCCCTGTAATTACCCCCTGAATATAAGACTGATCCAGCATCATATCTCCCCCGTTTTCGTCCATTGTAACGAATATGATATAGCCGTAAGTTTATCACGGTTTTCCGTCGATTTCTTGAGAATTCTCTTACATGTTAATGGCTTATTATCCTATACCCGCAACCGGACACCGTAAATAGACTAATACCCATGAAAATCAATCACTCCCAAGCCGGCCGCCTCGCCCCATATAGACCGCGAACCAACGGGATCACACTGATCGAATCACTGGTTGGACTGTCAATACTC
>DTRM01000039.1:0-582 GCA_012965975.1 Chromatiaceae bacterium | reverse complement strand
TTGGCACCCCCACCCTCGCCGGCATGATCGCTAAGCACGCCGTTACCGCCGAGACCAACAGCCTGATGACGTTTATTAACTATGCCCGCACCGAGGCGATCATGCGTCAATCGCGGGTCGCGCTGTGCCCGAGTACGGAAAATAATCAGTGCCAACCCTCGACAAATTGGGATCACGGCTGGCTGACCTATGTGGATAGCAACGAAAACCGCCGCCTAGATCCAGAAGAAGCGGTTCTGGCGATCCATCAAAGCGATGATGACCAGACCCAAGTACATTCCAGTCGTGGTCGCACCCAACTGTCTTTTCTGCCGGATGGACATGCCTCATGGAGCAATGGCACCTACCGCATCTGCAGCACCTCCGGAAAGGCTGAGCCGCGCGCGGTCATCGTCTCAACCACCGGCCGACCACGGATATCGGCGGTCGATCCGCGCGGAAAGCCACTGACCTGTCCAAACGCGTAAAGAAATTCTCAAAACGGCGGCCAACGATAAATACCAGACCCTTCTACGTCAAACGTTCGCTCAGACGGTCGGTGAAGGACTTATCGACTCCAATCCAGTCGAAGGCACACTCAAA
>DTRM01000038.1 GCA_012965975.1 Chromatiaceae bacterium | reverse complement strand
AGGGTAGCACTTTAACGCCATGGCCAAGGTAAAAATGAATTCGCCAATCAATAACCAGCCAGCGGTTGTGGCACCGAGTGTGTAGAGCACCAGCGGGTTCAGAATCAGAAAGGCGATAATGGTCTGTTTGTACCAGACGGGAGCTTGGCCCAAAAAGTTCTTAATCAGGGCACTGCCGATTGATTCGTTCATTTAACGTTCCTGGAGGTTGCCTGCATTTGGACTTCGACGGAGCCGATTGCGGCGCAGAACAAACACCCTCTCCCTCAGGGAGAGGGTGATGGGATCTATTCCGAACAGCTACGGACTTTCGCCCAACCGACGGCCGTTGATATTTGCGCTTATTGTATACGACATCCCGCGCCGATCAATCTGGTATCTCATGATCATCCATAAAGCGCCGCTGCATCTTGATGCCGATTACGGCGCCGACAATCAATGATGCAACATTCAGAAACGAACCCAGCGCCAGCGTCGAGGTACCGGCCAGTCCCTGACCTAGCGTACATCCCATGCCGAGTATACCGCCGAGTCCGACCATCAGGCCGCCGATCAGATAGCGAACCGCTTCGATCGGGTTGGCAAACCATTGCAGTTGAAACCCGCTGGTGAACAGCGATATCAATACCGACCCTGCGCCAACGCCGATAAACATCACCAGCCCGAACGTCACCAGATACCACATAGGATTGGAGGCCACATACAGCATGTCGCCCATGGGACGGATAAAGGTATAGGACTGCATGCCCATACCGTTTTGCGGTTCATCCATAAAATCCGAGGTTTCCTGCGCCAGTTCGCCGAGCGGCCCACCACTGAGATAAAAAGCCCCGAGAATGGTCAGGCCGATCAGCAGGCCACCGATGAGGTTATTGCGACGCTGACGAAAGTCGATTGAGCGAAAGGCGAACAGAATCAGCGCGGCGGCCAGAACCAAACCAATCACCAGCCTGAGAGTGCGTACGTCGCCGTTGGTGATCGCCGCCGCGATGCTGCCCAGATCCTGATGCTCGATTTGCCATTCGGCGAGATCCGGTGTCAGCGGCATCATCCACGACAGAAAGTAGTCGTTGTACACACCTTCGACGTAGAGCAGCAGCACCGCCGCAAGGCCCATGCCAAGGATCGCGATCACCGCCTTCAGATTCCCGCTGCCGAGATTGATCATGTTCTTCATACCGCACCCACGACACAGGGTCATGCCCACGCCAAACAGCATGCCGCCGACCATATAGCCCGTCCAGCGGAACTGGGACATACGATAGGGCGGTCGAGTGTTGTCGAAATCGAGCAGGCCGCTCGCCTCCAGCAGCGCCGCACCGAGAATCGCGATACCAATCGCAAAGAAATACATGCGTAACCGACCACTATGGCCGGTTTGCAGTAGGTCGGCCACCCCGCCGAGCGGACAGAACTCGGTCTTGCGGGCAACGCCGCCGAAGAAAACAGACAGAAAAAAGGCGAGAAAATATAGCTGGGCGATGGGGTCCCAGTTTCCAATAAGCGGCAAGTCGGTCATATCGCAATGATAATGGTTTATCAGGGGTTTTTAAACTCGCCTAACGAATCCTGCGATGACGAGGTTGATCCACGATTAAGTCATTGAAATAACAGCGTAGTTTTTTATGGCCTAAATCTTGCCTTGGTTTAACACGGTACCGATTTATTGCCCACTATCGTCAAAATATGGGGATATGGATAGACCTTGATCCACATCAGCAATGTGTCTGCGGTACCCGTACCCGCAGCCGTTTGGTTATTTGGTTCAGGTCTTGTTGGTCTCGCTGGTGTTGCACGGCGTAGAGCAAAGGTTTAACGGGACGAAGTCCCACTTCTTTTTGCGGGCAGGAGGGACTTCACAGAAACAGTGTGAGTACCCCGGTATACCCATACAGCCGATTGTGTGAGATCTCACCGTTGGCGAAAAAACCCGAGAGTGGGAAGTCGCCCAATGTGTCACGGATCATTTTTAGCTCTTCGGAATTTTCACCAAACTGATAGCGACCACGCCCAAGGCAGGAGTAGTAAAGGCCAGCCTTGGGTACGGTATCGCCCGCACGTTTTTTCAGATTATCCAGTAACCGTTGCAGGTCGGCGCGCGCGGTATCGGAATCGCGACGGCAAAACATCACCGGGTCTCCGCTTTCGATAAGGTCACCCACCGCGACCAGTTTTTGTTCAACGTCAATGCCGACCAGATTGCGGACCAGATAATCATCCGTATCCGAACCGGGGATGGGAAAACCCGCAAAGATGTAACCGCCCACTCGAGAAAGGTCACGCGACAGGATTTCGCCAATGTCTTCGCGAAACACATCGAGTGCGGGTTGACCGTCAATTTCAACCAGCACGTTGCGCTCGGCTTCGGTGATAATGTGTTTCGGCCCAATCGGACTGCAACCTTGGGACAAGCCGGTAATAACCGGTATTTCTGCGCCCAGTAGTACGCCAGACAGTCCGCCGGAACACATCGACTCGGCGATTTGAGGGTGGGTGTCGGAGGAGGATGAGCTTAGGCCACCGACGAGAAAGCCAGCCTCCAGAGTGTTTGCCAGCGCTTCAATCAATTGTGAAACGTGCGGATTGGCGGGGTCGCCGTGGACGACGCCAAAGCGTGCGTCGTGTTGCGTTATCCATTCGTGGTTAGCGGCCAACATCGCGGACAAATCCTGCGCCACCACCGGCAACGTACGAAAACTGTCATCAGGCACGTTCGCCACCATAACGGATATCGCAGGTTCGTCATAAATCTCGATTGCGGTGCCGCAAATTCCCATGCCGACACTGCCGTACCAATGATCAATCCCGGTTTGGGTCTTAAAATAGTCGAGAATCGCACCGAGATCATCGGCAAGCGCATCGGTGACGTAGAGAAAGCCAAGGTTGAAACCTACGAGATCGCTGGCAAAGGTTTCGACGCAAGCTTGCGCGATAGACTGCCACTCGTCACCAGCTTGGGTCGTCGAATAAAAATTGGTTGAGTTCATCACACTATTATACGTGAGCGAACCCCGAGCCGGGGACAGAATTGTCTTCTCTCCCCTTCGAGGGTGTCTCGAAGGACGTCGCATCGGCATCCCTGCCTCTTTGCGACATACCGTCCATCCATGGACATAAAAAAGGGAGCCACAAACGTGGCTCCCTCGGTAGCGTTCCCTATAAGGTCGGAACCTTAGTCAGCCAGTGGCAATCCACTGGGAACGCTGGCTGGTGTGTGGGCACGCAGGTCAATGCTGCCGGTATCCGTCAGGGCATTCAAGAAGTCCAGGATTCGATCTACCTGCTTCGGAGTAAACGTGTACGGAGGCAGTTCATTGGCCGCAGCGATTGCCGCAACACGAACAGGGTCATCCATCACGATAAAGTCATCGGCACTTTTCGTTGGATGGGCGGGTAACACAGCTTGGCTACGGTCGTAGTTATAGAGACTGGTGACCGTGTCCATGTGGTGTTCGACGATAGCGCGCAGGCTGTTAAAGGCGCCGTCATGACCGTAGGGTGCGGTCAAGGCAATATTACGCAGTGTGGACGCACGAAACTTGAAGCGATCCGCTGGATCGCCGGTGACCTGCTCACGACCAAAATCATCGTGTCCATCAAAGCCGTTGCCACGACCGCCGCCGATCTGAGGCATGGCGATGGCGTTAAAGCCGTGACTGGTCTGGAACAATCCACTATGACAACTGGCGCAGTTCTGGCCGTTTCTGTCGCCGTTGAAAAATAGACCCATACCTTTTTTCTGGTTACGACTCATCGCGCCGCGATTACCAGCCAGGAACTGGTCGTATGGACTGTTGTTGGCGAGACCCATCTGCCCTTCAAATGCGGCGATGGCATTGGCGACGTGTACGTAGGTGATGTCGGATGCGAAGTCGACGTCGTCATAGGCATCAACAAATAGGTCAACGTAGGCAGGGTTTGCCTGCAAACGATTGGTGAGTTGTTCCCAAACGCCACCGGCTCCCGCCAGATTATTTGCAGCGGCTGCATCTGCGATTGAGTTCTCACCGGCTTGTCCGGCCATTTCAGTGGTGTCCTGGACGGGGAACATAGCTTGTGCCGCGAGTGCGCTATCAAGACCCGTCGGCAGGTTGGCGCCGGCGGGATTTTTAAATCCACTGGGCTCAGATGAATCGGCAACCAGACGTCCGTCGTGGAACATCAAATTAAAGTGAGTGGAATCAAGGTTGAAGAGCGCTGGTACATTGCGGGGGAGGCGTCCAGGCACCAAGTCAGCACCGCTACCCACATTACGAGCAACACCCAATCCTCGGCCGCCTTCACCGATTGGCAGAGACAGGCCGTCGCCTGTTTCCGTGTGGCTGTGGTGGCAGGTGGCGCAAGCTATATTTTTGTTGCCACTAAGAATTTTGTCGAAGAACAGGTTTTTGCCGAGTTCGACTTTGGCATCACTATGGACGCGAAACCCGTAATCAGGGGGAATGCCAGGGGCTGATTGAGCTGATTGGGCGGTTACTGCAGTGGCTATCGCCAGTGCGACCAGTAAATTCGATTTTTTCAAAGCACTACTCCGGTCGATTGATGATCCTGTGCGACGTTGGAGTCGAGGATACTTGTTGAAAAACAAAATGTTATAGCAAACAATACCGCTACGTCAATTACAGTTAATCGTAAGTATAGACTCAACAATACATAAGTACAAACCGAAATTTAAATTCACAATACACTTATGGCTATAAATCCGTATATTTGGCCGCGCAGGGGGGAAGGTTCGCGGCTAAGAGGCCGCTCCTACAGGCGGATTACTCTGGTCGGCTGTTATTTGGCGGGATAGTCGAAGTCGGTGAGTTGGCCACTACCCGGGCCGACCGCCATCCAATCCTCAACGTCGAGTCGAATCGTCGCGACTGAGCAGGTGGGCATGTGGGTTTTGTCTTGCCCACAGAGCCAGCCACAGAATTCTGCCAGCCCCGGATTATGCGCGATCAACGCAGCGGACTGTATGGCAGGTGAGAGGTTGTTAACAGAATTCAGCAAGGTATCCACGTCGGCGCAGTACAGCGAATCGACGGCGGTGATGGCCTCGTCGGAATGCCCCGTTGCCAATGCCATAATCGCGGCGGTTTCGAGCGCACGTGGTGCGCTACTGCTCAGAATTAAATCAAAATGGCGATCACAGTCGCCTAGACGTTGCCCGACCCGTGCGGTATCGGCGCGACCCTTGGCGCTCAGGGTACGATCAATATCGTTACCCGACACACTGTTCGTTTGAGCGTTGGCATGGCGGATTAAGGTAAGCTCGAGCACAACGATACCTTACACCAGCGTTGCTATAGATTTCCAATCTGTCTATGGTTCGACACATTGTTATATAGAGAGGAGCGAACCTTGAAACTGGCTATTATCAGCGGCAGCCACCGCAACCCGTCGCAAAGTGAGAAGGTAGCCCGCTACATCGACACGGTATTGAGTACGGAGCACGACGATGTCGAGACTTGGCTGTATACACTGGCAGATAACCCCTTGCCTTTATGGGACCAATCCCTGTGGGAAGACAATCCAGAATGGAACGAGCGCCTTGCGCCTCTGCGCGAGCAATTGAACGACACCGATGGTTTCGTCATTGTCTCACCGGAATGGCATGGCCAGGTTCCCGCCGGGTTGAAGAATTTCTTTTTGTTGTTTAATCGCTTCGAGCTTGGGCACAAGCCAGCCTTGATTACGACGGTATCGTCGGCCGACGGGGGCGCGTATCCGGTCGCTGAACTGCGCATGAGCAGTTACAAAAACAACCGGCTTTGTTACATCCCCGAGCAGCTGATCCTGCGTAACGTTGAACGCCTCCTGAACGACGCTGTTGAGGACAACGATGTGGACGCAGACGCCTATTTCCGCGAGCGCATCTCCTGGGCCACCGGTATTTTGGTCGGTTATGCCCGAGCGTTGAAGCCGATGCGGGAAACCACCGAGATCCATCACGACAAATTTAGCAACGGTATGTAGCTTAGGCGGGCTTTTTTCTAAAGAAAACAAGAAAACGGTCGAGTCCACAGGGAGGAGTGTGAGATACTCTGCGCCTTATATTCCGTGTGGTTGGGCGTGACCCCGGCTAAGTTAAGCAAATCAATCGCTTAACGATTTTCTAGTGATGCTGTCGATAGCGTTTGTGGGCTGGTAAAACGCTTGCGTCGCCCGGTTTAGCCGTAAAAATGGGAACCGGCAGCAGTATTTGTTTGTGATTATTAAACTTTAGAGTAACGAAAATGACTGATCTTGCCCTCTACCGAAACATTGGTATTTTTGCCCATGTGGATGCCGGTAAAACCACCACCACTGAACGTATCCTCCACCTGACGGGTAAGACCCATAAAATTGGTGAGGTTCACGATGGCGAAGCGACCACCGATTTTATGGATCAGGAGCGCGAGCGCGGCATTACGATTCAGTCAGCGGCGACGACCTGTTTCTGGAAGGATCACCGCCTCAACATTATTGATACCCCAGGACACGTGGACTTCACGATTGAGGTTTATCGTTCACTGAAGGTGCTGGACGGTGGCGTCGGTGTGTTCTGTGGCTCCGGTGGTGTTGAGCCCCAGTCAGAGACCAACTGGCGGTATGCCAATGACTCTGAGGTTGCGCGAATCATTTTGGTCAACAAGCTCGATCGTCTGGGCGCGGACTTCTATCGTGTGGTTGAGCAGATCAAAAAAGTACTGGGCGCGAACCCGATGGTGATGGTGTTGCCGATCGGTACCGAAGATGATTTTGTCGGTGTGGTTGATCTGCTGACGCGCAAGGCTTGGATATGGGACGACTCAGGTGATCCGTCCAATTATCGCGTCGAAGAGCCACCTGCCGATATGGCGGACAAGATCGAAGAGTATCGTGAGCAACTGATCGAAATGGCCGTTGAGCAGGATGATGATCTACTGGAAGTTTATCTGGATGGTGTTGAGCCCAATCTGGAAGATATCAAACGTTGTATCCGCAAGGGTACGATCGCTCTGGATTTCTTTCCGACCTATTGTGGTTCCGCATTCAAGAACAAGGGTGTGCAGTTGATTCTGGATGCCATCGTCGATTATCTGCCTAACCCGTTAGAAGTTGATGCTCAACCGGAGATTGATCTCGACGGTAATGCAACCGGTGGTTTTGCTTTGGCCGAAGTGGATTACCCCTTGCGCGCACTGGCGTTCAAGATTATGGACGACCGTTTCGGTGCGCTGACCTTTATCCGTATCTACTCCGGCAAGCTCGAAAAGGGCTCGACAATTTTAAATACCTTCACCGGCAAGACCGAACGTGTGGGTCGTATTGTTGAAATGCATGCCGATTCCCGCGAGGAACTGGATGGGGCACAGGCCGGTGATATCGTTGCTATCGTTGGCATGAAGAACGTACAGACCGGACACACATTATGTGATCCGAAGAAACCCGCGACGCTTGAGCCTATGGTTTTTCCCGATCCTGTTATCTCGATCGCGATTGCGCCTAAAGACAAGGCTGCGTCTGAGAAGATGGGTATTGCATTGGGCAAGATGATTCAGGAAGACCCTTCCTTCCGCGTTGAGACCGACGAGGACAGTGGCGAAACCATTATCAAGGGCATGGGTGAACTGCATCTCGACATCAAGGTTGATATTCTGAAACGTACGCATGGTGTGGAAGTCGAAGTGGGTGCGCCACAGGTCGCCTATCGCGAAACCATTACCCAGCGCGTTGAAGATACCTACACACATAAGAAGCAGACAGGTGGTTCCGGTCAGTTCGGTAAGATCGAATACATCGTCGAGCCAGGTGAGCCGGGTAGTGGATTCGTATTCGAATCAAAGGTCACCGGTGGTAATGTGCCGCGTGAGTTCTGGCCCGCGGTTGAAAAGGGTTTCTCCAAGAGCATGGAAGTCGGCACGCTTGCCGGGTTCCCACTACTTGATGTGAAAATAACACTCACCGATGGCGCTTATCACGCGGTTGATTCGTCCGCCGTCGCGTTTGAGATTGCGGCGAAAGCCGCGTATCGGTCAACGATTCCAAAAGCGGGCCCGCAGTTGATCGAGCCGATTATGAAGGTCGACGTGTTCACGCCCGAAGATCATGTCGGTGACGTGATTGGTGACTTGAACCGTCGTCGTGGCATGATCAAGTCACAGGAGGCAGGTACCACGGGTGTGCGCATCAAGTCAGACGTTGCCCTGAGTGAGATGTTTGGTTACATCGGTGATTTGCGCACCATGACCTCGGGTCGAGGTCAGTTCTCGATGGAATTTTCACACTATTCAGCCTGCCCCAAGAATATTGCTGAAGACGTGATCAAGGAAGTAAAGGAGCGTGAGGCAGCGAAAAAGTAGCTCGCGCCAAGCTCGAACCTGCAAGCTTTAAAAGCCCACCGTGTTGTGGGCTTTTTTATCTCTTGTTGGAAAATTCGGCGCCGTTTTGTCGGGCGATATGATCGATGACTTCAATGGATGGATACTCGTCGCCCGCTATCGATAGATAGGCCATCCAACGGTCGAGTTCTGTGGCTTCTTCCGGGTTGGTGTGTTGATACCCCAGCACCGTGATCACACAGTCACCGATCTTCCATGGGCCGTCGCCGTTGATGCCGCCCTCAACCAGATGGATCGTGTCTGCCGGTTTGCCCTTATTCCAGAACAGTTCGAAAAATAGCATTCCCTTGGGGTGTGGAAATTTTTCTGCCATGACGCGGGTTGCGCCGTTGGGATAACGAATTAATAGCGGGGCAGTGACGGTGAAGAGATCGGACATGGGCGGCATTGGCGGGTGTGTAAGGTTAAAACTACGATACCAGAGTAGGGGTCTGAATTGTCCGGATCAGGGCTGGTAATTAGTCTCTAACCCTCGATTAAACATAGCTATTTTGTTCGTATTCCGCACTTTTGAAGTCAAATCGGGTAAAATCCGTCCCAAGATCGAAATTCAACGAATTATCAATTAATTGGTCTATTTAGGAGCGCGAGTCATGGCTTATGAGGTGAATGGGAAAACCGTCGACTGTACAGCAGACGGTTATCTGGAAAGTGTGAATGATTGGGATTTGGATGTGGCGCAGGCGATTGCCGACGACGAAGAGTTGCCGATGACGGACAAGCATTGGGACGTGGTCAATTATCTACGTGGTGAGCACGTCGACAACGGTGGTAACGAGCCCAACGAGCGCGGCATTTCCAAGGCTATGGGCAAGGTCTGGGGCAGCAAGGTCAGCAGCAAGGAAATGTATGAAATGTTTCCTGGCATGCCAAGTAAGCAGGGTCGCAAGATTGCAGGTCTGCCAAAGAGCACGCGTAAGGGCGGTTATTGATATCGTTTGCCGATATCCAGCAAAGGCAGCCACAGGCTGCCTTTTTTATGTCCATGGATGACGGTGTGATTATGGCTAAAGCAAGATGAGATTTTCTGACATCAAGGTAGGGGAAAGTTTCCGTATCGATGGTGAGTTGTATCGCAAGGTATCGCCATTGATTGGTTCCAATCTTTCAGGTGCGCAACAAAAATTATTTGCGCGTTCAGCGGTAGTGGAGTTGGAGGGCGTGAAGGTTGTTGATGAGGCCCCGCAGATACCGACGTCGATTGACGGCGATGAGTTATTGCGCGCGGTGAGGCAATTACAGGCATCCATTGGGCAAGAGCTACAGACACGCGGGGACGCGACAGATGGCATAGCCAAGTTGTTTAAAGCATTTCGGGCTCAGTTGAAGTTACCGTTGTAGGAACGGGCTCGCCCGCAAACCTCTATGGGCCCCCTGTTCGCGGGTAAGCCCGCTCCTGCGGTTTGAAAGCTGTTCCACCATAAGCCCGATAAGCTTCTATAGTTGCAGGATTTTCCCCACAGGAACCCACATGAAAGCAGGTCCACGCGAGAACATTACGCCGTTTCGCCCCATTCCGCTGCAAGTGCCGGAACCCACCCGACGTGTGTGGAATCGCCTGAACCAGATCATGAGCGAGTACAGGTTCGATCAATATCCGGATCCACAAGACGCTTTGATTCTGGCGGGGGAGGCGAGTCTTGACGCAACGAGGTCGTTGACGGGTTATCCTCAAGGTCTGCCTTGTTGGAGGGTTCACGGCCGTGTGGATGCGCTCGCTGACATCGATTTCTGGAGGGAATACGATGCGGATCTCGGTGCGGGTGTCGGCACGGCCTATTGGGGTTCCGGCTAGACCAATGAGAAGTAAAATAGGACTGTTAGTTTTATTGCTTGCCTACGTCTTGTTAGTGCCCGGGTTGACGCAGCCAATGCTATCGTTGACGGGCACCGTCGACAAGGCCGAGATGATGGAGTTGGGCAAGGAAACGATTCTGAGCAACGAGAATCTCAATAATATGATCAAGTCGATGGCAGCCGGATTAATCGATCGTATGGACGTTCAGGGAGAGGTTCCGGCTTATCAAAAGACTCGTAGCATACTCGGCACAGTGCAAGAGTTGTTTAACGCCCATCAGTATTTCGTCGGTTTCGCGATCATGATGTTCAGCGTCATTATTCCGGTTTTAAAAGGTATCCTGGTGATAATGGTGCATCTTCGGCGCGAGGGGCGTCTGCGGTCGATGGGTATCAACGTCAGTAACTTGATCAGTAAATGGTCGATGGCCGATGTCTTTCTTGTGGCGATTATTGTGGCCTATATGGCGACCAACGCAACCCAGCACACCGAGCAACTATTTTCGTTGACTGCCGAATTTGGGACGGGTTTTTACTATTTTCTGGCCTATTGCCTGCTATCGATCCTGTCAGTTCAGCTAATGCCTTCGGAACCGTGATTATTTTGTGATAACCGGGGGCGACTATAATTGTTAGAGTAGCTTTCTGTTTTACAGGATACGATTATGAAAATAGTGCCCATTATTTCAGCTTTTCTGATTGTAGGCGTTAGTCTGTTTGTTCTTTTTGAACGCGGCGTGGCGGATACTTCGGTAGACGCAGTCGGCGCCAAGACGGTAGCGATCTATGCTGCCGAGCAGTCCTTCGTTAAACCATCCGATATGACGTTGCGCAAAACATTAACTCCGTTGCAATACGAAGTTACGCAGAAAGAGGGGACCGAGCGTGCGTTTAGCAACGAGTATTGGGACAACAAGCGCGACGGGATCTATGTCGACATCGTATCAGGCGAACCGCTGTTTAGTTCTACCGATAAATTTAAATCGGGCACCGGCTGGCCCAGTTTTGTACGTCCGATTCAGGTTGAGGCAGTTACCCAACACGAGGACTATGCCTTCTTTATAAAGCGTGTCGAGGCGCGAAGTGCAACGGCAGATTCTCATTTAGGACACATTTTTACCGATGGGCCACAACCCACCGGTCTGCGTTACTGCATCAATTCTGCCTCTCTACTCTTTGTTCCTAAGGAACAATTGCAGGATAAGGGTTACGGTAAGTTTCTTGAGTTGTTTGCAAGCACGGTACACTAGTTACAGAACGCACGGTACTGTGCGAATGCCTCATTGACCTCATCTAGGTCCAGACCATAATCTTTCAACGAGTATTTGTGTGGATTGCCTTTTCGATGTCCAGACTGCTCCTCCATCCATGATTTCACTTGTTGCTCAAGATCGGGTGTGAACGGTTGATCGATCGCGGCATAGACCCGTCGCACCGAACCGATGGGGTCGCTGATTAGTTCTTTATAGTCGATATCAATAAACTGTTTTGAGTCAAGCTGGTTGCGGGCAGCAACATTGCGGGCCAGCGCATCCTTGAGGTAGCGCAACGCGATTTGGCCGATAATCTGACCATCCAGTTTGGCGCCGATCGGCCCATAGGCCGCGGTGATCAGGCTACAGTACGAGGCGATGCAAGTTTCCGGTTCGCGATGTTGTTGCACGACCAGTGCGTTTGGAAAATTTGCACATACCGCATCAACGGCCCACATATGAAAAGGTGTTTTCAGTACCCAGCGTTGAGCTGGTGACCACCACATTAACAGACGTAGTTGATCGGCATATAGCGCGTAGCTTGCTTTCCACTCGTCATTACTGCGCTGATCGAGCCAGTCCAGATATTCCATTACCGGCGCATAGAATGTGAAACTGTGCGACAGCATCGAGGTTTCAAGCAAGCCAAAACATTCCTCCGGTGCATCCACGCTGGTCGGGTGCATCGCCGCGATGTCGGGAGTGAAGAGTTCGCGTGCCTTGATGTACTTTTGTGCAATCGCGATACGAGGGTCTTTCTGAAAATATTCGCTCGACCCCTGATAGTCCGTTTCGACCGGCGGTGCCTGCAAGGCCTCCCACAGGCGCGGTGTGCGGTGAGCGGGATCCTGTGCCAGCAAGCGATGCAGCAGGGTGGTGCCCGAGCGAAAGGGTGCAACCAGAAAGATGGGGGTTTGAAATTCGATGTCACGAATTTCCGGATGTTGAGTCAGATGATGATCTACCCGCAGGTGTTTCACCAGCGTTTCCAACAGCATTTTCTGTGCGCGATTACGACCGATGAAATTGACGCGTTCGTTGGAACATTCCAGCGAGTAACTCAGGGCTCGCAGTCCCGGTGTATCAAGGATTGTCGGATCGCCAACACCTGCCGTGGCATACGCCGTCTCAATTAATTTATCGACCGCGAAGAGACCCTCGCTGGCTCCCGATTCAATAGTGGACATGATTTCCCATAGGTCTGTTTATTGTGATGTCCATGATGGAGGTATCGACCATCATCAGGCCGCGTTGAGTTTTTACCAGTTTTCACAGGGAATGTCTGTAAGTGATTGTTTGTTTGATCGAAAATGGATGAATCAGAGCGGAAAATTTGCAAGCATCACTGAAGTCGTTTAACCTCGCGCGATCGGGTTCAAGCCCGTTTCCGGAGAGGTGTCTGAGTGGCTGAAGGAGCACGCCTGGAAAGTGTGTGTAGGTTTACCCCTACCGAGGGTTCGAATCCCTCTCTCTCCGCCATACAGTCTTGTCTCTGTAGGGCATACCTACAGAGTCAGGCGACCATCGCCGATTCCTCGCCGAGAATAGTACCAGAGACAGGTATACTGTCCCCCCCCCCCGACTCGCAACAACCAGAACCTAGGAGCAATACATGTTTGAACCGATTGAAATTCCCTTTGGCTGCGTCATGATGTTTAACGTCGTTGATCTCAAGGACGGCGTTACTGTCTCGGATGTCGAGCTCGCGCTGGGTGAAATGTGTAACGTGGTGAAAAATACCTACGGGAATGACGAAGGCGGCTTCATTGCAGGACAGGTCTACAAGTATTCCGGGTTCGTATCAAAAGAAGGCTCTGTGGGTGCAACGCCAGATGACAAGTCTGCTGCCGCAAAAATCAAACAGGGCGAACTTGCCATTGTGACTTTCTGGAAGTCGTTTGAGCAGCATGAAAAATCGCATGCCGACAAGATATTCAAGGAAAAGTTTTCTGCGCTGGCAGAATTCTGCGACGACACTTACGAGCTGGGATATGAAATGTTATGGCAGGGAGTACCTGAATAATCTTAAGGAAAGCGGAATGGAAAAAACAATTTTCAGTAAAATCATTGACCGGGAAATACCCGGGTACATTGTTTGGGAGGATGAGGATGCCTGCGCCTTTCTGGATATCAAGCCAATCACACCCGGACATACCCTGATCGTGCCGACCAACCCTTCTCCCTCGTATATATTCGACATGGATTCGGATGCTTATCATGACCTTTGGCAGAAAGTACGCTGGCTGTCGGCACAGATTAAATCAGCACTCGGGTGCAAACGGATTGGTGTGATGGTAGAAGGCTTTCTGGTGCCCCATGTGCACATCCATTTGGTCCCGATAGACAATGGCAATCAGCTTGAGCCAGCCGCCGCGACTAGAATGGATGCTGCTGAATTGGCGGGCTACCAGAACCGCATAGTGCAACAAATATCAACCGGGATTTAGGGGCAGTATTCTTAACTCCACGAATACTAAAACGTGAAAGGATTATGTTTGCGGTGTTCTAGATGTTTGGTTTGCTAACTAGTGTCTTGTGGTGCCGTAAATAAAATTGGATGCGTCGTAACTGACGAATTCTACGAGTCGCTGATAATTCCCTGTTAGATATCAGGCTAGTTTGTCCAACTTGGGCTGACGGGATACAGATATGCCTCATTCAGATAATCGACGACCGTCACGCCCCCATCATTATTAAGACCCGCATCACAGACGTTGCCAAAGCCGTCGCCATCCGTATCGCGCTGATCGACATTGGGGCCCTGTTGCCGTCAATACGCCAGCTTTGGCCAGTTGATAACTTGCCTGTCTAAGAAATACTGGAATAGACGGGGGCTGGCTCTAATTGGATGGATGTGGAATGGGTGCGGGGCATTTCCAGATGAATAGGATGAAATCGGTGATATATTACTGCTGGGTATGGCGGCACGATACGGTTCATGGCAGGATTGCCACCTGCTACACACAGGAACGCATTAACCCATGAACATCGAAGAGTACATGTTTGTCGCAGATGCAGACGAAAAGGCTCATGGGCGGTTCTCAGAGTCATCGGTCGATCATATTTGCGCGCAGATGATGAAGATTGGCGCGGTCGGCTTCAATGGCATATTTGCCACAGAATTTATCGATCAACTCTATTCAGCCTATGTAGAACAGTATGAGTCAGATAGACCCGATGTTCAGGCCAACGAGGTGGGTGATCGGCGCCGACAGGCAGTGACTCGACTGGAAAATCCGTTCGATAACAACAATCTTCTTTCTAACTCTTACCTGACCCCGGTTCTGCAGCACTTACTGGGGGACGACTACATTCTAGCGTCCAGTGTTTTGGTGACATCCTACCCAGGGGCAAAGGATCAGCATATCCACCGAGACTATCCCCCGCTGTTCGACGACTATGATATCTGTAACACAATGCCTACGTATGCCGTGACGTTGTCGATCCCCTTGGTATTGCTTTCGCCGCTAACGGGAACAACTCGCGTCTATCCGGGAACCCACCACAATAATTCGACTGATGAAGGACCGCCGACGCTTGGTAATTCAATTTCGGTTCTGCCAGACTATGGCGGTTGTTATCTGTTCGATGCTCAGGTCAGGCATGGTGGGACCGCCAACCTGAGCGACCTATTTCGACCAATTTTATATCTCGTTTTTGCACGATCGTGGTGGCGAGATGCCTATAATTTTGGTTGCGTCCATCCCGTGAATATAGGCGCTTCTTCGCTGGCTGGACTCTCTGACGGCACGCGTCGATTGTTTCGATTCTGTACTCCCACTGGTTAGCAGAAGCGTTGTATGTTTTATTGTCGGTATTCGGCGGACAACGTTCTTGTTGAACCAAGAACGGCTGGAAAGTGTCTAGTGGGTTGGGGGCGATTCAATATTT
>DTRM01000037.1 GCA_012965975.1 Chromatiaceae bacterium | reverse complement strand
GCAACGCGCTGATCTATCGAGTAGACGAAACCCGCCATGATGCTCATAAGAATAACGGCGTAGACAATGATGCGCGGGCGAATGATCCGGTCTGGTTTACCATCAATCGCATTCTGGGTTGTATATTTAATCAGCCCTGGTTCATAACCCATCTTGTCCATGACACCATCGCAGGCATCGACACAGGCCGAGCAGGCGATACATTCGTACTGCAGACCGTTACGAATATCGATGCCGGTCGGACATACCTGTACACATAGCGTGCAGTCGATGCAGGAGCCAAGTTCCAGTGCCGTTGGGTTATCACTGCGTTTGCGCCCGCCACGTGGTTCTCCGCGCAATTTATCGTAAGAGATAATCAGCGTATCAACATCGAACATAGCGCTTTGAAAGCGGGCATATGGACACATATACAGGCAGACTTGCTCCCGCATCCAGCCGGCGTTGCCATAGGTTGCAAAGCCGTAGAAGAAAATCCAGAATCCTTCCCATCCCCCAAGGTCCATACTCAGGCTGCGCAGGCCGAGGTCTTGGATCGACGAAAAATAGCCCACAAATGTGAATCCAGTCCACAGTGAGAACAGCAACCAGATCGTGTGTTTAGTGATTTTAAGCGTAGCCTTGCGCAGTGACATCGGCTCGGCATCGAGTTTTTTCTGGTTGTACGGCGTACCTTCGATTTTGCGTTCGACCCACAGGAATGCCTCAGTCCAGACGGTTTGTGGGCAGGCATATCCACACCACACGCGTCCCGCCAGTGCGGTCACAAAGAACAGCAGCAATCCAGCGATAATCAGCATGAAGGCAAGGTAGATAAAGTCCTGCGGCCACAGAACCAGTCCAAAGATATGAAATTTACGTGCGGGAAGGTCCAGTAGCAGCATCTGCTGCCCGTTCCAGCTTAGCCATGGCAGGCCATAGAAGATCGTTAGGAGAAGCGTAATTCCCGAAACGCGTAACTTGGCAAACAACCCATGAACCTGGCGCGGATAAATCTTCTCTGCAGTTGCATACAGAGAGTGTGCGACCTGTTGATCTTCAGAGGCAATGGCCTCCCGTGATCTGCCCGCGTTATCGTCCATGCAACCATCAGTCCTTGAACTTGCTTCCGGGTGTGCAGTTCAGGCAATTGCTGATTGCGTAATACAAGGTTCCAAAACCCGATACGGCGGTGAGTAGCCAGAACAGAAAAAAACCGATACTGTAGTAACCGATTTCGCTGAGTTCCACATCCATGTCGAAGGGAAACAACTCTTTTGGGTTAAACGCGGAAAAAAACACACCGGTTGCGATAGCGGCGGTAACAAACGATGGCCACAGCACCGCGATGCATTTGAACTTGCCCGGAATGTCTGCAGGGGATTCGATCGCCATGGCTAGTTCTCCGACAGTCCGTAGATGTAGGCCGCAAGCAGGTGAACCTTGGCTTCGCCCAGAAAATCCGCGTGGGCAGGCATCTGGCCCTGTCGACCTTGGCCAATGCTTTGCTCAATGCGCAGGCGTGTACTCCCATGCAGCCAGATGCGATCGGTCAGATTGGCCGCACCCAGAATTGGATTTCCAGTTCCCTCTATGCCATGGCAACCGATACACATCATGAATTTTCCCTTGCCGCGCAGTGCGGCCTCTGCATCATGCTTGCGTCCACTGAGACTCAGTACGTAGTCGGTAACATCGGCTACGCCTTCAGTACCGCCGAGGGGTAACTCCCATGCGGGCATGACGCCAGTTCGACCGTGCATAATGGTTTGTTTGATGGTCTCGGCATCACCCCCCCAGAGCCAGTCGTCGTCGCGCAGGTTCGGAAAACCACGTGCGCCACGCGCATCGGATCCATGACATTGCGAGCAATAAGTAACGAACAGACGTTCGCCCATCCGACCGGCGGTCGGGTCTTCTGATACGGTGACCAGATCCTGTGTCAGATATTTGTCAAACAAAGGCCCATATCGTGCGTCGGCGATATCCATTTCGTCCTGATACTGGTTAATCGCCGACCAGCCAAGCAGGCCTTTGAATTCACCAAGGCCCGGATAGAGTGCTAGATAGCCCAGTGCGAATACGATGGTGGCGTAAAACAAATTGCGCCACCACGTTGGCAATGGATTATTGAGTTCCGCAAGGTCTTCATCCCAGATATGACCCATGGTTTCTACGGTCTCGTCTTTCGGGCCAGAACTACCGGTAGACATCCAGCGAACCAGCGCATAGCAGCCCAGGATTCCGCCAAGGGTAATAATGGAAATAAACCAGGTCCAGAAACTGCTGGTGAAATCAGCCATGATGATTCTCCCCGGATACCTTTGTCGTTGGTGGACTGTCGTCTTCCTCCAGTGGGATATTGCCAGCGTCTTCGAACTCTTGGCGATGCTTGCTGCTATAGGCCCAGATCAGAATGCCAGTGAAGATGAGGAGGACCACAACCGTCCATATCGAATGTACGATACTGATATCCATAGTTCTATCTCCGTACCTTGAGATGGATGCCGAGACCTTGCAGATAGGCGACCATCGCATCCAGTTGTGTCTTACCCTCTAGTAGGGCGGGCGCATTGGCTATTTGTTCATCGGTATAGGGATGCCCCAGTACGCGTAACACTTCCATCTTTTTCTGAATAGTCGATGCGTCCAGCGGTGTGGTTTCAAACCACGGGTAGGCCGGCATCACGGATTCAGGCACGACATCACGGGGATTGATCAGATGCACGCGATGCCATTCATCACTGTAGCGACCACCCACGCGATGCAAGTCTGGACCGGTGCGCTTGGAACCCCACTGGAAGGGACGGTCATACACAAACTCGCCGGCAACGGAATAATGCCCATAGCGTTCGGTCTCGGCGCGGAATGGCCGAATCATTTGCGAGTGGCACAGATAACAGCCTTCACTGACATAGATATCACGTCCAGACAGTTCCAACGCACCATAGGGTTCCAGCCCTTCAATCGGTGTGGTGGTGGAATCCTGAAAAAATAGTGGCACGATCTGCGTAAGGCCGCCGAGTGATACCACGAACAGTATCAGGATGATCATCAGGCCAATGTTGGTTTCTACTTTCTCATGTGAAGTCGACATGGTGATACTCCTAGTGCGCGCCAACCGGGGCCAGAACGGGTGCTTCAACCGGTGTGGTGCCCTTGATGGTTTTCCAAATGTTGTAACACATGACCAATGTGCCGAGCAGGAAGAACATGCCGCCGGACCAACGCACGATGTAGAACGGATGCATGGCTTGAACGCTCTCCACAAAGCTGTAGGTCAGCGTGCCATCGGTATTAGTTGCGCGCCACATCAAGCCCTGCATGATGCCCGATACCCACATGGATGAGATATACAACACGATACCGATTGTGGCCATCCAGAAGTGAACTTCAACCAGTTTGAGGCTGTATAGCTCACGTCCAAACAAACGTGGAAACATATAGTAGAGCGCACCCATGGAAATTAATGCGACCCAGCCGAGCGCACCTGAGTGCACATGACCGATGGTCCAGTCTGTGTAGTGAGACAGCGCGTTAACCGTCTTGATCGCCATCATTGGTCCTTCAAATGTCGACATTCCATAAAACGAGATCGACACGATTAGTAGTCGCAATACTGGATCAGTACGCAGTTTGTCCCAAGCCCCCGATAGCGTCATGATACCGTTGATCATGCCACCCCAAGACGGCACCAGCAGGATCAGGGACATAACCATGCCCAGCGATTGAGTCCAGTCAGGCAGTGCGGTGTAGTGCAGGTGATGCGGTCCTGCCCAGATATAGGTAAACAGGATTGCCCAGAAATGCACAATCGACAGACGGTAGGAGTAGACGGGACGCCCAGCCTGTTTTGGTATGAAGTAATACATCATGCCAAGAAACCCCGCGGTGAGGAAAAACCCGACGGCGTTATGACCGTACCACCATTGAATCATCGCATCCTGTACACCGGCATAGGCGGAATAAGACTTGGACAGGTCAACGGGAATAACCGCACTATTGACGATATGTAGCATGCCAACAACAATAATAAATGCGCCGTAGAACCAGTTTGAAACATAAATATGCTTGATCTTTCGCTTCATGATGGTGCCAAAGAACACGATGGCGTAGCAGACCCAGACGATCCCAAGCAGGATGTCGATTGGCCATTCGAGTTCGGCGTATTCTTTTGACTGGGTGATGCCCATCGGCAGAGTGACGGCCGCAGCGACAATAACCGCTTGCCATCCCCAGAAGGTGAAGGCGGCGAGTTTGTCGCTAATCAGGCGAACGTGGCAGGTTCGTTGCACGACATAGTAAGAGGTCGCAAACAACGCGCTACCACCAAAGGCAAAAATCACCATATTGGTATGGAACGGGCGCATGCGACCAAAGGTCAGCCAGGGTGTATCAAAATTAAGTACCGGCCACGCTAGTTGCGCGGCGATTAACACGCCAGCACTCATACCAACAACGGCCCAGACCAACGACATGACCGCAAACTGTCTAATGACCTTGTAGTTATAAGTATCCTGATTACTCATACGGGTAAGTTCCTGTTAGCGAGTGAATTGCGGTTCGAGGCCCATGCCCCATAGCAAGGCTGTGGCCGCGAGCAGGGCAACCAGCGCAACCAAACCGACGCCGAGTACGGCGGATGAGAACAAAAAACCACGCTCTGGATCGATGTCCATCATGATGGGAAGTCCGGTGTAGAGCAGAAACACGGTGTAGGCGAGTGCAGGCAGACCCAGAATCAGCATCAGCCACAGGATCGGGAAGAATCCGGTTATGCCGATCAAAAACAGCGGTGTTGCGGTGTACGCTGCGAGAATGACACATTGTGAGCGCACCGGGTTGGCGCCATAGGTTTGGCCCATCCAGTGAATCATCATGCCAATGGAGTAAACCCCGACCAGCATGCAGAGGTAAAACAGCGCTGAAATCGGGCCCGCGGAGTCAGTTGCGAGTTTGACCGGATCACCCGCACCGATGGTCCATCCGACCTGAGTGGTGCCGACGTAACCTGCAACGGCAGGGATGGCCGCCAGCAGCAGCACGTGTACGGCATAGCAGCGCCCGACCGTACAGTGCGAATGGCGGATGCTCTCCCATTCTTCCTTGGGATGGCTAAACAGTCCCCATACATGTTCCAGGATCATGGTTGATTCCCCTCGTTTTCGGTGTGTAAACCCTATGATACATTCTCGTGGAATACGCTAAGTCTATGCCAGATAGATTAATTAATTATAATATAGTTAATATTCTTATTAACCGTCAACCAATAAGTATGGATGTTGACGGAATAGGGTAGAGTTTAGTGCCATGTATTCATGCCCAATCTGACCCCGGTTATCATCAGGTAATTCAACTTCTTAACTATGTCGACCAACAGCACAGACGATTATTGCTTTCACTGCGGTTTATCGACGCGTGGCCCGGTTGAACTCGCGGTTCGAATTCATGCAATAGACCAACCGATGTGTTGCGTAGGGTGCGCCGCGGTGGCCTCTGCAATTGTAAACGCTGGCTGCGAAGATTTCTATATAAAGAGAGATGGCTCATCGGTTACGGGTGAGGAATTGGTCCCCGAATTTCTGCGTGAGGCGAAGTTATATGACCGCGACGATGTGCAGGCTTCTTTTGTTATTAAAGAAGATGCCTCGATTCGTCATACGTCGCTAATACTGGAAGGCATTACCTGTGCCGCCTGTATCTGGCTCAACGAGATGCAGGTCGGCAAGATACCCGGGGTTGAGTCTTTTCAGGCCAACTACGCAACCCATCGAGCGCACCTGCGTTGGGACAGCGATCAGGTTGCTCTCAGTGATGTACTCGCGGCGATTCGAGCGATTGGTTATGCGGCGCATCCGTATGACCCTCAGCGCCAACAGGCCCAGTTTGAGCGCGAACGCAAGGTGCACCTGCGGCGACTGGGTTTGGCAGGGGTGATGGGTGCGCAGGTGATGATGTTGTCGGTCGCGTTGTATATGGGCGATTGGACCGGCATGGATCGACGTTATGCCGCATTGATGCATTGGGCGAGCCTGCTGTTGACGCTGCCCGTTGTTTTATTTTCCGCCAGAACCTTCTTTGAATCCGCATGGCGCGATCTTGCAAATCACCGGGTCGGTATGGATGTACCGGTATCCTTGGGGATAGTGGTCGCGGCGGGGGCCAGTCTGTGGGCAATGTTGACGCAGGTTGGATATGTGTATTTTGATTCCATCACCATGTTCGTGTTTTTCCTGCTCGCGAGTCGCTACTTTGAACTGACCGCGCGCAAGAAGAGTGCTGAACAGGCCGAGCGTTTGGGCTGTGCCTTGCCTGTGGTGGCCAGTCTATTGTTGGACAACGGCGAATACGAACAGGTCGCGGTCGGTGATTTGCAGCCCGATGATCGAGTATTGGTGCGGCCAGGGCAGGCAATACCGATTGACGGTGTGGTCGTTGATGGACGATCGGGTGTCGATGAATCGTTGTTGACCGGGGAGAGCCAGCCACTGATCAAGTCGTTGAATGATCGAGTGGTGGGTGGCAGTACCAATATTGATAGTCCATTGCAGATCCGCGTGACGCAAAGCGCTGGACTCGGTGTGATGTCAGAAATTATGCGCCTGCTGGAGCAGGCGCAGATGGAAAAACGGTTTATTACCCGCCTCGCGGATCGGGTGGCCAAGTGGTTTGTTGTTGTATTGCTAGTGATTGCTGCCGGGGTTTCTGTGTATTGGTGGTACATGGATCCCGATCGCATGTTACCGATTGTGATATCCATGTTGGTGGTCACCTGCCCCTGTGCATTGTCTTTGGCAACGCCAACCGCAATCGCAGCGGCCAGCGGCGCATTGTTGGAACGTGGAGTTTTGATCGCGGGTGGCGGTGTGTTAGAGACGTTGGCGCGGGCCAATCATTTCGTGTTCGACAAGACAGGTACCTTGACGGAAGGTCGGCTCGACGTAGTCGAGTGCCAAATATCAGGTTCGTTGTCACGCGCGGACTGTCTGCAGCGAGTGGCAGCGTTAGAAGCCCAATCCGAACACCCTGTGGCGAAGGCCCTAACTGATTATATTGGCAAAGTTACAGCCCTATCGGTAAGTGATACACATAACTACCCAGGCTCCGGTCTTGTCGGTTCGGTCGAGGGACAAAGATTGTTTCTCGGTACCCCGGACTATGTTCAAAACCAATGTGCGTTGGATTTTGATGACCTCTCTCAGAACCAGACACACCATGCAGAGATGACAGAGGTTGTGTTGGCCGACGAGAGTGAGGTTTTGTGCCGGTTCTTTTTACACGATCATCCAAGAAAGGACGCGCAGGATTTGATTGCAGCCTTGATCTCACAAGCCAAGGTCAGTTTGTTGAGTGGTGATAAATCTGGTGTGGTTAACCGAGTTGCTCTGGATTTGGGGATAACCGCGGCCGAGGGTCGATTGTCGCCCGACGACAAACTTGCGCGTGTCAAGGCCATGCAGGCACGAGGGGATGTTGTCGTGATGGTGGGGGACGGTGTTAACGATGCGCCGGTACTGGGTGTAGCCGATGTTTCCGTGGCAATGGGTACCGCGGCAAGTTTGACACAGGTGCGCGCCGATTTAATCTTGATGTCAGACCAACTGCAATCGCTCGGGTTCGCGATATCGATTGCACGTAGAACCCGCAGCGTGATCGGCCAGAATCTACTCTGGGCGCTGGTGTATAATTTGTGTGCGGTGCCAGCAGCGGCGATGGGTTATGTATCACCATGGATGGCGGCAGTTGGTATGTCGGCCAGTTCACTTTTGGTAGTTGCCAACGCACTGAGGTTAAAACGCTGAATGGACATTATCTTCCTGTTATTGCCGCTGTCGCTGATACTGGTGGGTATTATTGTATGGATATTTATGTGGTCCATCCGCAGTGGCCAGTACGACGATCTGGAAGGGCCAGCGCATCGTGTTCTGATCGACGATGATGCGATACAACCATCAACAAAGCCTGAAAACAATCATTTTAGAAAGGAATAATTATGTCAGTAGAAGAAGGTAAGGCAGCACCGCTGTTTACGTTAAAAGATGCCAATGGTGACAAGGTGGCACTGAAAGATCTGCGTGGCCAGTACGTCGTGGTGTATTTCTATCCCAAGGATGATACCCCGGGATGTACTCTGGAAGCGGAAGGGTTTCGTGATCTATCGAAACAGTTGGATAAAACCAATACAGTCGTTCTAGGTATTTCCGCCGACGATGAAGCGTCGCACCAGAAGTTTATTGGCAAGTACAAACTGAATTTCACACTGTTGTGCGACCCGGATCGCAAGGTGATGACGAAGTACGGCGCCTATGGAGAAAAGATGATGTACGGCAAGAAGACCATTGGCGTGATTCGCTCAACCGTTATCGTGGGCCCGAATGGCAAGGTGATAAAGCACTGGCGCAAGGTACCCAAGGCGGCGGACCATCCATCCAAGGTGTTGGAGATATTGCAGTCGCAGGGGTGACTCGAGATCACGCCTCTTTCTGACAGGGTCACTTAACCAGGATCAGGAAATCGACATTTCTGTGTGGTTGTGGCTATGGCTGATCGGGTCTGGCCGGTACCTATACCGACTTAAAAAAACCGCCTGCATCGCCCGATAAGACAGGGTAGACACCGGTTATTTCAACCTTGGGATGGGTGATGTCAGGCCGGGTTACGAGGATCGCATGCTCGAGTTGGCGATCGACGATACCAAGAATATTCCAGCAGGCGCGATCGCGGGTTCGATTGGCAGCGACCAATGGCGCAGGGGCTCTTATCTGATCCGCAGTGAAATTGGCCCCCTTGTTGATAAATTGAATGCCCATCTTGATCGACTGGTAGAACGGGAGATCGGCAAGTTGATTTACGCTATCCACATGGGCATTAAACGGGATCGACCCTATACCGAGAAAGAAGGGACTTCCCTGACCCAATCGAGTAGCAAAACCGTGCCGGAAGAAGCCGTCGATGAAGAAGCAACCAACGCCTTGCTGAAGTCGTTAAATATCTAGTCTTTCTTACCCGGGCCAGTGTTGCATGCCGAGATACAGAAAGATCGGCGCCAACACCGCACATCCTACCGTCGCCAGCAGCATCGATAGCCGGACCCCGCGTGCGAGCAGGTCGCGGATGCCGATATAGGCCCCAATTCCCGTCAAAAACATACTGAACTCACTGACAATCAGCGTTGTCAGTAATGGAATAGCCTGCTCCCCATCGGGGCTCAGTGCGCCGGTCGCGATCAACCCCGCGACAAAGCCAATACCCATGGTCAGGGCAACAAAGGGGAAAGTTGAGAGCTGCATAAGCAATAACCATTGAGCCGAATAAGGGGTGGATGGCCCATGGTAGCGGGTATCGCGTGGCTGGGAAACGTTTGTCTTCCAGCCACGTCGTGACTTAAGTCGGTAAGTCCGAGTAGTGCGCCTGAACTAGAACGCGTCGGCGTTAACCAGAAAGTGCACCCAGATGCTGGCGGCATAGCCCAGGCCAATCGCCCAACTCCACTTCATGTGGCCAAAGAAGGTGTAGATGCCTCGGGCTTGCCCCATCACTGCAACACCGGCGGCAGAGCCGATGGACAACAATGAGCCGCCGACACCGGCAGTCAGGGTAACCAGTAACCACTGTCCGTGTGACATATCCGGTGACATCGAGAGTACCGCAAACATCACTGGAATATTATCGACTAGCGCAGAGAGTACACCGACCAGTATGTTGGCGTTGGTCGCCCCGAGGTCGCCGTACATAAGCTCCGAACCCAATGCGAGATAGCCCAATGATCCCAAGCCACCAACGCAGAGGATGATGCCGTAAAAAAACATCAACGTATCCCATTCTGCACGTTCCAGCGCCTTGAAGATATTGTAGTGCTCGCGTTCGGACGCGTCGGCAATTGTCTGGTGAGCGCCATCAAGTTCGATCTCGTGTTCACCCAGATTATTCTCAGCAGGATCTGGAAAGTGTTCCGCGTGTGACAGGCCAGCCACATCTGCGCCATAGCTGCGTTTTTTCAGGTAGTAGCCAAACAGTTTTAGCAGGCCCAGACCGGTCATCATGCCCAGTACTGGAGGCATATGCAGGAAGTTGTGGGCAGAGACCGCCATCGCGATGGTGACGATAAACAGCCCGACTACGAACCAGGCACCGTGCCGCAGTTCGGCGACCTCGGTGACCGCATCAGGCTGTTCCTTGGGTACGGAAAACGACATGATGACGGCGGGAATCAGCCAATTGACCAGTGATGGAAGGAACAACACAAAAAATCCTTGGAAGGGAATGATGCCTTTTTGCCATACCATCAACGTGGTGATGTCGCCAAACGGTGAAAAGGCGCCACCGGCATTGGCGGCAACCACGATATTGATACAGGCAACCATCACGAAAGCGGTATTTTTCCCCCCCACGGCCATGGCAACTGTGGCCATCAGCAGGGCGGTGGTCAGGTTGTCGGCGATGGGCGAGATCACAAATGCGAGAGCGCCCGTCATCCAGAAAATAGTTCGTAACGAAAATCCTTGCGAAACCAGCCATACCCGCAGCACATTAAATACGCCTCGTTCTTCCATCGTGTTGATAAACGTCATCGCAGCGAGAAGGAACAGAAATAGCTCGGCGAATTCCAGCAGATTGTGGCGTACCGCCTGCCCGGCGGTATGGGTATCACCAATAGACATGTAGGCGAAGGCGACAAACCCCCATATCAGGCCGGCGGCGATAATCACCGGTTTGGACTTTCTCAGATGCAGGGCCTCTTCGCCGATCACCAGTGCGTAGGCAACGACGAATATGATCACACAGGTAATACCCACCCAGTGGTTGGTGAAATCGTGCGATGCACCTTCTGAAGCCATGGCAAGGCCAGGGATAAGCAGGGCGGCGGCTAAAATAGAAATCAGGGTGAGCAATCGTCGTGGTAACTGCTGCAAAGAGTGCTTGGTATGGTCTAAAACCAGATTAGTTATCATTGTTTTTCCCCAAGTTGAAGCTTCTTGACAAGGTGCTGTCTGGATAGCTTGGCCAGATCGCTTATGGCGAATTATCGACCGGTCCCGAATGGGACTTAAATGCTTGTGTTTTCAGGCAATTGTAGACGGGTTTTAGGAAAAGTGCTGACTAATGTTACGGGTCGGTGAAGTCGCCAGAACAGGTGTTATCTGGTGAATCCTCGTGGTTACGCCCGCAGGAATATTTTTTGGCCCAATAGAATAATAGCCAACAGGATAATCAGACCCAGTAATTTCTCCATCGTCTGCGGCGAAAATTTTCTTGCGCCTGAGTTTGACCCAATCCACCCTCCGATAATCACGGCAATGATCAGGGGTATGAAGGGTGTCAGGTCGATGCTGTTGAACTGCAGGCGGGAGGCCAGGCCTGCAACCGAGTTTACCCACACAAATATCGCGCCGCACGCAGCCGCCTCTTTTTCCGTCCCCAAACCCAAAATGATAATCAGAGGAATCAGATAAACGCCGCCCCGATTCCCGAGATCCCTGCAACAAGCCCGAGTACGCTACCGGCCCCCGCCAAGATAGACCATGGGGATTGACGATAATATGAATGGGAATATCAGGCGTGCCTTACCGTGTCGGTATTTGAGGAATTGATAGCTACCAATTGACGTGACGACCACATTGAGTGTCAGGCTAACCAATGGAATTGCCAAGGTAGAAAATCCCATGATTGCCAGCAAGGCAGTATAGGAAGATCCGCCACCCAGTCCAACCGAGGAATAGGCGAG
This sequence comes from Chromatiaceae bacterium, assembly GCA_012965975.1. Classification (GTDB taxonomy): domain Bacteria; phylum Pseudomonadota; class Gammaproteobacteria; order DTRM01; family DTRM01; genus DTRM01. The sequence goes on along the minus strand of DTRM01000037.1, from coordinate 3,615 downwards.
TGCCACGACAAAGAACAAGGCGGCCAAGAAATAGACTGAGGTGCTGAACTCCACAAATAGTGACGAGAATACGTGTCGCGCTATTTTTTACTGATCGGTGCCAGTAACGCGTATAGAATCCAGATGAACCAGGAAAACAGGAACAACAAACAAATCCACACCAGTTTTTCGGCGCCGCTGGTTTTGTTCGATATCAGAATGAGGACGACGGGGAGTAGCCATACGATACAGACTAGAGCCATGCCGATGGCACCCATACTCATGATGCTTGAAAACATTATTTTAGGTCTCCATGTCTACTTATAGGCTGCTGCCAGCTAGTAATATACTGGACCTCACCTGAGCGAGGAAGAGCCTTATCGAAAATCTTGTATCAGGCGTCAAACCAACAGATGGTCTATTTTGGTGTATCGTCGTATTATGACTTTGAGCATGATTTATAAGGTCAGCACAGTGAGTTCTGTCGACAAACACTATCGCTTATCCATTTCTGGCATGTCCTGCGCCGGTTGTGTTGCCAGCGTCGAAAACGCATTGACAGGCGTCGCTGGCGTAAACGATGTCGCGGTTAATTTCGCTGAGCATACCGCAGTAGTCGGTGGAGAGATTGAGGTTTCTGCATTGATTCAGGCGGTTCAGCAAGCCGGCTATGATGCGGCGCATCTCGTCAGCGAGGCCGATGATGAGACCAAGGAAGCCCACGAGTTTGAGCAGTATCGACACAGGCAAAGGCAAGCCATCGTCGCCGCCAGTGTGGGTGCCCCGTTGTTTGTCCTAGGGCTCGCGGGTGCCATGCCTGACATGCTTGACCGTAGTGGCCAGATATTTTGGCTGGTGGTTGGGGTTGCCACGTTGGGTGTTCTGGTTTACTCCGGGCGACAGTTTTTTATTGGTGCCTGGAAAAGCCTGCGTAATCACAATGCCAATATGGACACCTTGATTGCGCTTGGTACGGGTACCGCGTGGTTGTACTCCATGTTGATCACTGTATACCCGACACTGGTGCCGAGTCTTTCTCGTCACGCCTATTTTGAGGCGGCTACCATCATATTGGCACTGATCAATTTGGGTGCTGCGCTGGAAATGAAGGCGCGCGGAAAGACCTCCCAAGCAATCAAACGCTTGATTGGTCTGCAGCCGAAGACGGCGCGGGTTATTCGAGACGGAGTCGAACAGGATGTGCCGATTGGTGAGGTTGGCCTCGATGAGACCTTGCGTGTCCGGCCCGGTGAAAAGATACCGGTTGACGGTGATGTGATCGAGGGTGGCTCCAGTGTGGACGAGGCGATGCTGACGGGTGAGCCCATACCCGTTGAGAAAGTCGCAGGCGACTCTGTGGTTGCGGGCACGCTGAACAAAAGTGGAACATTCTTAATGATCGCTAGGCACATCGGTCATGACACGGTACTCGCGCAAATCGTCGACATGGTGCGCAAGGCACAGAACTCGCGCCCGGCGATTGGCCGTTTGGCCGATAAGGTCACCGCCGTATTTGTACCGTCCGTATTGATTGTCGCGCTGTTGACCTTTCTGGTGTGGTTTAACGTAGGCCCCGATCCTCGCCTGGCGTTCACGCTGGTCACAACCATGACCGTGCTGATTATCGCCTGCCCCTGCGCCTTGGGATTGGCGACACCCATCTCGATTATGGTCGGGGTAGGCAAGGCGGCGGAGTTTGGTTCGCTGATTCGCAATGGTGAGGCTCTGCAACGAGCCGGCGAGTTATCGGTGGTGGTGTTGGACAAGACTGGAACCGTCACTCAAGGCAAGCCGTGTGTGACTCAGATTGTCAGTCTCCAACCTTGGGATGATAACGGCATACTGCAACTTGCCGCGAGCGTGGAGGCAGGGTCAGAGCATCCTTTGGCCGAGGCCATTATCGATGCCGCGAAGAGCAAGGGGTTGTCGCTGGAGTCTGCGCACGAGTTTTCTGCGCAGGCAGGTCTTGGAGTACGGGCCCGTGTCGGAAAGCAACAGGTTCTGTTGGGTAATCATCGTTTTATGATGGAAAACGACATAGCGATTGATGCGCTTGCGGACGAGGTTCACGCCCTTGCCAGCACCGCGCAAACGCCGATGTTTATCGCGGTCGACCAATCCCTTGCCGGTGTGATCGCGGTAAGTGATCCAGTTAAGTCTGATGCGCCTGGGGCAATCGCTGAACTGCTGGCCTCGGGCTTACGGGTGGTTTTGTTAACCGGTGACAATCAAGCAACCGCAGATGTGGTAGCAGGGCAGGTCGGAATTACGCATGTCGTGGCCGAGGTGATGCCGGCGGACAAGGCCGACGTAATTAGAGCATTGCAGGCCGAGGGTCAAGCGGTAGCGATGGTGGGGGACGGTATTAACGATGCCCCCGCGCTGGCGCAGGCCGATGTGGGTTTTGCGATCGGTACAGGAACGGATATCGCGATTGAAAGCGCCGATGTCGCCCTGATGTCAGGTTCGCTGTACGGTGTGGTCGATTCGATACGCCTGTCGCGCGCCACCATGCGCAATATCCGCCAAAATCTGTTTGGTGCATTTATTTATAACGCGCTGGGCATTCCGATTGCAGCCGGCATTCTGTACCCGCTGTTTGGCGTGTTGCTGAACCCGATTATTGCCGGCGCAGCGATGGCGGCATCCTCTGTTACGGTTGTCAGTAATGCCAACCGGCTTAGATTGTTTTCTACCGCGCGATCGGATAGATGATGGATTGGTTGGTAAACAGTATCGCGCTAATCCTGATCGGATTAATCGTGTGGTGGTTCTGGCTTGGTGACTAGTGTGCGCCGCTGTTCCAGGCGGCGCTCGGGTTGGTTCATGGAATCAACCCGCTTGCTTCGGGTGTCTGATTTAGTTTGCTGCGCAAGATCAGATAGTCGACCACGGTAACAAAGCCATCGTTGTTTAGAGTTGCATCGCAGAAATTGCCATCACCATCGGTATCGGGGTTCGACGGATCACTTTCACCGGGATCAACGATACCGTCGGCATTGATGTCGGCGAGACCATCATTGTCGTTGTCGCGTAGAAATTCGATGCGATCAATACTAACATCGGCCGGTGCCAGATCCGTTGCGCAGGTCTTAAGCCTGACTAACGGGCGAATGTCATTGTTACCAAGTGTTGCACCAGCCAATGTAGCCTGCACCACCGACGGCGGACTCGCTAAGCCGCGTGCTGGGTCTCCACCGGTTCGTGACGAATCTCTTTACCGAGTTCATCGAAGTGAAACAGGGTCCAAGCCCGTTCACCATTGTAGTCCAGCACTCGAAGGTCATCCGTCTCCGCGACATCATGTAGCACCACGTTGAAATGCCCCCCGTACCGGCTGGCTGCCAGTTCGACCGGAATCTCATAGGCGAGGAATTTCACAATGCCTTTGGCGGTGAGTTTTCCCACCAAGCCCGGATCTTCGATGGAGTGATGAGACGTGATAATAACCAGGGGACCGTTACCGCTGAGAATAAGAAAGACACGCATGGCGCACCTCCAGTAACCCAATTTGATGATTGTCTGTTGCTCACCATGAGTATAGTTCGAGGGTTACTCGACAGTTATTATGATTTTTTATGGCCTTGCAATTTGGTGCCGAGGAGAGGACTTGACCTTCCTCGTTGCTCTTCTTTT
>DTRM01000036.1 GCA_012965975.1 Chromatiaceae bacterium | reverse complement strand
GTTTCCGTTCGACTTGCATGTGTTAAGCATACCGCCAGCGTTCAATCTGAGCCAGGATCAAACTCTTCAGTTTAATACTAGCAGTCAATCGTGGATGACTAATCCCAGTCAATTATGGATGACTAATCCAGGGTGGAAATAACTCACGCGGTTACCCTTGTTTGTTATCTCCGTGCTTTGTGCCGTCAATTTAACAACGACGCAAGCACCCACACAAATTGCTTGATCTTTGAATTTTTAAAGAGCGGGCTGACTCGGGAATTCCGTTCAGCAAAGACGGACAATTATAAATCGAAATCGTTGGCCGTCAACCGTTATTTTGAGTTTTTTTTTAATTAATTGGGTGACAAATGGCCACTATCGAATAGTCACTCGGGCAAAGCGGCGTTTTCCGACCTGAATTACCTGCTCCGAACCGGCCGCCAGCGTGGTATTGCGATCTTCCACGCGCTCGCCGTCAATGCGTACGGCCCCTTGTTTTAACATGCGAAACGCATCTGAGGTGCTGCCCGTCAGTCCCGCGCCCTTGAGTACGTGTGCGATCCCCAGCACCCCGTCCTGAGAATCCAGGGTCAGCTCGTCCATTTCGTCCGGGATGGCGCCTTTTTGGAAGCGGGCGATAAAATTCGCATGCGCTTGTCGCGCATCGGCCGCGCTGTGGAAGCGGGTAATGATCTCCTCAGCCAGCTGAAACTTGGCATCGCGTGGATTCATGCCACCCTCGGCCTCAGCGCGTAATGCTTCTATTTCGGCCATTGGGCGAAAACTCAATAGCTCAAAGTAGCGCCACATCAGCTCATCCGAAATCGACATGATCTTGCCAAACATGTCGTCGGGCTTATCCGAGATGCCGATATAGTTACCCAGAGACTTGGACATTTTCTGCACCCCGTCCAGTCCCTCGAGGATCGGCATGGTCAGCACCGTCTGTGGCTCCTGCCCCCAGATTCCCTGCAATTGCCGACCTACCAGCAGATTAAACTTCTGATCGGTGCCGCCCAACTCAATATCGGCCCGCATCGCCACCGAGTCGTAACCCTGAATCAGCGGGTACAAAAATTCGTGGATCGCGATGGGCTGACCACCCTTGTAGCGTTTGCTGAAGTCATCGCGCTCCAGCATGCGCGCCACGGTGTGCTTGCCCGCCAGCTGAATCAGGTCTGCGGCCGACATCTTGCCCATCCATTCCGAGTTAAACAGCACCTGAGTGCGGTCCGGGTCGAGAATCTTGAACACCTGCTCCTGATAACTCTGCGCGTTCTGCTTCACCTCATCCGGCGTCAGCGCGGGCCGGGTGGCACTCTTGCCGGTCGGATCCCCGATCATGCCGGTAAAATCGCCAATCAGAAACAGGATTTCGTGTCCGAGATCCTGAAACTGACGCAACTTGTTGATCAGCACGGTATGGCCCAGATGCAGATCGGGCGCGGTGGGGTCGAAGCCGGCCTTCACGCGCAATGGCTTGCCGCGCTCGAGTTTTTCCTTAAGATCCTTTTCCAGCAGGATCTCTTCGGCACCACGACGAATGATCGCCAAGGACTCGTCTAGCTTGCTCACATCGACCCTCGTCACAGAAAACGCATAAAAACGGATAAAATCCGGGTTAGTGTACCGAATATGAGACCTGCGTCCTAAAAATGTTTGACCAATGAAGCGACTATAGATACAGTCCGACAAACAACTCTAAAAAAGGTGTGTTAGTGGTGAGAATACTTCGGTATTTCCCCTGCAAATAGTATCTATGCACGACTATCGAGTAATCATGGATACGCCACGCAAACGCACCCGCCGGGGCGTCAAACTGGCTCGCTGGTTTGCGGCGAGTTCCATCGTCGTGGCGAGTTCCGTATATTTCCTTTTTGATGCTGCACCGTCGAGTGATGCTGACGCGCCGACGCTGGTTGCCGAGACTCCGCCAGTTGACGATAGCGTCGAATCCCGGCCCTCACTGACAACCCATACCCTGCTTCTGCCCGGGCAAGCAACCGATATAGCAACCCCCGCAGACAACACCGAAACAGCAGTTGAGTTACCCGCCGCCAAGGTACAAATCCAGACTTCCGCGGCCGATCTCAAAATCGATCTCGACACAACTCTGATGGACACTGTCGCCACCACGAACAACGCAAACGTCGAGACGTCCGCCGTGGTCAGCGCTGCTAAAGCGCCCCCAGCAGAACCCGAAGTCCCCATCCGCTGGCATAACCACACCATTAAAAATGGCGAGTCGCTGGCGATCATCCTCAACAAAATGGGCATCGGCTCCAGCGAAATCCACCATCTGGTTCACGCCGACAAGGCCACCAAACGCCTGACCAAAATCCAGCCCGGCGAGTCGCTCAGGGTATTGGCCAGTGACGATGGCGAGATCCACAAGCTGCTGCATGACATTGATCGCCTCAACAGCCTCGAAGTCACGCGTACCGATGACAGTTTCAGCACCCGCAAGATAAAACGCGATGCGGAACTACACACCACGCACGCCACCGCGATAATCGAAAACTCGCTGTTCCTGAGTGGCCAGAAGGCCGGGTTATCGGATGCCGTCATTATGGAACTCGCGGCGATCTTTGGTTGGGACATCGATTTCGCCCTCGACATTCGCAGCGGTGACAGCTTTACCGTGGCATACGAAGAACGCTATTTGGATGGCGACAAGCTTGGCGATGGCGCGATCATCAGCGCCGAATTTGTTAATCGCGGTCGCTCCATTAAGGCCGTACGCTATACCGATCCCACCGGTGACACCGGTTATTACAGCCCCGATGGCCGCAGTATGCGCAAGGCGTTTTTGCGCACCCCGGTCGACTTCACGCGCATTAGTTCGCGCTTTAGTCTGGGGCGAAAACACCCCATCCTGAATCGAATCCGCGCCCACAAGGGAGTTGATTACGCCGCGTCGCACGGCACGCCGGTACGGGCGACAGGTGATGGCAAAGTCGTGCATCGCGGCCGCAAGGGCGGTTATGGCAAAACCATTATTGTGCAGCACGGTGGTCGCTATGAAACGCTGTACGCCCATCTGTCGAACTATTCCGGCAAGGCGCATCAGGGAAACCGCATCAAACAGGGACAGATTATCGGTTACGTTGGGCAGACTGGGCTCGCGACAGGCCCTCACCTGCACTACGAATTTCATGTTGATGGCGTACACCGCAACCCGCTGACGGTGAAACTGCCCGAGGCACAGCCAATCTCCGAGAAATTCAAAGCGGACTTTCTCAGCAAGACACAGGCTCTGCTGGCGCAGCTTGACCTGTTCCGCGCCACCATCGTCGCCGAGCGCTAGGCCACCCTCCGACAAGGTCAACGCTTCATGCCCAACCTCTATATTGGCCTGATGTCGGGAACCAGCATCGACTCAATCGATGCCGCGCTGGTTGATTTCGATGCGCAACCTCCGCAACTACTGGCAACCTCCTCCACCTCGATTCCCACCGGGATTCAGGCAACTATCCGCAGGCTGGGTCGCAACCCATCGGACAACGCCATCCAGTTACTGGGTGAAGTGGACCAGCAACTCGGTCACTTGTTCGCCAGTGCTGCGGCGAGACTATTGGCCAGCGCCAACATCGATAAATCCGAGATCCGTGCGATTGGCAGTCACGGGCAAACCATTCTTCATCGCCCGAGTGGGGACCACCCCTTTACTCTGCAAGTGGCCGACCCCAACCGCATCAGCCAACTGACCGGCATTACCACGGTTGCGGATTTCCGCCGTCGTGATATGGCCGCAGGAGGACAAGGCGCGCCACTGGTGCCACCCTTTCATTCGGTGATGTTTCGTTCGGGCGATGAGAATCGCGTGGTGGTGAATATTGGCGGGATCGCCAACATCACGCTGTTGCCTGCCGATGACTCATTACCCGTCACCGGGTTTGATACGGGACCAGGCAATACACTGATGGATGCATGGATCCGGGACCAACAGGGTGAGGCGTTCGATGCAGACGGAGCGTGGGCCAGCCAGGGCGTTGTGGATGAGGTTCTGTTGCAAAACCTGCTGGACGATCCCTACTTCTCGCACCCCGCCCCGAAAAGCACCGGACCAGAGTATTTTAATCTCGATTGGTTAAGCGATGCGTTGAACGGTCAGAACCCCGTCGACGTGCAAGCGACCCTGTGCGCGTTAACCCAAGTCAGCATAGGCAATGCGATTAGCCAGCTAGAATCAGCGCCGCAGAAGATACTCGTTTGTGGCGGTGGTGCAAACAATACCCATCTAATGGCGTCATTGACCGCGGCACTTTCACCCCTCCCGGTGGAAGATACCGGGCAAGCCGGAGTCCCCGCAGATTCGGTCGAGGCAATGGCCTTTGCCTGGCTCGCCAAACAAACCATCGAGTCATTACCCGGCAATCTGCCGTCGGTTACCGGAGCGGATCACCCCGTCATTCTTGGCGGCATCTATCCCGCCTAGTTTCACCCCAAAAAACCGCACTCTACGCTAAAATACCCCAAGTTAAATCATACCAATACCCATAGTTTCATATGGTTAGCGGGGTCAGACCCCGGTTACCCCCCGGTTATCCCCCGCCTAGTTTC
>DTRM01000035.1:22747-39035 GCA_012965975.1 Chromatiaceae bacterium | reverse complement strand
CACTGACCGCGGCCAATGCAGAAAAAGCCAAACCCGCCAGCAGCACTGATCCCAAAACCCGGGTTGGCGACCAACCCGTGGCGCGCATCACCACCAACTCACTGCGCGAGGCTAGACCGCCCAGTCCCAGCAACACGCCCAACAAGGCAGCCGCCGATAGAACTTGGCTCAACTCGCGCGGCATTGCTAACAGCGTCAATAAGGCCGCATCCGCCAAACCATAACGCCCGCGACTGATCGCTGGTAAATGATCAAGAAAATCAAATGCCGTCAGCAACAGAACCAGCACTCCCAGCGCACCCACTGCACTGGTCACAACGGTGCGTCCGATATATCGATCTAATGTGAAACGACCGGCGATCATAGCGCGCGGCCCTTGAGCAGCCAGACGAGGCCACACTGACGAATCAACATAAATAATGCCATCAGTGCTGCCAACGCGTGCACCCACCACAACCCCAGACCAACGGACACCTGTCCGGATTCAACCCATGATTGAGCGATGGTCAACAAGTTCGCATATAGAAAATACGACAGCACCGCGAGTATCATCGTGCCATATCGACTGACTCGTGGGGAGACGCGACTAAATGGCACCGACAACAGCGCCAAAACCAATACCGATACGGGAATTGACACCCGCCAGTGCAATGCGGCTTTGTCCGCGACATTATTCGATTGCAACAGCGTCCAAGTACTCGCTTCATCGCGCCCACGAGGACGGCGCGCTTGGTGGGTATCCTCGAGCAGAACCCGATATTGATCAAAAGACATGATCTGATAATCGCCTTTACCCGCCTGGCCGTCGTACCGTCGACCATCATTCAGCACCAGATAGTGTATGCCTGAGTGCCTGTCCAACTCGGTATAACCATTTGCCGCCACCAGTACTGTTGGGGTCACCCGGTCGAACTGCCAAGCGAAAATATCCTGCATTCTGTGCTGGTCATCGGACAGGGAATCAACATAAATAATCAGCTGACCATTGCGCCGCTCGGTGAACTGGCCCTCCGGAAACAAACTTCGCTCAGCCTCTTGTTGCTCAGAGTTGAGCACCTGCCATTCCATGTCCTCTGCCCACGGCATCACCAACATAGATAAAATCATTGCAGCAATAGATACCGGTATCGCGACCAGCATGACTCCACGGTAGTGATCCGGCATACCGTGCCCACAAGCGGCCATCGCCGCGGCCTCCATATCCTTGTACAGGCGACCCAGCGCAAATAAAACGGCGAGAAAAAACCCCGGTGCGATCACCAGCGCCAAATTTCGAATCAGCTTCAGCCCCATCAACTCGAATACGGCTACGCCGGAAATACTGCCCGATGCGGCAAGCGCGAGGTAGGACACAAAACGATTGCCGACCAGAATCAGCAGCAGTATCGCCACTATGGCAATAAAGGCCTTGAGTACTTCACTGGCAATATAGCGATCGAGTATTCCGAGCTGGGTCATTAGCAATTAGATAGTGGTATTACGCGCAAGATTCAGTACACTTCTGCATCATAACCAATCATACCATCTGGAAGAGATCACCCCATGAAATACGCCGTAAAAGTCGTGGACCCTCGGACTCAACCGTCTGATTGCCTAGTCTTGGCCATTGCCGAGAAACGCAAGCTGTCCTCCAGCGCTGAGATCATCAATAAAACGACCCGCGGCGCGCTCACCGAGGTGTTGAAACTGGGTGACATCAGCGGTACAGCGGGAAGCAGTGTGATCATACCGGGCACCACACGGATCAAGGCCAAGCGTATCCTGCTGGCTGGCTGTGGGGACCTGAACGCCACCAGCGATAACGATTTTCGCAAAATGGTGTCTGGGGCAATCAAGGCCTGTCGTGGCACCGGCATCAAGGATCTAACCCTTTGCCTGACCGAAGTCGGCCCATCCGCAACTGATCTGCAATGGCGAATTCGTCAGATCGTTGCCACCATCAGCGATGCGACCTACCAGTTCGATGCAACCAAAAGCAAAAAATCGCCCAAACCTCGCCTTACCCGCATTACCATCGTCATCGCTGATAAAGGCCAACTGGATCAGGCCAGCGTTGCCTTGCAGCAGGCGGAGGCCATTGCCAACGGTGTCACCCTGACACGCGATGTTTCCAATCTTCCGGGTAATATTTGTACGCCCACCTATCTTGCCGAACAGGCGAAAGAGCTGGGTAAGAAACACGCTAAACTCAAGGTCTCGGTGCTGGGCGAAAAGCAGATGGAAGCGCTGGGTATGGAGTCGCTGTTATCGGTTTCCAAAGGCAGTCGTGAACCCGCCAAACTGATCACGATGGAATATCGTGGTGGTGACAAAGGGGACAAACCTGCCGTTTTGGTCGGTAAAGGCCTCACCTTTGATGCGGGCGGCATTTCAATAAAACCGTCCGCCGGCATGGACGAGATGAAATACGATATGTGCGGTGGCGCAAGCGTGTTGGGCACGCTGCTTGCCTGCGCGGAAATGGATCTACCCATCAACGTCGTCGGTGTCATCCCGTCATCTGAAAACCTGCCCGATGGCGCCGCCAACAAACCCGGTGATATTGTCACCAGCATGGCAGGCCTGACCATCGAGATCCTCAACACCGATGCAGAAGGCCGCCTGATTTTGTGCGATGCCCTGACATTCTGTGAACGCTATAACCCGGATGTGGTTGTCGATATTGCAACACTGACCGGTGCCTGCGTGGTCGCGCTGGGTGCACATGCCTGTGGTCTATTGTCCAACGACCCCTCGTTGACTCAGGATCTTCTGGCCGCCGGCGAGCACAGCCATGACCGCGCCTGGCAATTGCCTTTGTGGGAAGAGTATCAAAGCCAACTCGACAGTAACTTTGCCGACATTGCCAATATCGGTGGCAAAGGGGCCGGCACGATCACCGCGGCGTGCTTTCTGTCACGCTTCACTGAGAAATACCAGTGGGCGCATCTGGATGTTGCCGGCGTCGCCTGGAAATCAGGCGCGGCCAAGGGCGCTACCGGTCGACCCGTACCCCTGCTGAGTCAGTTTTTGATCGATCGCGCCGGGGTTTAATCCAGTAGGCAAATTTGATGGCTCGCGTTGATTTTTATATTTTGGAACAGGCCAAGGACACTGAGCGCCTGACGTTCACCTGCCGCCTTGCCGACAAGGCAGTTAAGCAGGGGCTCAATGTTCATGTCCACAGCGAGTCGTCGGCACAAGCACAACAGCTAGACAAACTGATGTGGACCTTTCGTCAGGACAGTTTCGTTCCACACGTGCTGGCCGAGAATAAAACCGATCAACCCAACCCCGTGGTGATCGGGCATCAACAACCGGACAAGTATGAAGCCGACGTGTTGATCAATCTGACCGCCGAGGTACCGGCTTGGTATATCGGCTTCGAACGGGTCGCCGAAATCGTGGATTCGAGTGAACAGGCCCGTGAATCAGGCCGCGCGCGGTTTCGTTGGTACCGTGAACAGGGCTGTGAACCGCAGACACATAAAATCGGCTAGCGACTGTTACCCCCCTAAACAACTTGGCCCGCACACCAACCCGACGACCACGCCCATTGGAAGTTATAACCCCCTAGCCAACCCGTCACATCTACCACTTCACCGATAAAATACAGACCGTCCACCTTGCTGGACTGCATGGTTTTGGATGACAACTCGTCACAATCGACGCCTCCCAGCGTCACTTCTGCCGTGCGATAACCCTCGGTGCCGTTAGGTTTTATTCGCCACTCACAAAGCCGCTTGGCGATATCGGAAAACCGGGCATGAGAAAATGACTGTAATATTTCAGTCGCGGTTTCCTCACCAAAAATGGCCTGAATCACTCGTTTCGGAATCAATTCACCCAAGGCGGTTTTTAACATCGCGTTGGACTGGCTGGACTGATGATCAATCAAATGCGCCAACACATCGACCTCTGGGATCAGATTGATTCCAATCTCCTCACCGGCCTGCCAATAGGATGACATTTGCAGAATTGCAGGACCACTCAAACCGCGATGGGTAAACAGTATATTCTCGTTAAACGTCATCCGTTGATTGCTGACAACACTATCAACGGCGATACCTGACAACTCCGACGACACCAGTTTGTCCTGCGGTTGCAAGGTGAACGGAACCAGACCAGCGCTGGTCGGCCAGATACAATGGCCAAACTGCTCCGCTATTTTATAACCCAATGGACTGGCACACATCTTCGGAATCGACAAGCCGCCACACGCAACCACCAACGACGCGCAGTGAAACTCACCCAACGATGCCGCTACAACAAACGGACTATCTTTGCCGCAAGCGACAGACTTTATTGTGCAGTCCAAACGGATATCGACGTTTGATTTTTCGCATTCAGCCAACAACATATTGAGAATATCTTTGGCGCTGTCATCACAAAACAGCTTTCCCAAATCGCGTTCGTGATAAGCGATCTGGTGGTCGTTGACCATGGCAATAAAATCCCACTGTGTATATCGACTTAGCGCCGACTTGCAGAAATGGGGGTTGTGGGAAATAAAATTACTCGCACTGACATCGATGTTGGTGAAATTGCAGCGTCCGCCGCCGGACATCAGTATCTTTTTACCTGCCTTGTTGGCATGGTCCAGTACGAGCACCTGACGACCGCGCCTACCCGCCTCAATCGCACACATCAACCCGGCGGCGCTAGCACCGATTATCAAAACATCTGCTTGACTGGTTTTATGCGACAAGGAAATGGGTAGGAACAGGCTGGCCGGGGTGAATCGTAGTATTATACGGTACCATAGCGTCTATAGGGTGAAAGTCGAAGGTATCGCCGATCCACGCCACTGGAGCGTTCTGTATGAAGAGTGTATTTGAAGCCTCTACCGCACTCGATGCACACATGATACTGAACCTGCTTACGCAGGAAGATATCCACGGGCAAATAGAGGGCGAGTACTTACCCGGTGGGGTCGGCGACCTGCAGGCAATCAATGTGGTTAGAGTCGTGGTCACTGCAGGAGACTATGCGGCGGCAAAAACTATTATCGATGACTGGGAAGCCATCCAGCCTGAACCCACGCTTGCGGAGAAACCCGCGCTACGACCCAGCACCGGAGCGGAAAAGTTTTTTATCGGTTTTGTGGTCGGTGTCGCCATCACGTACTGGATTTATCATTAATGAAACTCATCACCAGGATCGTCATTTCACTGCTTGCCATGTCACTTTTATCCTGTAGCAACCATCGCCCATCACACCTCGGGGTCACGAACTCCCGATTAGCAACCTGCCCCACGTCACCCAACTGTGTATCCAGTGATGCCAGTGACGCTGGCCATCAGATACCGCCGTTGCAGCTCCATGCACCCGCCGATCGGGTTTGGCAGATGTCCGAAGAAGCCGTATCGGCACTGCCTCGCACCCACATCGTGACCACCACCCCCGACTATCTACACGCGGAGTGTCGCAGCGCCCTGTTCGGCTTCGTCGATGATCTGGAACTGCATCTACGACCCAACGAAGGAATCATTGCGGTGCGCTCCGCATCACGGCTGGGATATTCCGATTTTGGCGTCAATCGACGTCGCATTGAAACGCTACGCAAACTGCTCATCCACCAAGGTATGGTTCGATAGTCCGCGCCGGTTACGGCATAATACGGTCCCATATAGGGTAGAAAAACGCTACCCGGCACACACAATTGTAAATTTCGAGCTTTGCTATGGATAAAACCTACGACCCTGCCAGTCTGGAGACCCGCTGGTATCAGACTTGGGAAGAAAAAGGCTACTTCTCCCCCAGCGGTGAGGGGCAACCCTATTGCATCATGATCCCGCCACCGAACGTGACCGGTAGCCTACACATGGGTCACGCCTTCCAGGACACCATCATGGATACGCTGACCCGCTTCCACCGCATGAGCGGCGATAACACGCTGTGGCAGGCGGGCAGCGATCATGCCGGCATCGCCACACAGATGGTGGTTGAGCGTCGCCTCAAGGCCGAAGGAAAAACGCGCCATGACCTCGGCCGCGACAAATTTATTGACGAAATCTGGAAGTGGAAAGAAGAGTCCGGCAATACCATCACCCGTCAGCTACGCCGCATGGGATCGTCGCTCGACTGGCAGCACGAACGCTTCACCATGGACGAGGGCTTGAATGAAGCCGTACGCGAGGTATTTGTTAAGCTCTACGAAGAGGACCTGATCTATCGCGGCAAACGTCTGGTCAATTGGGATCCCGTGCTGCACACCGCGGTATCCGATCTGGAAGTCATCTCAGAAGAGGAAAACGGACACCTCTGGCATTTTCGTTACCCCCTCAGTGATGGATCTGGCCATGTGGTGGTGGCCACCACGCGCCCGGAAACCATGCTTGGCGATACCGCAGTTGCGGTACATCCCGACGATGAGCGTTATGCATCGCTGATCGGTAAGGAGATCACTCTGCCGCTAACCGGGCGCAGCATTCCGGTCATTGCCGATGACTACGTTGACCCCGAGTTCGGTAGCGGCTGCGTCAAGATCACTCCGGCCCATGATTTCAATGACTATGAGATTGGCAAGCGTCACGACCTGCCGATGATCAATGTATTAACCGTCGACGCGTCGATGAATGATGCCGTCCCCGAGGCCTATCGCGGACTCGACCGCTACGCTGCGCGCAAACAAGTGGTTGCCGATCTTGATGCCCTCGATCTGCTGGAAAAAGTCGATGACCACAAATTAATGGTCCCGCGCGGCGACCGCTCACAGGCCGTGGTTGAGCCTTATTTGACCGATCAGTGGTTCGTCAAAATCGGGCCTCTCGCCGAACCCGCCATCAAGGCCGTCGAAGATGGCGACATCCGCTTTGTACCAGACAACTGGAAAAACACCTACTTCGAGTGGATGCGTAACATTCAGGACTGGTGCATCAGCCGTCAGATCTGGTGGGGACATCGCATTCCCGCGTGGTATGACGAGGCCGGCAACATCTATGTCGGTCGTAGCGAGGATGAAGTACGTGAAAAACATGGCCTGACTGCCGATCTGCAACTGGATCAGGATCCGGACGTACTCGACACCTGGTTTTCATCGGCACTGTGGCCCTTCTCCACCCTTGGCTGGCCGGAGAAAACCGAGCGTCTGAACACCTTCTATCCCACCAGCGTTCTGGTCACCGGTTTTGACATCATTTTCTTTTGGGTTGCCCGCATGATCATGATGGGGATCAAGTTTACCGGCAAGGTACCCTTTCATGAGATCTACATCCACGGCTTGGTCCGCGACTCCAGTGGACAAAAGATGTCGAAATCGAAAGGCAACGTGCTCGATCCGATCGACCTGATCGATGGCATTGATCTGGATGTGCTAGTGGAAAAACGCACCACGGGCCTGATGCAGCCTGACATGGCACCGAAAATTGAAAAGGCTACACGCAAGGAGTTTGCCGAGGGCATTCCCGGCTTTGGTACCGACGCGCTGCGCTTCACCTTTGCCGCCCTTGCCTCTACCGGTCGTGATATCCGCTTCGATATGGGACGTATTGAGGGCTATCGAAATTTCTGCAACAAGCTATGGAATGCAGCACGCTATGTGTTGATGAACACGGAAGGGGAAGACACCGGACTTGGCGACGCAGCCGTAGAACTCGGTACCGCCGATCGCTGGATCCTCTCACGCCTACAGACCACCGAACGTGAAGTCAGCGACTCCCTACAGCACTATCGCTTTGATCATGCCGCGCAATCAATCTATGAGTTCATCTGGAACGAGTACTGCGACTGGTATCTGGAGCTGTCGAAACCGGTGTTGCAGGATCCCGACTCCAGCGCCGCCGCACAACGTGGCACCCGCCGCACGCTGGTACGGGTTCTGGAAACGGCACTACGTTTGGCGCATCCAATCATTCCGTACATCACTGAGGAAATCTGGCAACGCATCGGACCATTGGCGGGTGCCAACGGTGAAAGCATCATGACCCAGCCTTATCCAGTCTGTGACGACACCAAAATTGATGCCGATGCGGTTGCCGAAATGGAATGGATGATGAGCTTTATTCTGGGTATTCGTCGTATCCGCGGGGAAATGAATATCCCACCGCGCAAAGCCTTACCTATCTTGCTGCAGGACGGACAAGCCCTGGACCAAGAACGCTTGGATCGCAATCAACGTGACCTCGCCGCACTTGCCAGCATCGAAACCATCACCTGGCTCAGGCCCGGTGATGATGCCCCGGAATCGGCCACCGCACTGGTCGGTGAGATGAAGCTGCTGATCCCGCTGGCGGGTCTGATCGACAAGGACGCCGAACTACAACGGCTGGATAAAGAGCTGGCCAAGTTGCGTAAGGAATTGGATAAAACCCGCAACAAATTGCAAAACCCCAAATTCGTCGACCGTGCGCCCGCCGATGTCGTGGCCAAGGAAAAAGACCGGATGGCCGAATTTGAGTCCTCTATCGAGAATCTGGAGAACCAGGCCGACAAGATTCGAAAGCTCGATTAGCGATTGAATTTAAAAGAATTTTTCTGAATAATTGGGTTCATACTCGAGGCTTCGTATCTCACCGCGCAGGACATCGCCAAGATCATCTTGCAAGATGCCTCGATGACCACCCGAGTGCTGAGATTGGCCAACAGTAGCTACTACAACCCAACCGGACAGGCCATCAATAGCATTACTCGTGCAGTGATTCGGCTTGGCTCTGGCGTCCTGCGCCGTGTGTGCCTGTCCTGCGAACTAATCGAACATTCGATGGCGGTCGCCTAGGACACCTTATTCCATTGTAACAACCACCCTCCGCTGACAAACAACACCAACAACGACAACATCCCTAGCCTTGGGTCACCGCTGATCACACCGACCCACCCCATTAACAGGGGACCTATAACGGCGGCAAACTTTCCCAACAGGTTGTAAAATCCAAAGAACTCGGCAGATGCATCAGCCGGAATCAGACCGGCATAGTAGGATCGACTGAGCGCCTGCACCCCACCTTGGGCAACCCCGATCATCGCTGCGATCGCAAAGAACTCCCACACTTGGGTAATTCTCGATGCCAGCAAGGTAATCAATACATAAATCGCCAAACCGAGCAAAATGCCATTCTTCGCCCCCGTCACCCTTGCGACCCTACCCCAGAGCAACGTGGCTGGAACGCCGACCAACTGGGTCAATAACAGCGCGGCAATCAAATCGTTGGACTCAAACCCAAGGCTCAATCCGTAATCAACCGCCATGCGCACCACCGTATCCACTCCGTCGATATAGAGCCAGTAGGCACACAGGAAGACCCACACCGTCCTTCGCTCACGCACCTGTCGAAAGGTTGCGGAAAGCTGAATCCAACCCGCAGAGACCATCTGTGTGGTTGACATCGAGGGTGCGGTTCCTGGTTCATCAAGCGACCACCACAGTGGCAGTGAAAAAACGCCCCACCACAGGGCGACAATAATAAACGAGGCCTTTATCACGACACCAGCATCGATCAACCCAAACCACGATGGAAAATTGATCGCAATCACGACGAGCGCCAGCAACAAGCCGCCGCCAAGATAACCCAGCGCATACCCCAGTGCGGACACGCGATCCCGGTCATGGTCTGAACTAACTGACGTCAGCAATGCATCGTAGAAAATGTTGCCCCCCGCGAAGCCAATCGACGCAAGCATGTAGATTACGATTGCAATCATCCAGCTACCCGCAGCGACAAAATACAGCGCCGTGGTCATTACGATGCCCAACACAGCAAAACGAAGCAGGAATTTCTTGCGGCAAGCGGCACGATCCGCGATCGCGCCCAGCAGGGGCGCGATAATGGCAACCACCACACTGGCAATCGAATTTGCCACGCCCAACCAGAAGGTACTGTCTTCGACGGCCAGATCGGCCGCCCAGTATTGTTTGAAAAGAACCGGGAAAAACCCGGCTATAACGATGGTGGCGTAGGCAGAATTTGCCCAGTCATACAGCGCCCACGATAGCGTCGGTGCTGTAAGCCTTCGACGCATACCCAGATCGATCAGAAGTGACTAACCTTCGGCCTCAGCCTCTTCATGCACTAGGCCAATAACCATCGACATACGCACCAGATCGGCTAACGAATTGGCCTGCATCTTTTCCATTACCTTGGCACGATGAACCTCGACCGTCCTCGTGCTCACACCCAGCGCCGCTGCAATTTCTTTATTGGGCGTCCCCTCAACAACCATCTCAAGCACATCGTGCTCGCGCGGTGTGAGTTGTGCCATATGACTTTTGATATCGGTCTTGAGTGACATATCTGCTTTTTGTTCAGCATCCTGATCCAGCGCATGCTGAATACAGTCCAGCAACAACTGGTCATTGCAAGGCTTCTCGAGAAAATCGACCGCACCGGATTTCATCGCGCGCACGGCCATTGGCACATCACCATGACCGGTTAATACGATAATCGGGATATTCGCATCCTGAAAACTCAGCTTGTCCTGTAACTCCAACCCACTTAGGCCGGGCATACGAACATCAAGAATCACACAACCGGTTCTACCCGGATAGTAGGCTTCCAGAAACGACGCGGCTGAATCGTGGGTCTCCGTCTTCAACCCAACCGACTCAATCAACCAACGCAGCGAATTTCTCATCGCTTCGTCATCATCCACCACAAATACTGTTGGCTCACTCATCAGCTTTCTCTCCCCCTTCAAACCTAGGTAGCCTAATTCGAAAATCAGCCCCCGCTTCCTTATCTGATTGTACCCACAATTCTCCGTCATGGGCCTCAATAATTGTTTTACTGATCGGCAACCCCATTCCCATACCCTGAGGTTTTTCGGTATAAAACGGATGAAAAATCCGATCCAGTCCCTTATCCGACACGCCCGGCCCACTATCCCGCACACTGATCTCAACATGATCCGACGTCGAATAGGTCCGAATCCAGATATTCCGCTCGCTCATGTCGGTTACCTGCATCGCATCCAGCGCATTTCGAATCAGGTTCAGTACAACCTGTTCAATCTGCACCATATCGACACGCACTTCCAGCGCGTCCTCCACCAAATCAAGTTCTATTGTAGCGCCATTTTTCTTCGCTTCATACTCCGAAAATCGCACGGATTCTTCGATAATATGATTGATTTCGACCGCCTCGCGAATCGGCTCTCGTTTTTGCACCAGCGCACGCAGACCGCGAATAATCTCGCCCGCTCGCTCGGCCTGATTGGTGATTTCGTCCAGAGCCTGATGCATCACATCCTCAGGTATATCGCCCTTGTTCATGCGTCGAGTACAGCCGCGCGCATAATTCACAATCGCTGACAGCGGCTGATTTAGCTCATGCGCCAATCCCGCCGCCATCTCACCCATCGTACTGAAGCGTGATACATGAATCAGCTCCGCCTGATTGCGCCGCGACTGGGCTTCAACACGTCGGGTCTCGGACACATCTCGTCCATAGATATCGGCGTAGCCAAACTCCTGCATCGGAGAAATCACCAAAGAATACATCCGATCCCCTTGCTCTGATTCGTGTTCAACATCCACCCCTGAATTCAGCGCCGAATCAACGATACGGGCAATTTCATCCGGCAACATTTCGCCAGAGGCTCGCCCCCACATTGACAACAACGGTTCACTCGCCAGATTCGCAAACACAATACGATTATCACGGTCCACACGCAGCACCGGATTCGGATTCTCGCGCGCGAAGTTCGCCAATAACTGAATTTCGAGTTCCGCCTCCTTGCGCCGCGTAATATCCTGAACATACGCGGTAAACACAGTCTCCTCACCAACCTGCGCCGGCGTAACCACCAACTCAGCGGGAAATGAACTGCCGTCATGGCGTACTGTTTCAACCTCCAGTCGCTGCCCCATCAAACCGTCCGGGGTATCAGCAAGATAACTGGCGATCCCGGCTCTAAACGTCTCACAGAACTCATCGGGCATAATAAGTCCGGCTAACTCCCGATTCATTACCTGACTTTTGGGGTAACCAAAGGCTTTCTCTGCGGCGGAATTAAACTCGAGAATACGACCGTTGTGATCGACGGTAATAATCGTGTCCAGCGCAGCCTCCAGAATGGCGGCCTTAAAGGCCTCACTCTCGCTCAACTGCAACTCATGGTGCTTGCGCATGGCTTCACGGGTTTCAAGCACCTCGGTCGTCAGCACGCCAATCTGCTGCTCCAGCAAGATCAACTGATCACCCGAGCCAATATCGCGCATATTCAAACCCAGAGTACGTTGCGAGAACGATGTCACGCGATGTAACAACCGATTGATGCGCCCCGACACCAATACCATCACTAACGTGAAGGCCAACACAAAGGCCAATGCTGCAATCACGCGCTGACGACGCTCAAGATCAAGCACCTCGGCATTAATAACAGCCACTTGAGTACGCGGAACCAAGGTCACAAACTGTAAACGAAAATCCGATGAGCCATAGTCAAAGAATGACTGACCAGTAACGAGATAGTCGTGTTCCACACTGTCGAGAAGTACATCGACACCCAACACACGGGAAGAACTACTGGCCAGGACCCGTCGCTCGTCGCCTCCGAGCAACGCAACCACCGCACCGGCGGTGGGTAAACTGTCCTGTGATGCCCGGAGAAAGGCACTGTCAAGTCGGGAAACCAACAGCAGGTAGCCCCGTCGTTGGCCATCTCTGCCGAGAACCGGTTCTGACGCAAACAGGTAGGGAGAACCCGATATCATCGCCATATAGGCCTGCTGCTGGGTCTGCCTAAGTAACAACTCATCAATATTCGTCAGTTCGTCCGGTAGTGGCTCACGCGATACTTGATAGTCCTCGCGCACACGCCCAGACGTATCCAACAACAACACGTGGCCGGGCTGCATCAATCCGCGCCAGCGTGAAACCGGTGGAAACCATTCCGGCGTCAGATTCTTATAATAAATGACATCGTCATCGCGATGACCGCGCCACGGGTCGTGGGAAAGATAATCACTGATCAGCGTATTGGCAGCCAATAACTTTATGGTGCGGGCTTGGCGCTTAACGTGCTGGTCGAATCGAATCCGTCCTTCGATCACAGCTGCATCGAGCTGACCCTGTAGATGATCAGAAAAGATTTTTTCCAACGAACGGGTCTGTATAACATCCAGTACAGCCCATACCAGCAGGCCGCAGACCAAGCCCACCATCAGACTCTTGAATGGCATTGGCACTCGACTGAGCAGTCGATGCGATGTTTCCTTATCAGAATCAAGGTCTGGAATCACTGAACTCATACCTGTCTACCCAGCACTATTAAACAAAACTTAACCGACGGCGACTTGCAACTCACCCCCGTGCTCGCGCGTTGCCAGAAACTGGATATCCGGCCAACGCTCGATGGTCAAATCGAGATTCACCCGGCTCGACGCCAGAAAGACCAGATGACCAGAACCATCTTCGGCCAAACTATCACTGGCTCGATCCCGAAAGCGTTGCAATTCTTTCGCATTATCACACGACACCCAGCGAGCCGTGTGAATCGAAATATTCTCAAATATGCAGTCGACGTTATACTCAAGCTTGAGTCGACTCGCGGTCACATCAAACTGCAGTACGCCGACCGCGCCTACGATCATGTCGTTATTTCGGAACGGCCGGAACAACTGGGTCGCACCTTCTTCACACAACTGCTGCAACCCCTTGGCCAGAGACTTCATCTTCAGCGGATCTTTCAATACCACTCGCCGAAACAACTCTGGGGCGAAATAGGGAATACCGCGAAACAACAAGTCCTCGCCCATGGTAAACGTATCACCCACCTGAATCGTACCATGGTTATGCAGACCAATAATGTCCCCAGGATAAGCCTCATCCACGGCTTTGCGCGCGTCGGCCTGAAAGGTAATCGCGTTAGACACCTGAATATCCCGATTCAGGCGCACATGGCGCATCTTCATTCCTTTCGAGTAACTGCCTGAACAAACCCGCAAAAATGCGACTCGATCGCGATGGGAAGGATCCATGTTGGCCTGAATCTTGAATACAAAACCGGAGAATTTCTCCTCTTCCGGTGCGACGCGGCGCTGCGATGCAGCTCGTGATTGCGGCGGTGGTGCAAATTCAACGAAGGTATCCAGCAACTCACGAATACCGAAATTATTGATCGCTGAACCAAACAACACGGGGGTCAATTCACCGGCTAAATAGGCGGCATGATCAAACTCATGACTGGCGCCCTTGACCAGCTCTATCTCCTCGCGCAAATCGTCTATCTGGCTGCCCAGCAGCTCATCCAGCCTCGGGTTATCCAGTCCCTCAATAATCTCTGTCTCACGTATCTTATCTGCACCACTGGCTTCAAATAAATAGACGCTGTCTTTGTACAGGTGATATACGCCCTTGAATCGCTTACCCATGCCGATGGGCCAGGTGATTGGCGCGCAGGCGACATTAAGAATGTCTTCGACCTCATCGAGCAAATCAATCGGATCACGGCCCTCACGATCCAGCTTGTTTATGAACGTCAGGATCGGGGTATCTCGCAGACGACACACATCCATCAACTTGATGGTGCGCTCTTCCACACCCTTGGCGCAATCAATCACCATCATCGCAGAGTCAACGGCGGTGAGTGTGCGATAGGTGTCCTCAGAAAAATCCGCGTGGCCCGGGGTATCAAGCAGATTCACAATCCAGTCGGCATAGGGAAACTGCATCACCGACGTCGTCACGGATATGCCGCGCTGTTTTTCGAGTTCCATCCAGTCGGACGTTGCGTGACGAGTAGCCTTGCGCCCCTTAACGCTACCCGCCAACTGAATCGCGCCCCCATACAGCAACAACTTTTCTGTCACCGTCGTTTTACCGGCATCCGGATGCGAAATAATCGCAAACGTGCGACGCCGATCAAGTTCCTGAACAAGGGATGCCATAACTATCTACCAGAAAATCTATGCAATCGAGCGCGCGAGAATCAGTGCATCCTCGCGACCATTCCTGGCCGGATAGTAGGAATTCCTGTGACCCACCTCCTGAAAACCTTCATCCTTATATAGCGCGATGGCGCCTTGATTGGATGGCCGCACTTCCAGCAACATGGTATCGCACGAATGCACCCGCGCAACATCGATCAGATGCGATAAAATCTGGCGACCATAACCCTGACGCTGGTATTTTCCGCGTACACAGATATTCAGTACATGAGCCTCACCCACCGCGGCAGACATAACGCCATACCCCAACAACTCCTCACCGACCACCAACGACCAACAGCTGTAGCCCACCCGCAGACAATCGCCAAAGATCCCCAGAGTCCATGGATAGGCATGCGACTCATTCTCGATCTCGATCACCTGATCGAGATCATCTGCCCGCATCGGGCGAAACATCTCGGATGAATCAATCATTGCGCTCATGCGACGTTCTCATTGGATAGCGATAACGCCAAACATAAATCCGCCCAACTCTTCGCCTTCTCGGTGGGTGATCGCAACAGATACGCAGGATGGTAGGTCACTACCACCGGAATGTTGTTTGGACCCCAAGTATATCGATTGCCACGCATACGGCCGATTGGTGTATCGATCTGCAACAGATTTTGTGCGGCAATCTGCCCAACGGCCAATATCACCTGAGGATTTACCCATTCGATCTGGCGTTGAAGATATTGCGCGCAGGCAGCCACTTCGTCGACTTGAGGATCACGGTTATTCGGTGGTCGACACTTTAGAATATTCGCGATATAAACATCCTCGCGCTGAAAACCCGCCGCCTGCAGCATGGCGTTTAACAACTGCCCCGCACGCCCGACAAAAGGCTCGCCCTGACGATCTTCATCGGCGCCCGGTGCTTCACCAATCACCATCCAACGTGCGTGTCGATCACCGGTCCCAAACACGGTTTGGGTACGGGTCTTGGCTAACGAACAGGCTTGGCAGATACTGACATCCACCTCCAGTTGCGCCCAGGCATCGCCTCCAGCACCCGGTTCGATATCGCCCACATCAACACAACGGCAGCCGCTGTGCGAGGCACCCACACGTCGATACCCATTGCATCCAGACAAGCGTGTTGCGATGGGCTGAGCGACATCAGACGTCACCCTTCTGTGGATGAGCACGTTCCAGCGGAACCATAATCTTGTTCAGCGCATTGATATAGGCCTTGGCCGAGGCCACCACAATATCGGTGTCGGCGCCCTGTCCGTTCACGATCTGACCGGATTTTTCCAGCCGCACCGTAACCTCACCTTGCGAATCAGTACCGCTGGTAATATTGCTGACGGAGTATAGTTGCAGTTCCGTGCCGCTCTCCACGATCGACTCAACCGCCTTGAACGACGCATCCACAGGGCCACTACCCTCTGATGCCCCCTGCTTTTCTTCTCCATCCACCCACAGCGTCAACTCTGCCATCGT
>DTRM01000035.1:0-22724 GCA_012965975.1 Chromatiaceae bacterium | reverse complement strand
CCTTCAACGCCACCAACTTGAACCGTTCGTTACCCGCATCAATGCCCGCATCGGTCACCAATGCCTGCAAATCATCATCAAATATTTCGTGCTTCTTGTCGGCAAGTTCCTTGAAGCGAGCGAATGCTGCGTTCAGATCTTCCTCGGATTCAAAATCGACGCCCAGCTCCTGCAGACGGGTTCGAAAGGCGTTACGTCCGGAATGTTTGCCCAATACCATCCGGTTATCACTCCAGCCGACATCCTGAGCGCGCATAATTTCGTAAGTCTCTCGGCTCTTGAGTACCCCGTCCTGATGAATCCCCGACTCATGCGCAAATGCATTGGCGCCGACAATCGCCTTGTTTGGCTGCACTGGAAAACCAGTAATGCCGGACACCAGACGCGAGCAATTCACGATTTGGGTCGTATCGATTCCGACGTCGCAGGAAAATATGTCACGACGGGTTCGCACCGTCATCACCACTTCTTCTAACGCCGCGTTGCCCGCTCTCTCACCCAAGCCGTTAATCGTACACTCAACCTGACGCGCACCGTTCAACACCGCAGACAGCGAGTTACCAACTGCCAAACCCAGATCGTTATGGCAGTGAACCGAGAATATCACCTTGTCCGCATTGGCGACGCGCGTCATCAACTCATGTATCAACGCGCCAAACTGGTGTGGCAGGTTGTAACCAACCGTATCGGGGATATTGACTGTCGTCGCCCCCGCGTCGATAACCGCTTCAAGTACCCGACACAAGAAGTCCGGTTCCGAGCGTCCCGCGTCTTCCGGCGAAAATTCCACGTCATCGGTATATTGTCGCGCGCGCTTCACGGCTCGAACCGCCTGCTCCAGCACATCATCCGGCTGCATACGCAGTTTTTCCTTCATGTGAATTGGAGAGGTCGCAATAAAAGTGTGGATGCGTGATCGTTCGGCGTCCTTCAATGCCTCGGCCGCTCGATCAATATCCGAATCCAGCGCGCGCGCCAATGCGCAAATAGTGCTGCCTCGAACCACACGCGCCACCGCCTGCACCGATTCAAAATCACCCACACTGGCAATCGGAAACCCAGCTTCGATCACATCGACCTTGAGCTTCTCCAGCGCCTTGGCAATACGTACCTTTTCATCCCGTGTCATCGACGCACCCGGGCTCTGCTCGCCATCCCGCAAGGTGGTGTCAAATATCAATAATTTGTCTTGTTCAGCCATTGTCTTGTTCCTGTTCACGCCACGACACAAAAGGGGCGGACGAGATCACTGCTTGTTGCTTGCTGGCATCGACATCCACTATCAGCGCACACACGCTATTATGGGGGGTGGATGGATACTCAGATTGTTACGTATTGTCGACCCTCGTCAGGGCAATGTCGATAGTATGTGCCCGTCAGGGCAGCAGTCGAAGCAGGAAAAACAGGCAATCAGCCGCAGAAGTCGCTCTCGGCGATCCTACTGAAAAGTGGCAAATGCCAGATTCATTTTTGCGGCTCATGTGATAACTATAGCGTGACTATCGGCATCTGCCAACCCACAGATGAGACGCCAATGATGAGAGAGTGCCAGAGCATGGTGGTACCCGAAGTGACAATCTAGTCGCTCTTATCAAACCGCCGTTCCTGTCGCGCCCGGCGCATCTGTAGCAGTGTCAACACCAGACCCGACAACACGTACAAGGAAAAACCGCTAAACAGCACGACCGGCGGCTGCAAAAATATGGTTACGAAAACCAGCATGCCGGCGACGATGGTCAGAAATGGGACTCGGCCCTTGAAATCAATTTCCTTGAAGCTGTGATAGCGCATATTGCTGACCATCAGCAAACCAATCGTCAATGTCAGCACCGCGGCGGGGTAGGTCAACAGATCACTTGCGATATGAAAATCCTCGGCCAACCAGACGATACTCGCCATGGCCGCTGCGGCAGATGGACTGGGCAAACCCTGAAAGTAGCGCGGGTCCTTGACGCCTACCTGAGTATTAAATCGGGCAAGGCGCAGCGCGGTGGTGCAAGAATAAACAAACGCGACCAGCCAACCCACCTTGCCAAGGTCTACCAGCGTCCATTCGAACATCAGTAGCGCCGGGGCAAGACCGAAGGCAATCAGATCGGAAAGACTATCGTACTCAGCCCCAAAATCACTCTGCGTACCCGTCAGACGCGCAACGCGGCCATCAAGGCCATCCATGATCATCGCCACAAATATGGCGATCGCCGCGGACTCGTAGCGTGCTTGAGTCGCCGCAATGATGGCATAAAATCCGGCAAACAGCGTTGCCGTCGTAAACAGGTTTGGCAACAGGTAAATACCCCGGTTGCGCCGTTCACCATTTCCTCTTTGTTCCTTGTCATTCATGGACCAGACTACCTAAAACATCACTACCCGCCATAACGGTTGTATTAACCTCGACGGCAATGCGTGAGTTGGCCGGCACCATCACGTCGATGCACGCGCCAAAGGGGGTACAGCCACAGCTTTGGCCTTGTCCAACCCGTTCGCCAACCACGCTATAACAACGGGGTCGCCGCAGCCCTTTGCCATACATGGCTACCACCACATCGTCCGCTTCATCGGTCTGCACCCAGACCGCAAAGCCTCGTGCGCTACAAAGCGGGGTCGAGTTCACCCCAAGATCATCTGTATCGATCCGGTTCCACACATCCAGCAATTTTCCTTCAATTGGACTGCGGATGGTGTACACCCCCAACGTCGAGGTACGAATACGAATACGAATCGCGTCGCGATCAAGATAGACATCGTGAATCTTGTCGATCGCAACGATCTCGCCATCCGCCGGACTGACAACGGCCAAGGGATTGGACGAAATATCGCGCCGGGGATCACGAAAAGCCGCGGCCATCACCACCGACACCAACAACAGTGGCCAACCAAGAGAGGGACCTACCTCGGAAAACGCGACCAACGACAAAATACAAGGGATGGAGATATACCCCCACCCCTCTTTTGCAATAATTGGCCGACCAGCGCTCATGATATTGATCTGCGGTAAACGATTGCCTTGAGACTAGTTTTTAGACTTGTCGACAATCTTGCTGTTCTGAATCCACGGCATCATGCTGCGAAGCTGTTCACCCACGATTTCTATAGGATGCTCGGCACCCAGTCGACGCTTGGCTTTAAGTGTTGCCTGACCGGCCTGATTTTCAAGAATGAACTCACGGGCGAAACTACCGTCCTGAATTTCTTTCAGGATGCGCCCCATTTCCGCCTTGGTTTCTTCCGTAATAATACGCGGACCGCGAGAAAAATCCCCATACTCTGCAGTATTGGAGATCGAGTAACGCATATTGGCGATACCGCCTTCATACATTAGATCCACAATCAGCTTCAGCTCATGCAGACACTCAAAATACGCCATCTCTGGCGCGTAACCGGCTTCGGTCAGTGTCTCAAAACCCGCCTGCACCAATGCTGTTGCGCCACCACAAAGAACCGCCTGCTCACCAAACAAATCCGTTTCAGTCTCTTCGCGGAAGGTCGTCTCAATCACACCCGCACGACCACCACCATTGGCAGAAGCATACGACAGTGCAATATCACGCGCCTTGCCAGAGACATCCTGATGCACCGCAATCAATGACGGTACGCCACCGCCCTCGGTGTAGGTCGAACGAACCAGATGACCTGGCCCCTTCGGCGCAATCATGATCACGTCGGTATTGGCACGCGCAGTAATCTGTCCAAAATGGATATTGAATCCGTGCGCGAACGCGATCGCCGCACCGTCTTTCAAATTGGGCTCGATGTGATCGGTGTACAGCGCCGACTGACTTTCGTCCGGCGCTAAAATCATCACAACATCCGCTGCCGCTACCGCCTCATCAATTGACATAACGGTAAGGCCAGCGTTCTTTGCCTTGACTGCAGAACCTGAACCTTCGCGCAGACCTACCACCACTTCAACTCCGGATTCCTTCAGATTATTCGCATGTGCGTGGCCCTGTGAGCCGTAACCGATGATCGCTACCTTACGCGACTGAATCAGCGAAATATCTGCATCTTTATCATAAAAAATATTCATTTTTTTAAACCTCTAAATAACCAAATCGGTAACTTCTAAATTTTTAGGCCGGACTCACCGCGGGCGATGCCAGACACGCCGGATCGCACCACTTCGATAATGTCACCTTCATCCAGCGCCGCAATAAAGGCATCGAGCTTGTCACCCGCGCCAGTCAATTCGATGGTGTAGCTTCTGTCCGAGACATCGACGATGCGTCCACGAAAAATGTCCGACAAACGCTGAACCTCTTCGCGACCCTCATCCAGTGTGCGCACCTTGATCAACATCATCTCGCGCTCAATATGCACCCCTTCGGAAAGGTCCACCAGCTTAACCACATCAATCAGTTTATTGAGTTGCTTGGTTATCTGCTCAATCACTTTGTCACTGCCGGTCGTGACCAGCGTCATGCGTGACAATGATCCATCTTCGGTCGGGGCAACGGTCAGCGATTCAATGTTGTAGCCACGCGCGGAGAACAGGTTCGCCACACGACATAACGCACCCGACTCATTTTCCAGCAAAATAGAAATAATATGACGCATCAACCTGCATCCCCTTCGGGCATCAAGTGCATTTCGTGATGTGAACGCCCCGCCATAATCATCGGATACACGTTCTCTTTCGGGTCCACCATGATATCGAGGAACACCAAACGATCCTTCATCTTGAAGGCTTCTTTCAATGCATCCTCTAGGTCACTCGCCTTGTCGACGCGAATACCGACATGACCAAAACTCTCGGCTAGTTTGACGAAGTCCGGCAGCGCCTCAAGGTATGACTCGGAATAGCGTTTTTCGTAGAAGAATTCCTGCCACTGACGCACCATACCCATGTAACCGTTGTTCAGGTTAATGATCTTCAACGGCAGATTAAACTGACGACAGGTCGATAACTCCTGAATGCACATCATGATGCTGGATTCGCCGGTGACACAGGCCACTTGCGCCTTGGGATGTGCCAACTGCACGCCCATAGCCGCGGGCAAACCAAAACCCATGGTGCCGAGACCACCCGAGTTGATCCAGCGACGGGGCTTTTCGAACCCATAATACTGCGCGGCCCACATCTGGTGCTGGCCCACATCCGATGTCACAAAGGCATTGCCCTTGGTCACCTTGCAAAGCGTCTCAATCGCGTACTGGGGCTTGATCACCGTCTTGGTGTCGCGATATCTCAGGCAATCTTTACCCTGCCACTCAGCCACCTGCTTCCACCATGCGGTCTGGCCCTTCTTGTCGGGCTTGGCTTTGGCCTCGCGCAGTGCCTTAAGCAAATCTTTAAGCACCGGCTCCACATGACCAACGATAGGCACATGCGCCTGTACATTTTTCGAAATCGACGAGGGATCGATGTCGATATGAATAATCTTGGAGTGCGGACAAAAATCATCCAGCTTGCCGGTGATGCGGTCATCAAACCGTGCGCCAATCGCGATCAACACATCACACTCGTGCATCGCCATATTGGCTTCGTAGGTGCCGTGCATACCGAGCATGCCGACAAACTGCTTGTCTGACGCGGGATACGCACCGAGACCCATCAACGTCAGTGTAATTGGGCTCCCCATATAACGCGTAAACGTGATCAACGACTTGGTCGCCTCACCCAGTATCACCCCGCCACCGGCATAGATCATCGGGCGTTTGGCGCCGTTGATCAGTTCAACCGCCTTCTTTATCTGGCGTGCGTGGCCTTTCTTCGCTGGCTTGTACGAGCGCATGGAGACGGTCTTTGGATACTTGTACGGGATCTTGATACTTGGATCCGTAATATCCTTGGGGATATCCACGACCACAGGACCCGGCCGACCAGTCGTCGCAACATAAAATGCCTTCTTCATGGTTTCAGCGATATCGGCAACGTCGTTGACTAGAAAATTGTGTTTCACACAGGCACGCGTGATGCCAACGGTGTCCACTTCCTGAAACGCATCGGTACCGATCATCGCCCGCGGAACCTGCCCGGTGATAACGATCATCGGAATCGAATCGAGATGGGCGGTCGCAATGCCGGTCACCGCATTGGTCGCACCCGGCCCTGACGTCACCAACACCACACCCGGTTTGCCCGTCGAGCGCGCATACCCGTCCGCCGCATGGGTTGCACCCTGCTCGTGGCGAGTCAGAATATGTTTAACCTTGTCCTGCGCAAACAGTGCGTCATATATATGGAGTACCGCACCGCCGGGGTAGCCGAACAAAAATTCGACTCCCTCGTCCGCAAGCGAACGGATCACAATTTCAGCGCCGCTGAGTTCCAATACTGCTTCTCCCGGGTCGTTTGACCCACCCACAAAAAAATCTGCTACCACAGAGTATTAATCCCGCACTTCAGGCACTTTGCCAGAATACCGGACAGAACATCGAAAGTTACTAATATTCAAGTACTTCGTCAACCGAAAAATGCGACAATGCGGCGAAATAGCACACAGAATCGAAAGCAATCCCAAATGCCACTGCTCTCCATCCAGTCCAACCATGAAATCAACGCCTCTGAGCGCGACGCCGCGATCGGGGAACTATCCAGCCAGATCGCCAGTATGCTGGGCAAACCAGAGTCTTATGTGATGGTAAATATACAGCACAATCCCGCCATGAGCTTTGGCGGCAGCCGCGATCCACTCGTGTATATCGAACTCAAGAGCCTGGGGATGGATGAAAACCGTACCACCGAGTTTTCGGCCACACTATGCGGCCTGGTTAACGAAATTTTCTCAATCCCGGCAGACAGAGTATATATCGAATTCAGCAGCGGCCCACGGCATATGTGGGGTTGGAACGGGACAACGTTCTAGCCCGCTAAAAACCAACCAGATCCAAAGCCAAAGCCTTACGCTGTATCAGTATACTGTCCCCGGAATCCCGGAATTCAAATTCTCTGACCCGCATTACTTCGCATGACCTTCATTCCACCAAAGGGAAACAGATACTTGGGTGGATCAATTCCTAAAGGCAGATAGACTTCGAGATACTCCCC
The DNA here is from genome assembly GCA_012965975.1 of Chromatiaceae bacterium. Classification (GTDB taxonomy): domain Bacteria; phylum Pseudomonadota; class Gammaproteobacteria; order DTRM01; family DTRM01; genus DTRM01. The sequence continues at coordinate 15,733 of DTRM01000035.1, read as the reverse complement.
CCTTAAGTATCGATACACCATTAAAACCTGCTCCACCCGCGCTAACTTGCGTATCGATTACTGATGCGTGTCGATTCACGGAACACAGCGACAGGCATTGCAAACAAACCTGACAAACGCCCTTTCAACATTCAGGCCAAAAAAAACCCTGTCCGTAAACGGACAGGGCAAAAAGGGCACTAGATGTGCCTGGAGGGAATCGTTCAACCCTTCCCAGCCGCACGCAGGCATCCCGCCTGCTCGAGTTATGTCCATCCATCGGCATAATCGGGGCTTTCTTTAGAAAGCGGCCATACGCAATAACCGATTCATTCGCCGGGAGGTTAGCGGTAGAATGCCGCTTTCGCCCCACAATCACCCGCTAGCTGGATAATCACCCATGCGCACCTCACAGTTCCCCCTCTCCACCCTGAAAGAAACCCCGGCGGATGCCGAAATTATCAGTCATCAGCTTATGTTGCGTGCTGGGCTGGTGCGCAAGCTGGCGGCCGGTCTTTACACCTGGCTGCCACTGGGTCTCCGGGTGCTGCGCAAAATCGAGGCCATTGTGCGTGAAGAAATGGATCAGGCTGGCGGACTCGAGGTACTCATGCCCGCAGTGCAGCCCGCCGAACTGTGGCAGGAGTCCGGTCGCTGGGAACAATATGGCCCGGAACTGTTACGCGTGCGGGATCGTCATGACCGCGAGTTTTGTATCGGCCCCACCCACGAAGAAATCATCACCGATCTGCTGCGCCAGGAAATGCGCAGCTACAAGCAGCTACCCGCTCTGTACTATCAGGTGCAAACCAAATTCCGCGATGAGATTCGCCCGCGCTTTGGCGTGATGCGTGCGCGTGAGTTCATCATGAAGGATGCCTATTCGTTTCATATCGACCACGCCTCACTGGAGCAGACCTACGCGCTGATGCATCAAACCTACTGCCGCATCTTTGACCGCATCGGATTAAAATACCGCCCGGTGCAGGCCGACAGTGGCAGTATTGGTGGTGAGGGGTCACATGAGTTCCACGTGCTCGCCGACTCGGGCGAAGATGCGATCGCGTTTTCATCCGACAGCGACTATGCCGCCAACACCGAAAAAGCCGAGGCGATGGCCGTCGGTGGACCCCGACCGGATGCCAGTGCAGAGTTGGCTAGCGTCGATACACCCGATACCCATTCGATTGATGAGGTCAGCACACTGCTGAGCGTAAAACCGGAGCAGTGCCTGAAGACGTTACTAGTCAAGGGCAATGACAGCGAGGTGGTTGCATTGATTCTGCGCGGTGATCACGAACTCAACGAGATCAAGGCGCAGAATCTTGAAGCCGTCGCCGATCCTCTGGAAATGGCGGATGCGGATGCCATCCGTACCGCCGCCAATTGCGATGCTGGTTCTATCGGCCCGGTTGGACTCAATACCCCCATCATTGTTGATCGTAGCGCCGCGGTACTCGCGAACTTCGTTTGTGGTGCCAACGAAAATGGCAAGCACCTCACCGGGGTTAACTGGGGTCGTGACCTCCCTGATCCCGACAACAACGCGATCGTCGATATTCGCAATGTTGTCGAAGGTGATCCCAGTCCTGATGGCAACGGTACGCTCAGCATTGCGCGCGGCATCGAGGTTGGCCATATCTTTCAGCTCGGGCAGAAATACAGCAGTGCCATGGGTGCCACGGTGCTGAACGATCAGGGCAAGGATACCGTGATGACCATGGGTTGTTATGGCATTGGTATCTCGCGCATCGTTGCGGCGGCCATCGAACAAAACAATGACGACAACGGCATCCTCTGGCCCGCCTCGATCGCACCGTTCAAGGTCTCGTTGATTCCGATTAATCTACACAAATCCCAACGTCTGCGTGAAACCGTCGATAAACTTTATGCCGAACTTCAGTCAGCTGGTATGGAGCCACTGCTGGATGACCGTGACGGTCGACCCGGTGGCAAGTTTGCCGATGCCGAACTGATTGGTATCCCTCACCGCTTGGTGATCAGCGACCGCGGACTGGATGCCGGAACCATCGAATACCGCGCGCGTACCGACACCGACAATCAGGACATCGCCTTCGACACGGTACTGGAGTTTCTGCAAGGCAAACTGAGTGACTAAACGAGGTTGTCTGCTCGTCGTGTTCGTGTTGTGCCTGAATGGAATCACCCATGCCTCAGCCAGCGATCCAGTAGACCCTGAATTACGCGCGCTGTTGCAACGATCCGTATCCGAATCCACCAGCTTTACCGACCGTTTCGATGCCGAAGTTTGGCTAAGCGACATGTCGAACCGGCTACAATCCCTGCTTCCCGATCACGATGAACGCCTCGAATTACTGCGACTGGTGCACCGTGAGGCGCGGCGTGCCAGCCTGCACCCCGAACTGGTTCTGGCCTTGATTGAAACAGAAAGTCACTTCCAACGCTTTGCGATCTCCAACGCGGGCGCTCAAGGGTTGATGCAAATCATGCCGTTCTGGCTGGATGAAATGGGCCGCCCCGACGATAATTTGTTTATTTCAGCTACCAATCTGCGTTATGGCTGTACCATTTTGAAGTATTATCTAGGTATCGAAAAAGGCGATCTTGCTCGCGGCTTGGCGCGCTACAACGGTAGCCTCGGCAAGACCGTATATTCTGACAAAGTACTAAACACATTACGCGAGCACTGGTACCAATGAGCCTGATTACACTGCGCGATGTCGACCTGAGTTTTGGTGGACCACTGCTGCTCGATCATATCAACCTGACCATCGAACGAGGCGAACGGATCTGTCTGATTGGTCGTAATGGCACCGGCAAAACCACCTTGATGCATATGATCAACGGTGAACTGGATGCCGAATCGGGCGAGATCATTCGCCGGCAGGGATTGCGTGTTGCGCGCATGGATCAATCCGCCGACTCGGTCATCGGCACCACCATATTCGAATTCACCGCGCAGGGGCTCGGCACCCTCGGCGAAGCATTGACTCGATACCACGTGCTGAGCAAGCAACTCGCCGAGGGTGCTGACGGCGATGAACTCATGGCCCAACTGGAGACCCTGCAACATCAACTCGACCACGGCAACGGCTGGCAACAGCACGCGCAGGTCGACACCGTTATTTCACGCCTGCAACTTGATCCCGATGCGCAAGTCAATACGCTCTCGGGTGGGTTCAAACGCCGCGCGCTACTGGCTCGGACATTGGTTCAGGAACCCGATATCCTGTTGCTGGATGAGCCAACCAATCACCTTGATATTGAGTCAATTGAATGGCTGGAAGACTTTCTGAAGAGCTATCGCGGTACGCTGTTATTCATTACGCATGATCGGGCATTCTTGCGGCATTTGGCGACGCGTATTATCGAACTCGACCGTGGCCAACTCACTAGCTGGCCCGGCGATTACGACACCTACCTGCGACGCAAACAAGAAGCACTGGATGCCGAGGCCAGTGAAAACTCGCGGTTTGACAAAAAACTGGCACAGGAAGAAATCTGGATTCGCCAAGGTATCAAGGCTCGACGTACCCGTAACGAAGGTCGTGTGCGGGCACTCAAGAAAATGCGTGACGAACGCCGCGCCCGACGCACCCGCACGGGCTCTGTATCGCTAGCGGTTCAGGATCAACAGCGCTCTGGTAAGCTGGTTATTGAGGCCGACGACATCAGTTGGTCACACAATGATATTGCCTACGTGGATCATCTCAGTACCACCATCATGCGCGGTGACAAGATTGGTATTATCGGCGCCAATGGCAGTGGCAAAACCACCCTGTTGAAGCTCCTTCTCAGCGAACTTGAGCCTCACCAAGGGCGTGTTCGCCTTGGCACCCAGCTCGAAATCGCGTACTTCGATCAACATCGCGCCAAACTCGACCTCGAAGCCACCGTGATCGAGAACGTCGGCGAGGGCAGTGACCAGATTACGATTAACGATCAGTCGAAACACATCATCGGTTATCTGCAAGACTTTCTGTTTGCGCCGGAACGCGCCCGCACACCGGTCAAGGCCCTGTCTGGCGGCGAACGCAATCGCTTACTGCTGGCAAAGCTGTTTGCCAAACCTGCCAACCTTCTGGTGATGGATGAACCAACCAATGACCTTGATGCCGAAACGCTGGAGTTATTGGAAGACTTGTTGGTGAATTATCAGGGCACGCTGTTGCTGGTTTCCCACGATCGAAGCTTTCTCGACAACGTTGTCACCAGCACGTTGGTATTTGAGGCCGACCACCAGATTAATGAATACGTGGGTGGCTACAGCGACTGGATTCATCAGCGCTCACAGTCGCTGGTTGCCGCAAGGCCCACGCTACCCAAGGCCGCACCGAAAGCCACACCGCAGAGCCCCCCTCCTCCACCTCGGCGCAAACTGAGCTATAAGGAAACCCAGGAACTCGAAACGCTGCCGAAAATAATCGATGCGCTGGAAACCGAACAGACCGACATTCACGCCGCAATGGCACAGACTGATTTCTATAAACAGGGTGACGCGGCCATAGCCACTACCAAGGCGCGACTGGAAATCATTGAGAGCGAACTGGCGACCGCATTTGAGCGCTGGGAGGCGCTTGAAGACAACCCCTGATTAATTCCGGTTTCGACTGGTTTTTCAATGACATAAGGTCATTGTCGAGACAGTAGCCCAAGACTGCGAAGCGACCAAACTAAAGCTCCCCGCCCAGTGAACGATCTAACGGGTATGGGGGAAGAAAAACAATCGGCACTGGCCGAAGCTCAGGCGTCGCTTGCCGAAGCCAATCGCAAGCTATTCACCGACGATCAGATAGAGTTGGCGTTGGTCACGTTCGAGCAGATCATGGCCTACCGCAGCGAAATGTATCTGCGGCTGTCGGCGCGCGTCCGCACCACCGTGCGTGGCGGCATGGCGGTCTTCGCAATGGTTGGCCTTGCCATGTTTGTGCTGTTGGCCACTCTGGTCATGCAGGTAGAGCACGCGTACGACACCACTACTCAACTCGAACGCCATGTCATCACGGTCGCCGCTGATATGCGTCAGATTCAGGCAACTATAAAGATCATGGAAGATCGCATGAAGGTGTTCAGCTCCATCGGTGACCACATGAACGTAATGCGTAAACAGACGGGGAAAATCGCTGATGAGATGGGCACGCTTGATGGTGATATGAACACCATAGAAAAGCACATGACGACCATCAACGGACGTCTGGTGCACATAACCCAAAGCATGGGTGCCATGGGGCAGGCGGTGAATGGCATGGGTCATTCGATTCACGAAGTAGCTCGCCCCGCTGGCATGTTCAACATCCTGCCCTGATCTGATCGAATTCATTATGAGACAATCAACACTCGACGAACTCACCCGCTTTCTCACCGAGATGGAAGAGGATCTGTCGCAGTGCAATGAAAGTGAGTTAAAGAAACGCCACACCACATCGATCATCATTCGGGGTACATTAATTTTGATGCTGATACTGGCCGTGGGAAACGGCTATTTTCTGCTTTCATTGTCGAATGGGTTGAGCAACAGCCTTGGCAAAGTAGATTCGATAACCGCGGAGTTCGGCGATGTTACCCATAGCCTGACCGACATGACTCAATCCGTGATCAACATGAATATCGAACTGGAAACGCTGCAACGGATTAACAACGAAATGGCTGCCGTGACCGGCGAGGTAACCGGTATCAGTTCTGCCCTGACCGGCATCGGTTCAAGCGTAGGCGAACTCAGTGACGAGCTTTTCTCTGTCGACCGATCCATGGGCATCATGGATGGCCAAGTTTACAATCTAACCGGTAATGTCTATCAAATCGGTGGTAGCGTCCACAAGATCACTCGACCCATGAATTTCATGAACAAAATGATGCCTTGGTAGTACGCTGCTAAAGCAACAACGAATACCCCAGACCCACCACCGCACAAATACCAATCACCTGAACGATACCCATCTTTAATCGAAACAGCGCAACAAACGCTGCCATGCCAATCAGCGCTGAAAACCATTCAAATGCGCCATCAAAGCCCTGCGGCCAGAGTACATGATAGGCAAAAAATGCCGCCAAATTGAGTACCACACCGACCACAGCGGCGGTAATGCCGGTTAACGGCGCCGTAAATTTAACGTCATCCCTTGTGGCTTCCACTGCGGGACCACCAAGCAAGATAAACAGGAACGAAGGCAAGAACGTAAACAGCGTCGCAACACAGGCACCCGCCGCACCCGCCAGTGCCAACATGTCGGGTCCGAATATCTCTTTGGTCCAACCACCCACATAGCCAACAAAGGCCACCACCATGATCAGTGGCCCTGGTGTGGTTTCGCCCAGCGCCAGGCCGTCGATCATTTGCGTGCCGGTCAGCCAGGCAAACTGTTCCACACCCCCCTGATAGACGTAGGGTAATACCGCATAGGCACCACCAAAGGTCACCAATGCCGCTTTGGTGAAAAACCAGCCCATTTGAGTCAGCGTGTTTTCCCACCCATAGACCGTCACCAGCGCAGCCATAGATGCCGCCCAAATCGACAGACCGACAATCAAATAGATAATAAACCGGCCCCACTTAAAGCGGGCATGCGCTGGTGGCGGCGTATCGTCGTCAATAATCGCCACGCCATAGGAGTCCTGTGAACTGCCATGATGCCCACCCGCCTTAAACATCTCGGGTGCAAACCGTGAACCGACAAAACCGATGACACCCGCCATCAATACGATATAAGGAAAGGGAATACCTAGTGCAAAAATTGCGATAAATGCGAGCACGGCCATCGCCCTCAGCACATTATTTTTTAACGCGCGCGAACCAATGCGATAGGCGGCAAACACCACAATCGCGGTAACGGCGGGTTTGATGCCGTACAGCACCCCTGCCACTGCGGGCACATCGCCATAGCTCAGGTAAATCCAGGTCAAGCCACCGAGGATAAACAAAGACGGCAGAACAAACAGAACACCCGCTGCAATACCGCCCCAAACACCGTGCATTAGCCAACCGATGTAGGTGGCCAATTGTTGGGCCTCAGGACCCGGCAGTACCATGGTGTAGTTCAAGGCATGTAGAAAACGATGTTCAGAAATCCAGCGCCGCTTTTCGACCAACTCCTGATGCATCATGCTGATTTGCCCGGCCGGGCCACCGAAGCTGATAAAACCCAGCTTCAGCCAGTAGAGAATAGCCTCTCCAATTGACACGGGCGCTGGCTTCTTGGTTACGTCTTGCGTGGTCGTTGACACGGTACTGCTTGCTCCCCTGACTATCCGGATATCGCTGCTGCGCACACTATATTGGATTCAGTGGGAAATAACCGTAACTTTGTTGCTACTGTTCGAGTATATACTTGCGCCCCGGTTGATCGTCGACGTGCATCATCTCTCTGCGTTTTAAAAGGAACCGTAGCTCGGGGCTAGCGAGGCTTTAGCATGACGTGTTCACCCGCCAGCGGACGATGAGTTCCACGCGGCGTGAACGACACAATCAATTCGTACTGAGGCGCATCGGCGACCTCGACAACGGGTTCAAAACCCAATCGCGTGACAATCCCCGGGTAGTCTGTCCCGGCAACCACAACCGTGACCGCATCGCCCGTTCGCATCGCCTTGATCTGTGCGATGTCAACCAGTGCACGTGCCTGCAAGGGGTTATCTGACACAATCACCACCAAGGGGTGGGACACCAGCGTATTCACAACCGTCTCACCCGCGACAACCAACACCTCGCTGACCATACCCGCGCTCGGGGCACGCACAGAGGCATATTCCAAATCCAGCGTCACCCGGGTCAAATCCGCCTGCATCCGCGTCATGCTCGCGTAGGCATCGGCATGAACAACGCGCGCCAACTGCAAGTCACGCTCCGACAACACGGTCCGGTCAAACAGTTCCAGTGCCCGATCAAGCTCCTTGCGCGCCTCTGCTTCCTCGAGTTTACGTTGCGTCAACGTCGCCTCAACTTCGACCAACCGGGCGCGCGACAAGCGATCATCAAGTCGAATCAATACGTCATCTTTTTGCACCCGATCGCCGACGTTAGTCAACACCTCGGTGATGACACCTGACAAGGGCGTACCGATTTTACTGACACTCGACCATTGCACACGCGCCACCAGATCGTCGGCGCTGGCTGAAGCTGACCACAGAATAGCGACAATACCGATCAGCCGCCATGCGGTTGAAAACCTGTGTTTCACATCACCTCTCCTGGGATCAGCAGTGACTCGTGCGCGGTCACCAACGCGTCCAACTGTGCCCACAACAAAACCATCCGATAACTTACCTCGGCCGCCTGCAAACGATGGTCAGACACCCGCACCATTGCATCGCCCAGATCCGACTCGGCCTCTAACTCATACAGCGCGCGACTGCGATCCAGATAGAGATCGCGAAAGTCGTACTGTACCTCAAGCCCCTCTCGACGAATGCCCAGACCGTCAAGCTCGAGCCAAATATCCAGCACCGCCTGCCTTAACTCATGCCTCCGTTCAGCCAACTCGGCTTGTAACCCGGAGACCGCAGCGCGTGCGTGGGCAACCTGCGCATGCGTCTGACCACTGTCATACAGTGGCATCTCAAATTCCAGACCGAATTGCCAGCGATCACCATTAGCGGTCTCGCGGGTAAATTCAGACAGCGTCGCGACACCACTCAACACTGGCCCGTCGCCCGCATCCGCGACCTCGACCTCAGATTCCGCGGCGGTCAATTCTGCCTGCAACGCCCTCAGCGTAGGACTATTGCTCAGCGCCTGCTGCGTAAGGTCCTCGACCTCGGGCAATGGTCTGGCCAAACTATCCAGTTCAGGTAAAGCCAATTCCGACGACAACTCCTCTGGGCGATTCAGCGCAATGGCCAGACGCGAGCGCGTTGCTCGCTGCTGTCCCGCACTGACAAATCGACTGTGCCGACTCTGCTGGTAGGCTGTCTCACTTTCAAACAACTCGACATCCGATACCTGCCTTAACTCATGTGCATCCTGTGTACGATCAAAGTGAATAAATGCGATCGACATCGCTTCATTGTCACGCACATACTCGAGGTCCGCCAATAGCACATCGAAATACGCGGCCATCACCCGTAAGCGCTGGGCATCGCGCGCCTCAATCAAATGCCAATGGCGCGCCTCAATGCTGGCGTCGGCCGCGTCGAGGCGCGATCGTGTCAAACCAAAATCGTAGAGACCCCGATTCACCCGAAAACCCACACGGTGATCATCCAAAGTAGAGCCAGACTCTGCCGAGCGGATGGTGCGCAGTCGTGCACTCATCGACAACGTCGTCGCGTAACCACTACCGGCGATCACACGCTCGGCCTGAGCCACCTGTAATTGCGCCGTCGCTCGACGCAGGGGGGGAGCCAACTCATTCGCAAGCGACAGCGCATACTCCAATGTCAATGGCTCGGGTAGCGGTGTCGATTGATCCATCGCATCAGCGGGTAATAACCCTGCCGAAATAACGATTAAGAATAACAGTGAGTCGCCTTTCATTGCTCTCGTTGGCTGCGTTTATAGCGAGTGAATGACATGTCCTTATATATACCATCAACCACATACTTGCCTAGCAGTAATGTTTCCACAATACCCGAGGTCGCCCCGGTATAACGCACAATACGATTACCGGTAAGATCAAAAAAGGCAAATACCGGCGTCGCGCGCACGCGATTCTGCCTGAACGCAAAGTCTTTTTCGATCACGACCCGACCATCAAAACCGATCACTTCGATGTCGCCTTCGATATCGATCGGGAAAATCAGAAAATGTTCGCGAAAATAATTCTGTACCTGAGGCTGATTCAGTACCGTCGTCTTCATACGATGACAAAACGGGCATTCATCCATTTCGAAAAACAGCAAAATACCTTGCCTGCCCTGCTCGCGCGCCGTTTTCAACTCTTCGCGATAGTCGCCCAAGGTCGTATTAAAAAAATAGACCGAGGGATCACGTGGAACTTGTGGAGATTTTGCTAGCGCCACACCGGACGCCAATATTACCGTGCAAACAAACAGCTTAAGTGCCAACTTTACGCCCAAGAAATATCCCCTCTCCCCTCTGCAGAGGGCCATGGTGAGGGAATAAAAATAGTTACTGCCCATCCTTGCTCTTCCTGGACTTGCGTTCCAGAAACTTATCCAGATGCTGCGCCGTTATCGGGCCTTCCTGCCAAGCAACCAACTTGCCCTCTGGGGACACGATATAGGTCGTCGGCAAACCGGTCACACGACCCAGTTCACCCATGGGTTTCGGTCTGGATCGCAGCACCGGATAAGACACAAACATGTCCTCGGCAAATTCTGCCAGTGGCGCCAAACGAATGTCTTCCATGTTCACACCGAGCACCACGGCATCGGTATCTTTGTGACGATCATGAAAGTCGGATAACTCCGGAATTTCTTCCCGACAAGGCCGACACCAGGTCGCCCAGTAGTTAACAATCACCCATTTTCCACGGTAGTCCGACAGGTGGTGCTCCTTGCCGTGGAGGTCCTTCAAGGTAAAATCCACAGGCTCGGCCTGAACCCCGATGGACAAACCACAGGCGATGACCAACACCGCAAGCAAACGCCAAAAACGCATATGAGATACCTTAAACCAGATGACCGGAACTACTGTATCAGACTTCCGCGGATTCCGGAGGTTCCCGCCCTGACAAACGAATCACACTGGAATCGGCCGCGGCATCCGACTCCGTGGACTCACTATCTACCTCGTCCACCGCAGAAAATGCGCCCAGACAATAGGTTAACTCAGCACCAAACAATGCGATCAACCAACACAGATAAATCCAGACCAGAAAAATGGGTATCGCGGCCAACGCACCGTAGATCAACTCGTAGGTTGGGAACTGAGTGATAAAAAACCCGAAGCCACGCTTGGCAAGCTCAAACAAACCAGCAGCAACAAAACCACCGACCAAGGCATGACGAATTTTGACGCGTGCGTTCGGTACGATCACATACATCATCGTGAAGGCCAGTGTCGACACCAAAAACGGTGCCATGGATAACACATGCTTGCGCACACCCAACGAAGAAGCCGCATCGTTCAATAGCGGCATTGAAATCACATAGGACGTGAGTCCAACGCTAAGACCGATCAATACCGGCGCCAGTGTCAACAACGCCCAGTACATCATGAAACCATTGACCGGATTGCGTACCCGGCGAGTGTTCCAAATGGCATTGAAGGTTCGGTCGATTGTTGCGATCAGCAGGATCGCCGCCAATACCAAAAACAAAATGCCCGTCGCGGTAAGTTTTGATGCCTTTTCCGCAAACTGACTCAGGTGTTCCTGCACAACCTCGCCTGCGGCCGGTACAAAATTTTCGAACACCCAACCCTGCACATCCGTGCCAACGTGGGAAAACGCCGGGAAGGCCGAGGCGACGGCGAACATCACCACAGTCAAGGGTACCAACGAGATAAGCGTGGTATAGGCCAGCGCGGCTGCATTCTGTGGCACATTGTCTGTCACAACGTTGGCGCCAAAGAAACGCAGAAATTTCGACAATATGGGCAGCGGATTACTCATTAACATAGGGTTTCCATAAACAATCCCCCCGAGATTTCGGCGCGAACCGGTGCAGCGGGAGTTATGACCGACAATTCCCTGAAAGTATAGGTCGCTTGGCCTTATGCGGCTACAATAGGGCGATCCCTAACCCAAATAAACTATCGCCATGTCGACCACCATCTACCACAATCCGCGCTGTACCAAGTCACGCCTGACCCTCGAACTGCTGGGCGAAAAGGGCATTGAACCCACCGTTATCAAGTATCTGGACACCCCCCCGGATGCGGCCCAACTGGACGCCATCCTGCAGCAATTGGGAATGGAACCACGCGATCTGATGCGTACATTTGAATCCATATATAAGGAAGCGGGTATCGATAACCCCGACCTGTCCCGCGACGAACTAATTCAAGCCATGATCGACCACCCCATCCTGATCGAGCGACCGATCGTGATCACCGACAAAGGTGCTGCCATTGGACGCCCTCCTGAAACGGTCCTGAAGGTGCTATAGATATGATTGAGGTCCTGGTTTTGTACTACAGCCGCTACGGCGCTACCGCGACCATGGCCAATCATGTCTGCCACGGCATCGAACAGGTCGCTGGTGTCGAGGCGCGGTTACGCACGGTGCCCGCACTATCCACAGTCTGTGAAGCCAGCGAAGACACTATCCCGGCCGATGGTCCTCCGTATGCAACCGAACAAGACCTACGCGAATGTGACGGTCTGGCGCTAGGCAGCCCAACTCGCTTCGGTAACATGGCAGCGGCCCTGAAATACTTTATCGATGGCACCAGTTCAGTGTGGTTATCGGGTGGCCTCAGTGGCAAACCCGCCGGCGTATTCACATCAACCTCGAGCCTCCACGGGGGTCAGGAGACGACGTTGATATCGATGATGTTGCCTTTATTACACCACGGCATGTTGATGGTGGGTCTGCCCTACAGCGAGACCGCACTGCTGCACACCAGTACCGGCGGCACCCCCTATGGCCCCAGCCATCTTGCGGGTGTCGACAGTGATCAAGCAATCTCCGAGGATGAAAAAACTCTGTGTATTGCGCTCGGCAAGCGCTTGGCCACCATGGCCCTGAAACTCGGCTGAGGGCAACCACGATGAATCGCATACTGGCCTCGCGGGTCATCACCCTGCTCGGCTATTTTGGGCTCATGGCGATTTTGTTGGCCTGGAACGCGTGGCTGGCGCCCAGCCAGTACTTTCCGATCGCTTTGGCCCTGATCGTATTAGTCGTGCCGCTGTTGTTTCCACTGCGCGGCCTGCTGCACGGTAAACCCTACACGTATGCCTGGAGCAGTTTTCTGTCGCCCTTTTATTTTGCCTATGGCTTCAATGAGGCCTGGATCAATCCCGCAGAACGCTATCTCGCCGTCGCGGTTGTCATCACCAGTCTGATGATGTTTACCGGATCGATGTTCTACATCCATTACCACCACAAGGCGACGACAGACATCCCATGAATGACCAGATGCCGTTGGATGTTGGGCTGCGCGATCACGCCAGTTTCGGTAATTTTCATGTGGGGCCGCATGCACAACTGGTCGCTGCGCTACAGCAAACGGCAACCGCCCAGGGTGATCGCTACGTGTATTTGAGTGGCGGTGCCCATCACGGCAAGAGCCATCTGTTACAGGCCTGCGCACATCTCGCCGAACAAACCGGCTTACGCCACATGTATCTGGCGTTGTCGACTACCGAGCTTAACCCCGGCGTACTTGCCGATATCGAACAATTCAACTTGCTATGTATCGACCAGATTGAGGTGATCGCAGGCCACAGCGACTGGGAAGAGGCCGTGTTTGATCTGTTTAACCGGATTCACGAAAACAACGGCCACTTGATCATCGCGGGTTGTCGGCGCCCGACCGATATCGGAATCACCCTTGCCGATCTCAGCTCTCGGCTCAGCTCTGGTGCCCTCTACCAATTGCGCGAACTTAACGACACCGACAAACGTCTGGCGTTGCAATTGCGTGCGCATCGACGCGGTCTGGTTCTACCCGACGACACCGCTGAATATTTATTACGCCGCTGCCCGCGCGACACGGCTTATCTGTTCGCGTTGCTGGGTCGCCTCGACACGGCGGCGCTGGTATCGCAGCGCCGCCTCACCATTCCGTTCATCAAAACGGTGCTGGTAGATCCCGCAGGGCAATAATCCGACAGGCGAGCAGGACTCTGACTGTGGATGGAACCCGGCAAGACGATGGATACTGAACTCGTCAGGACAGGTCACGCAGGGATGTGGGGCGCACGGGACAGGGACGTAGTCACTTGATTTGCCCACCACCTGACACGCCCCGGCGACGCCGTCGCCGGGGTCCTTTTGCCCTGATATTTCACTAATGTCAGCCAATATCTCCACCCAGAAACACACAAACAAGACTTTACTATCAACAAGTTAGTGATTTATTTTGGTTTTATTGCTGCCTATTAGAGACACTTTTTTCGCCAAACCACGGCCATCGGTCGATAATTGGCGCCTCTGACCCCCAAGCAACGACACTAGCCCTAACTTGATAGAAACATAATTACCTTTAAGTTCAATGACTTTCATTTATTTATCGCGCCCTTGGACAATCCGGCCAAAAATCTGGCCTGGATATTGCCCTGATTAATTTTAAAATATTTGCCGATACCGCCGATTCCCGCCGCATCCACCACCCGTTGCGCTATCAGGTCTACTGCCTCGAACAGGGCTATGAAGATCCCAATAGCTTTGAGCGCGATATGAAGTTCGATGAACACGATCACCGCACACTGCACTTTATTGTTCGATGCCGTGTCACCGATCAGTGGGTTGCCGAGTTGTCGCGTGTCTGCGTTGCCAAGCCATTCCGCAGCGCCGGACCCAGCGCCACCGAAATCAAGGCGTCCAAACGACGGCAATCGGAAATCCTGTTCGGTATTTGTCGTGCGGCAGGGGAGGCGTATCGTGAGTATGGCGTCGATAATCTGGTAGTTTTTGTCGCCCAGGCCATGTCTCGCATACTGACTCGCTGCCGCGTACCGATGCACCGTATCGGCAGCACCCGACTGCCCCAGACAAGCGTACTTCGAACCGCTGCAAACTAAGCCTGTGTTTCTCCGCCGAAAGGCCTGCCAGCACTAACACCCATCCGGAAACCCCGGTAGAATCAACAGGATTTGGCGCAGCCGGTTGCGTCGTCACCGTAAAGTGCTGACATGACATCCTCAACTCGTCGAATTCTGGTCACCAGTGCGCTGCCCTACGCCAACGGACCGATCCATCTGGGCCATCTGGTGGAGTATATCCAGACCGATATCTGGGTCCGATTACAGAAAATGCGCGGCCATGACTGCGTGTACGTCTGCGCCGATGATGCTCATGGCACCCCGATCATGCTGCGCGCGCGCAAGGAAGGTATCACGCCGGAAGCCCTGATCGAACGCACCTCAACGGAACATCAGGCTGACTTCGCCGATTTCCGCATCAATTTTGATCACTATCATTCGACACATTCTGACGAAAATCGCGAATTGGCCAACACGGTGTATTGTCGTAACCGCGATGCCGGCCACATCGCCACACGCACAATCTCTCAGGCGTTTGATCCAGAGGAAGGTATTTTTCTACCTGACCGATTCATCAAAGGCGATTGCCCAAGATGTGATGCCACCGATCAGTATGGCGATAACTGTGAGGTCTGCGGTGCAACCTACTCCCCGACAGAGTTAAAAAATGCCGTTAGCGCCATATCCGGTGCTACACCAATAGAGAAAGATTCCGAGCATCATTTTTTCAAGTTAGCCGACTTTGAATCGATGCTGCAGGAATGGACGACCAGCGGTCATTTGCAGTCTCAGGTAGCAAACAAACTCAGCGAGTGGTTTGAACAGGGTTTGCAGGAATGGGATATCTCTCGCGATGAACCCTACTTTGGTTTTGAAATCCCCGATGCTCCCGGAAAATACTTTTATGTCTGGCTGGATGCACCCATTGGTTATATGGCGAGCTTCAAAAGCCTGTGTGAAAAAACCGGCCGCAATTTTGATGATTGGTGGAACCCGAACAGTGATACCGAGCTGTACCACTTTATCGGTAAAGACATTATCTATTTTCACGCACTGTTCTGGCCTGCAATGCTATCCGGCGCCAACTTCCGCACCCCATCGGCCATTTTTGCGCATGGCTTCCTCACGGTTGATGGGCAAAAAATGTCGAAATCACGCGGTACTTTCATCAAGGCGCGCACCTATCTTGATCACTTGAACCCAGAGTATCTGCGCTATTATTT
>DTRM01000034.1 GCA_012965975.1 Chromatiaceae bacterium | reverse complement strand
GTTCTTTTGATAGTAATCCTGATGATAATCCTCGGCCGGATAGAACCTGGCGCCCTTGCTTACTTCGGTGACGATATTGCCCTTGAAGGGTTTTAGTTCGACCAGAGCCTCTTTGGACTGTGTGGCGAGCATCCGTTGTTTGTCGTTGAGATAAAAAATACCCGATCGATACTGAGAACCATAGTCACAAAATTGAAAGTCTTTCGCGGTGGGATCAATGTTGTGCCAGAACACATTGAGCAATTCCGCATAGCTAACCTTGGTCGGGTCGTACACGATTTCGATGGCCTCGGTGTGACCAGTCTTGCCGCGTGAGACCTGTTTGTAGGTCGGATTGTCCTGGTGGCCGCCGATATAGCCAGAGGTCGTAGAGACCACGCCGGGCAGCAAATCAAACGGTGGCTCCATGCACCAGAAGCAACCACCGGCAAAGATGGCACGCTGGTTTGGCGTCGACTCGTCGGCGATAACGTTGAGCGTCGCCAGACTCAGGGTCGCGCTAATGAGCAGAGTGAATATATTCATGGTGGTTAAGACCTTTGCGGATTCGGTTGGTTCAGTTTCAGAGTTTATTTTGACAACAAAAGCGTCACGACTTGGGCGGTAATGGCGTTGGCTTGATCGACTCGAAGATGATGTTCGATTGTCCCGCACCGGGTTCGTTATTCCGGCGCCTTGTTGGCGGCGACGTTATTTGCCGCGAACGACGTGTTTCAGCGGCGACAGGTTGATCTCGTCAATAACGGTACCGGGTCGGGTGGCGAGTACGCCAACGATGGTTTCGGCGACGTCGGCAGCCTGGATGGCCTGATCGGGCGCATCGCCGGGCGCGAAGCCGAGGGAATCAAAGAATGCGGTGTCGACCATGCCGGGATTGATCAGGGTGGTGCGGACATTCGCGCTCGCGCATTCGTAACGCAGCGATTGTAAAAAACCGCGCAGACCAAATTTGCTTGCACAGTAGACCGCACCCATACGCCCGCCTTTTACGGCTGACTCGGAACCAATGACGACGATGTCGCCATGACCATTGCGTTTTAGCTGCGGCAATAGTGCGCGAATCAACATGATCGTACTGGTCAGATTGAGGTCGATCAACGCTCGAATCTGTGATGTAGAAAACTCTTCCAGTGAACCAAAGCGACCGCGGCCGGCACAGCACACAACATCGGTGATCTGGGGGTGTGCCTGGGTGAGATCGGCCAACTCCGGTGCGAGTTCATCAAGTTTTCCGAGGTCGACACGGAGTGTGGCGCTTAGCGTGATAGCGTCGCCGAGTTTGCTGAAGTCGCGTGCCAGACCGATCACGCGATAGCCTTCATCAATGAGGCGCGCGCAGGTTGCCCGGCCAATACCGGAACTGGCGCCAGTCACTAGGACGGTGCGATTGTCAGGCGGCATAGTCACAGGGAAAGAGTAACGCTTGCGGTATATAGCGCGCCAGCTCTTCGGTACAGAAGTCGATCATCTCCGTACCCAGGCTTTGTTGATACGAAACCATGCCGCCCTCTTCCCGTAGCGGTCCGGCAAACAGGGCTTCATGTGGATGCAGCCGCACCAGGGTCTTGAAAAACTGTTTTGGCAGGCGAAAGGCGCCGATGCTGACCGAGTGCAGGAGCGCGACGTCCAGCGTCGCAAATACCTGTGCAAACAGTTCTCGATATTGTTGTTTGAAGTTATCGGAATAAATCACCGGATCAAAGCGCAGCCCCAACTGCCAGCCCGCGCGCTGCAGTTGCAGCATCGCATCGAGACGTTTTTGCACGCTGGGCACCTTGTGCTCCAGTGCGGCGGAGACTTCCTGTGGTGTAAAGCTGAACGCGACCACGACGTTGTCCATCGCCGGTTGTTTTAGCAGGCCGCGCACCTGGGTGCTCTTGGTGCGCAGCTCCAACTTGGCGTGTGGCAGTCCGGCAAACTCAGGCAGGAAGTAGTCGCAAAATCGCGACACCGGTTCCAGCGCCAGGCTGTCGCAGTCGTAACCGGAATAAAACCAAACGTCTTCACCGGGATGTGCCGCCAGTGTCGTGCGAATGTCGCGCATAAAGTCTTCGTAGTTTACGAACAACACATAGTGTGCGGATCGATACATGCCTTGTAGAAAGCAATAGCGACAATCATACAAACAGTTAAGCATGTGGGAAAAATAATAGTGGTGGTCGCCACCAATGCCGTAGCCAGCCGGCGCTTGTTGCACCCTGCCCCTAGGCTTGTCGGCAAGAATCAGAGCCGGACGGGATTTTTGTAGTCGAAAATTCTGTGCCTTGGGATTGAACACCTCGCCATAGCGATCGCATTCCACAATGGTTGCTGAGGTATAGCGCTGTTTTATCTCCACAACCCGCGGGTGCTCGCGAAGGCCGGACTCTATATAGATATGATCAATCATGGCTGCACAAACAGTTGGTTGACTTGCCTATTAAGAGCGGCTAATACCGCGGTTGCAGATTGGCAGTGGCCGAGATCAGGCGCTTTGTTTGCCGGCGCGGGCTCGAGTATCTCCAGCCGTTGCAACAGCCGATAGAGTTGGTTTTGTTGGGTAACCGTAAACGACCAGCGCGACAGGCACGCATCCAGCGCCGCGGGCTCGGTGACGGCCTTGATGGCCGTATCCGATAGCGCGGACAGTGCAGTGACAACACGATCGAGGGACTTCATTTGTGCGCCGATCAGGGTTCGCGCGGTGTCGGCATTCACGGCATCGACCGGATGGGATGGGTTGTCCGACACGATCTTGAAGCACTGCACTAGTTCGCCGCTACTAAAGCGGCACGCCGTGGCGTAATAAGCCGCCGCCTCCATATCGTAAAACTGTGGTTGGGCATAGCGTCGTTCGATACGGCTAACACTGTTCAGCGCATCGCTTGCGACGCCGAGCTTAAGGGTTTGTGGTGGAAACCAGTTACGCCCACTGTTGTGCTCGGATATTTTATGAATCAAGCGCCCCTCACCGATGGCCAAACACCCGTGTCCGGCAACGCCGACGTTGAGCCAGGCAAGGTCGCGCTGCTGTTGTTGTGCGAACAGATAACCGGTGGCCGCCGCCGCCGCGGCGGCACCGATGCCCGACACGATCAGACGAATCCCATCGCGCTGAAACACCGGGAGCGGCGAGCGGGTATTAACTGCGGCCAGATCAAAATGCGAGATCAAAGGTTTGGCTTCGGGCATTAACGCAACGACGAGGTTAATGCTCATACAGCGACCTCGATCGACAATGCTGCGAGCCGTTGTTCACAACGGCGGCGTAGAGCCTGATTGTCGTGTTTGATCGCACCCGCGATCAGAATACCCAGCTTGTCGCGCAACATATTAGTCGCGGCCTCGCGGTCGTGTGTCTCTAGTGCCGCGGTTTTGAGGATGTTGTCCAACGCTTGAATACGAAAGCGATCCATGCCCCAATGTTTGCGCGACAACTGATCGTCGTGACCGCCGTGTTTGGTTACCAGCGCTTCATCGATATAGCTAACCGGGTAGCGGCTGCAGAGTCGTAACCACAGGTCATAGTCTTCACATGCGGGCAGCGACTCATCAAACAAACCGACCTCGGCGAACAGGTCGCGGTGAATCATCACCGCCGAGGGCGAGATAGCGCACAACGGCAAGCAGTCGCGGAATATCCAGCCGCCCTTCTTTTGGTGCTTGTGCATGGCGTTGACGCGAACGCCGTTGCGGATCCAGATTTCATCGCTATGACAAATACGCGACGCAGGGTCGGCGAGCAACACTTGCCGTTGCGCCGCGAGTTTGTTTGGGTGCCAGAGATCGTCGGAATCGAGCAGCGCGATCCATTCGCCGCGGGCATGCTGGATACCGACATTGCGGGCCGCGCTGACGCCGGCGTTGGCTTGGCGCAGGAAAACGACCTCGGGGAACTGCGTTTGTACCAACGCGTCGGTGCCATCGGTGGAGCCATCGTCAACCACGATGACTTCAGTGGCTGGGTAGCTTTGCGCCAACACCGAGTCCAGCGCCCTCGCCAAGGGTTGCGCGCGATTGTACGTCGGGATGATGACGCTGATGTTCATGGGTTCGGACGGCGCGCGGGAGGGCCCGCCCATCAGGCCTCGATCAAGTGATCGAGTTCGTCGTCCATGTGCATTTCGGTCAATTCCATAAAACCACCGATGCATTTGCCGTCGATGACGATCTGCGGGACCGTGCGCGCACCATTGGTGACCTCGGAAAATTCTTTCATCTTGTCGCGTTCGAGGTCGATGCGAACCTCGTCGTAAGGAATATTCCATTTTTTCAGGCAGTCTTTTGCCTTGACGCAGATGGGACAGGCGCCGGTGCTGTACACGGTTACGTTGGCCATAATTAGGTTTATTCGTCCTGATCGGTGAGCAGATATGCGCCCTATTCTACCCCATGGCTCCCTCTATACGGCCTCGCGACGCCCGTGATTGACGCACAGCACCACGAAACTGGAGTAAAATGCCGCGCATGGGTGATTTGATTGATTATTCGGAGTCCTTCGATGTGATTGTGGTCGGCGGCGGGCACGCCGGGACGGAGGCCGCGCTGGCCTCGGCGCGGGTCGGCGCGCGCACCCTTCTACTGACCCATAACCTCGA
>DTRM01000033.1 GCA_012965975.1 Chromatiaceae bacterium | reverse complement strand
AATGCCGCCTAGACTGGATATAGAAAACGAACCGCCCTGCATATCTTGCGGCAGCAAACGACCTTCGCGTGCACGCCCACTGACCTCGCCCAACTCGGCACCGATCTCAAACAAATCTTTTTGATCAACATTACGAATCACCGGAACCACCAGACCACCCGGAGTATCCACCGCGACACCAATGTGAAAATACTTCTTAAGTATCAAGGTTTCGCCATCACTGACCAGCGATGAATTAAATTCAGGGATGGCGATTAGTGCATCGACTGTGGCCTTCATCAAGAACGACAGAGCCGTCAGCTTTACCCCTCGAGTCTCAGCCTCGGCCTTACTCGCCTTGCGAAACGCCTCCATATCGGTGATGTCGGCTTCATCAAAATGTGTGACGTGCGGGACGTTGACCCAACTACGGTGTAAATAACCGCCACTGATTTTTTTGATCTTGCTGAGCTTGGTTTTCTCAATCTCACCAAACTTGGAAAAATCCTTGTCCGGGATCTGCGGTAAGGAAAAACCTTCAGAACCGTGCTTGAAGCCACCCACCACCGTCTTCACGAACTCTTGAACGTCTTCCTTCAGAATGCGATTCTTGACGCCGGTGCCGCGTACTTGCGCCAGCACCACGCCCAGCTCTCGGGCAAAACGACGCACCGAAGGGCTCGCGTGCGAGCGCTGTCCGCGCGGTAACGGATGGTGATCGGCAACCGGGTGATGCCTTTGTTCCGGCGCTGGAGTCGCCGCCTTCGGAGGCGGCGCGGGCTTGGCCGGTGCTGCTGGTTTCTCGGGTTCGACCTTGGTGGCTGGCGTCGCTGCAGGGGGCTCTGCGCCCGCTACGGGACGCAGGGTCATCAGCACCGCGCCTTCAGCAATCTTGTCGCCCACTGCAACCTTGAGTTCGACAACCTCACCCCCCTGTGGGGCAGGAATTTCCATGGTCGCCTTATCACTTTCCAAGGTCACCAAAGAGTCTTCGGCAGCAACCGTGTCGCCTGCCGACACCAATACCTCGATCACATCGACCGAATCAAAGTCACCGATGTCGGGCAGTACGACGTCTACAATATCTGTCATTTCCGTTAGACCGTACGCGGATTGGCTTTATCGGGATTGATGCCGTAACGCTTGATCGCATCACTGACAGTTGAGGCATCGATCGCACCCTCATCGGCCAGCGCCTTCAGTGCAGAAACAGCAATGTAGTAGCAATTCACTTCGAAGAAGTGCCGCAGTTGCGAGCGCGTATCGCTGCGACCAAAGCCATCGGTACCCAACACGTGATACGCCATCGGTACGAAGGCACGAATCTGATTAACGTAGGCAGCGACATAGTCGGTCGCGACAATCGCTGGCCCCGCCTGGTTACTCAGCTGTTGCGTTATATAACTCACACGAGGCTCGTCTTCCGGATGCAAGCGATTATGACGCGTGCAATCGTTACCTTCACGTGCCAACTCGTTGAAACTGGTCACACTCCAGACATCCGAACTCACGTCGTAATCGTCTGCCAATAGCTCCGCCGCAGCCAGAGCCTCACGCAGAATGGTTCCGCTGCCCAACAACTGCACGCGGTGCTTCGCTTCCACACCCGAATGCACCAGATACATCCCCTTGATGATGCCGTCCTCGACACCTTTCGGCATTTCAGGCTGCGTATAGGCCTCGTTCATCATGGTGATGTAGTAAAAGATGTTCTCCTGATCCTGATACATCCGTACCATGCCGTTGTGAATGATCACCGCCAACTCGTAGGCGTAGGTAGGATCGTAAGAAACACAATTCGGAATGGTCGATGCCACCAGATGACTGTGTCCGTCCTGATGCTGCAACCCCTCACCGGCCAACGTGGTTCGGCCACCGGTGCCACCCATCAAAAAGCCGCGCACCTGCATGTCACCTGCCGCCCAAGCCAGATCGCCGATGCGCTGGAAACCAAACATCGAGTAGTACGCGTAGAACGGAATCATGTTCACACCGGAATTGGCGTAAGCCGAACCCGCCGCGATCCATGATGACATCGCACCGGCTTCGTTGATGCCTTCCTGCAAAATCTGGCCCTTGGTGTCTTCGCGGTAATACATAACCTGATCAGAATCGACGGGCTCGTATAGTTGTCCCACCGAGGAATAAATACCGAGTTGGCGGAACATACCTTCCATACCAAAGGTACGCGCCTCATCGGGAACAATGGGCACCACCAACTTGCCGATCTCCTTGTCGCGCGTCAACGCGGTGAGGATGCGCACATAGGCCATGGTGGTGGATATCTCACGCTCACCACTGCCCTTGAGCATCGCATCAAAAATACTCAGATCAGGGATCGGCAACTTGCCCGCCTTGTCTGGCGACCGGGAAGGCAGGTAACCACCTAGTGCTTCGCGGTGCTCGCGCAGATAGATGGCCTCGGGGCTGTCTTCAGCCGGACGATAAAACGGTAGCTTTTCGGCGATCTGCTCGTCGGTAACCGGGATATTGAAGCGATCACGAAACGCTCGCAGCGAGCCCTCGCCCATTTTCTTTTGCGAGTGCGTCACGTTCTGACCTTCACCCGCGTCACCCATGCCATAACCCTTCACGGTCTTGGCCAGAATCACGGTCGGCTGGCCCTTGTGATTAACCGCTTCATGGTAGGCCGCATACACCTTGTGCGGATCGTGACCACCACGATTCAGTCGCCAGATGTCTTCATCCGACATATTGGCCACCATCTCTTCAAGCTCTGGGTACTTGCCGAAGAAATGTTCGCGTGTATAGGCACCACCACGCACCTTGTATAACTGATAGTCGCCATCAACGGCTTCTTCCATGCGACTCACCAAAGTACCATTCTTGTCACGCGCCAAAAGAGGATCCCAGTAGGAACCCCAGACGACCTTGATCACATTCCAGCCGGCACCACGGAACACCGCTTCGAGTTCTTGAATGATCTTGCCGTTACCGCGCACCGGGCCATCGAGGCGCTGCAGATTGCAGTTGACCACAAACACCAGGTTGTCGAGTTTTTCACGCGCGGCCAAGGAAATCGCACCAAGTGATTCCGGCTCATCCATCTCGCCGTCACCCATGAACGCCCACACCTTGCGACCTTCAGTATTGGCGATGCCGCGGTCCTGCATGTAATGCATGAAGCGCGCCTGATAGATGGCCATGATTGGCCCCAAGCCCATCGACACAGTTGGGAATTGCCAGAAGTCTGGCATCAGCCAGGGATGCGGATAGGATGACAACCCGTCACACTCGACCTCTTGGCGAAAGTTATAGAGTTGCTCTTCGCTTATGCGCCCTTCCATAAAGGCGCGCGCGTAGACTCCGGGCGCGGAATGGCCTTGAAAGAACACCAGATCACCACCGTTCTCACTGTCGGGGCCCTGAAAGAAATGATTAAAGCCAACATCAAACAAGGTCGCAGCGGAGGCGAAGCTGGCAATGTGGCCACCGAGCTCGGCTGACTTGCGATTGGCCAACACCACCATCGCGGTCGCGTTCCAGCGAATAATCGCACTGATGCGACGTTCAATCGCCGGATCACCGGGATGACGCGCGGCTTGGGCCTGTGGAATGGTATTGACGTAACGCGTGGTCGCCTTGTACGGGAGATTGGCGCCGGAACGGCGCGCGTGGTCGATCAAGCGCTCTAATAAGTAGTGCGCCCGCTCTACACCCTCATACTCAAGCACCGACGCCAACGCATCGAGCCATTCCTGAGTTTCCTGCGCATCAATATCGTCGAAGTTCGCTGCCATTCACAACTCCCGGTACCGCCTTAAAATTCTGCTGGATGCCGCAATAGTAAAGACAATGCAGCCCGCTGGCCGCCACATCGGGGCATGCCCATTAGACGTGTCCGGGACAGACAATTCAAGACCTTGACAGAGGGCAATAAAGCGGGAAAGAACAGCAATTACATGGCCCCGCGATAGCCTGACCTGTCTCCCGATATCTGTGCTGGAGATGATCACTAAAATCCCTAACCTATTAATTACAAAGGTTATATTGAATTGAACCCCCGCCTTGCGTGAGGATTCCGCTCGATCATTGCATAGGGAGACTACGACATGGGTTATCAAACCTATCTAACCGACCCCAAGGGCGCCTACGCTGCACAGTTTAATTCCTACGGCGGTAAGTGCCGGTACACCCGTACCGGAAGACCTCTGGGCGGTGACTCATTTATTGATGGCGCAGAATGTTTGACTGGACGTACGCTCAGACCCGCAAAACTAGGACCAAAATGCGCATCGAATCGTGCGGGTTGATGGGTGGGTTAAATATACTGTCCCCCGAAATTAAAAAAGGCGCACACGGATAACCGTGTGCGCCCCTCTTGGGTTTGTCGCTGTGAAAGAAGCTTACTTGGCTTCAGTCGTAACAGCAGCCTGCTGGAAAGAGGCGGTGTGACGAGCCATTGACTCTGCACGCATCTCTTCCATCTTGGCCATCATTTCGTCACGACGAGCCTGCATCGCAGCCATCTGCTCCTGCTGCTGCTTCATCATTTCCTGACGAGGTGCGTCCATACGTGCGAAGTAAGCGGCCTGTGCTTCCTGCTGTGCCTTCATTGCTGCAGCGTGCTGGTCAGCCATTTCTTTCTGCTGCTCTTC
>DTRM01000032.1:1321-4617 GCA_012965975.1 Chromatiaceae bacterium | reverse complement strand
CGGTGCTACATGTTTTGTTGAAGAATTTCTGGGGATCATTTGTAGGGTCAATGGCTGTACTCGGCGGTGTTCTGTGGGCACCCGAGATCGTTTCCGCCTGGCTCGGCGTGATAGTGGCGTCCGGTTTGTGGATGTTGGGAGCGGTTCGCTCGCTGTCTGCATCACAACAAGAAAACCCGGATGAAGTCGACGTGGAGACCGAGTTGACCGATGAGTTGCTGGCGAACGACACCGGTTCCTTGACGCGCGTTCAGGAAATCGCGGCCAATGAACTTGATGCCATCAACGGCAGCATGGAACGCACCCGCCAGATTATTGAAGAGGCGGCATCGGGCTTGGCGAAAAGTTTTAGCAACATGCATCAGCAGGCGGAGGAGCAAAAGCGCGTAGTCATGTCGATGGCCGACAACATGGCCGGTGATACTTCCGAATCAAGCGCTATTGGCTTCAAACAGTTTGCCGCCGAAACAGATCGCGTGCTTACCTACTTTATCCAACACATCGTCGAGATCAGTGCGGATAGTATGCTGATGGTGTCGTCGATTGATGATGTGATGGATCAAATGGACAAGATTGAGCACTTGTTGGGTGACGTTAAATCCATCGCTGATCAGACCAACCTGTTGGCATTGAACGCGGCGATAGAGGCCGCACGAGCCGGTGAAGCAGGACGAGGGTTTGCCGTGGTAGCCGATGAGGTGCGCAAGCTTTCGCAGAACTCTAATCGCTTCAATGACGAGATTGGCAGTGTCGTTAGCCACTCCCGCAAGCATATTATTGAATCCAAAAAAATTATTTCTGATATAGCGTCCAAGGATATGACCATCGCAATCCATTGTAAGTCGACGGTTGACGATATGTTGAAACAAATCTCGCTGATGAACGAAGAGTTCGCTAGTAACCTGACATCTGTGTCAGAGATCACGGCAAGTCTTGATGCCAGCGTTGGTGAGGTTATTCGGTCATTGCAATTCGAAGACATTGTTTGCCAGATTGTGAGCGGAGGTGAAAGCCGGGTAGCAGCGTTAAGGTCGGTAATAGCCGACGGCGGTGCATCATGGGAAGGCCCCGCCGATAGCGGCAGTTCCCCCCGCGAAGTGGCGCAACAAGACGATTTATCATCCGGCCGCGTAGACCTGTTTTAGATGAGCAAATTATTAGCATTAGCGCACAGATATCAAGCGCCGGAAACGAGCACACATTTTCCATCAGTGGTCATTTAGACGTTAGTTCCTACCCGGATTGTCGACAGGTACTGGGACAGGGTGATCCTGCCTGTCGGTCTGTGATCGATCTAAGCCAAGCGGAGTACATGGATAACTCGGCGCTTGGAATGTTGCTGCTGATGCGAGAAAAAGTCGGTGGTGATACCGCGCGCATTGCGATTGTTGTGAAAAACCCCGAGATCAAAAAGATCCTCGAGGTAGCCAATTTCCAGAGAATTTTTGAGCTTAAATCGCCCTCTAATTTCAGCAATGACGATATCGACAAGGACCTGGAGTGAACGCAGTGGTAAATCAGATAGCGGTCGAATCAGATGATGATGTCGCTCGGGTTCGTATTCTGGTGGCGGATGACTGTGGCACCAATCGTCTTGTGATGAAGGCCATGCTTGAGCACGATGGCTATGAGGTGTTTCTGGCCGAAAATGGTCAGCAGGCGATAGAGCTATTTGAGCAAGAGTGCCCCGACCTTATCTTGATGGATAACCACATGCCGGTTATTGATGGCTATGAGGCAACCCGTCTGATCAAGGCGCGAAGCTGCGGCGATTTTGTCCCTATTATCCTTCTGGCGGTACTCAGCGATCAGGACTCGTTGGTCAAGGCGATCGAGAGTGGCGGCGACGATATTCTCGGTAAGCCCTATAATCGCGCGATACTGTCCGCCAAAATCCGTTCATTGGTGCGCGTACGCGAGTTGTATGAGGTGCAGCGCAAGCAAACCGTCGAGTTGTCGACGTACAATGAGCAACAACGACGTGACCAAATGGTTGCGGAAAAGATATTCAACAACATTGTCCGCTCGGGCACGCTTGACCTGACGAATCTGCGCTACATTGTTTCACCCATGGCTGTTTTTAACGGTGATTTGTTATTGGCGGCAGCCACGCCTGCAGGCGGTCTTCATGTGATGGTGGGCGATTTTACCGG
The DNA here is from genome assembly GCA_012965975.1 of Chromatiaceae bacterium. Lineage (GTDB taxonomy): Bacteria > Pseudomonadota > Gammaproteobacteria > DTRM01 > DTRM01 > DTRM01. Next base: position 2,464 of record DTRM01000032.1, on the reverse strand, counting down.
CCACGGTTTGGCGGCGGCACTGGGTGCGATGCCGAGTTCAGAAATATTTTACGGAATGACGTCGAAGGGTTTTTCGATTGTCGATATTGCCCACGAAATCAATAAAAAACTTCGTCTCATGTTGCCCACAGGGATGTTTCTTGCCACCGCTCTGGTAGAGATTGAGTCGAGTTGGCAGTCGGCCTCGGTGTGGAATGCGGGAGTACCCGATATTCTGATTCGTGGTCAGGACACAGGCATAAAAAATCGCGTGCCATCAGAGCATCTGCCTCTGGGCGTGGTCAATAGCGGCGAGATAGACGGTGCGATCACGCGCGTTGAGTTGGCGGAAGGTGACAGGATATTCGTCTATACCGATGGTGTTATTGAATCGCGTGATATTGAGGGCGAACTGTTCGGCCAGAAACGGTTGGATGATACCGTGTCCGATCATCTTGATGCCTCTAAAGTGTTCGACGAAATTACGCAGCGCCTCAACTGTTTTCAAGGTGACTCCGCTCAGGATGACGACATCACCCTGATTGAAATTGTGTGTGATCCATCTGCGGTTGCGGGTCTGAAAGTTGCCGAAGAGGAGCCGAAAAAGGCACTTCCACCAATCAGCTGGAAGGTTGGCCTGCAGTTGCAGGCGGACTCGATGCGTACCACCAATCCACTGCCTTTATTGATCCAAATGGTGATGGAAATTCAGGGGTTGTATGACCATCGCGAACGGTTATATACCGTGCTGTCGGAGTTGTACTCGAATGCACTTGATCATGGCTTGTTGGGTTTGGATTCTAAGCTGAAGCAGACGCCGGATGGGTTTATGGCATATTACACACAGCGTGAATCACGCTTGGCTGAGTTGGAAGATCAGAGCATTGATCTTGAACTCGAGCACATTCCTCATGGAACAGGGGGCAAGCTGATATTGCGGATGAAAGATACTGGTCCCGGATTCGATATGGCTACCAAACGCACGACGCTGGACGACAATGCCGGCCATAGCGGTCGAGGCATTGCGTTGGTCACTACATTATGTGTCGAACTCAACCACTACGGCAACGGCAATCAGGCCGAGGCCGTCTACATCTGGGAATAATCCCTCTGATTCAGCATCATGTTCGAGCCAGTTACCAATCCATCATCACCAACACCCGC
>DTRM01000032.1:898-1287 GCA_012965975.1 Chromatiaceae bacterium | reverse complement strand
TGGAAATTGTCCGCCAATTTTCGCCCCTGCTTGACGCGAATGTGTGGGCTGTTGGAAGAGACGGGTCTGGGCCTCAAGTCCGGGCAGATTCTGGCCGACATACAGAATGAGTTCGGGAAAGTGTGCTCGGCATTGGCTGAGTACCGTTAGATTGATACGAATACTGGGAATGGCGGTAGGAGAATATTATGACAATTAGTGCATCAGGGTCAGGCGACGAGGTAGTGATCGCAGTCGAAGGCCGATTCGATTTCAGTTCACATCAGGAGTTTCGCGATTCCTATGCCAGCGATGATCAGTCTAGCGGACGTTATGTCGTGGATATGACGAACACTGAATATATGGACAGTTCAGCCTTGGGTATGTTGCTGCAGTTGCGCGAGCATGTT
>DTRM01000032.1:0-844 GCA_012965975.1 Chromatiaceae bacterium | reverse complement strand
AGGGCAGTTTGCTGTCGTTCAGACTGCCCGATGTCAGGCAGACCAAGGTGGCATCGGTTCTTGGCGCTCGCCGAGTATCATCATAGTTATTGACCACTTGGGCTCTGGTTTGTTTAAATCCCTAGGTCCTACATCACACCCGATAATTTCATGATTCTTCAGTCAATCATTCTGTGCGGTGGAGCCGGTACCCGTTTGTGGCCGCTGTCCCGCCAATCCTATCCCAAGCAATTTTTGTCGTTGGCGGGTGACAACACCCTGTTGCAAGATACGGTCGCGCGTCTGGACGGCATCGAGAACATCAGTGGCGGCGAGGTGACGTTCGTCGATCCGCTTATTGTCTGTAATGAGGCCCATCGCTTTCTGGTTGCGGAGCAGTTGCGGATGGATTCGCGTTGCGCTCAAGCCATCATGCTGGAACCGATTGGGCGCAACACCGCACCTGCATTGACCATCGCAGCACTGACAGCGATGTCTGATGGCACCGATCCCGTATTGATTGTGATGCCGGCCGATCACGTGATCGCCGATGCGGAGACCTTTCGTAAAGTGGTCGCTAGTGGTGCAGCACTGGCCGCAGACGGTGCAGTCGTGACCTTTGGCATCGTGCCTACCGCGCCTGAAACCGGTTATGGCTATATTCTTCGCGGCGAGGCACGAGGTGACTCGGCGTTTACGCTGGCGGAATTTGTCGAAAAACCGGATGCAGAAACCGCACAGTCCTATCTCGATAACGGCGCCTATTATTGGAATAGCGGTATCTTCATGATGAAGGCCTCCGTCTGGCTGGCAGACATAGCAACACATCGGCCAGAGATTGAGGCCGCTTGTCGCAAGGCAACTG
>DTRM01000031.1 GCA_012965975.1 Chromatiaceae bacterium | reverse complement strand
CTGATGGAGTCCCATCAGCTAAGAATATTTTTATACTTCGTGCAAATTGTTGCATTTCTACCTACTTGGAAAACTTAACTATTTAAATACACCCCGCTATCGGGGTGTTTAATCTCGGACGCTTATGGCGTATAAAAACACTCGTCGCGATAAATGTCACGAGCAATCAGTGTTGGTGTGTGATTATGAACCAAATACTCGCGGGGGATTACACCAGTCGATGTGCGTCTCCAATACGAGTGGTTTTTCGGGAAAAGTAATTTGCAGAATCATGGGCTGCACGGTTTATCCCTCCCCGCGACCGGTCTCGATCAATCAACCACCAATCATTTTTGCTTCGAAGCCCAAATCGCCAGTCGATGACGCATGGATTTTTGTGAGATCTGAAGTTCTGGCAGCGGTTGAATGACCTTGTCGTGAACAAGCAGGCGATAGATGTACTCGATTCTGTCGTTTACCGAGTCGGTGGGTTCGAATTCAACGACACCTCGTTTTACGCCGTAGGCCATTCCGTCGGCAATTGCTTTTTTGACTAATTCTTTCTCGTTCTTCAGCTTAGTCATGGGGCGTCCTTCTTCATTTAATAGCCGATCATTGCTATTCGCACTATACAGCTTAACGTGATCACGGATGGTTGAGTTACTACACCAGTCGGTACGCCTCTTCGATGCGATTGCGGGTGAGTACACCGTGTATCTGCCCTTGCTGTTGTTGACGTGATCGGATAACGATCAATATCTCCGCTGAGGCGCTCTCTAATGCTTGTAGCGCCTCTAGTAGGGTAGATTGCAGTGGGATGGTGGCTGTCTGTAAACGATCGGCAGGAATCGCGAGAAGGTCGATGTCGGGGTCGTCGTTATCTTGAGTGTGGCGCGCCAGATCAATCGCGGGCATGACTTGGTAGTGCTGTTCGTCGTTGATCACTATCCAGTGCGGTTCAGATTGCAGGACGTTCGATGCCTGATCAGCTGGGCAGCGGCGTGTCAGTTCGGCAAAGCGTTGATCCAGTACGTTACCCACACCGGTACGTTGCAGGGCTTGCATGACGGGGTCTTGCGCGTAATCCAGTCCACGGGCATTGAGTAGGCTCAGAAAAATCGAGCGTTGCCCAAACAGTTGGCTGCTGGTCAGGGCGGCGGTCACGATGACCAGCATACCGGGCATGATGATATAGGGGTTGCTGGTGAGTTCGAGCATGGCGGTGAGGGCAGACAGTGGGGCTTGCAGGGTGGCACCCATCATCGCGCCCATGCCGAGTAGCGCGTAAAGACCAGTATCCGATTCGATTTCAGGAAATACGATCTTTGCCAGCCCACCGACCAGTGCACCCATGGATGCGCCCATGACCAGCGTTGGGCCGATCAGACCCGCCGGTATACCAAAGCCAATGGCGCAACTGGTTGCCAGCAGTTTGGCCAGAGTGATGCCCGCCAGTGCGGTGAGGCTGAATTCGGCGATCAAGGTAGCGTTCACGGTGTCGTAGCCGATGCCCATGACCTCGGGGTAGAACACCGCGATGAAGCCAACTGCGATTCCCGCGAGGGTGGTGCGCACGATGTACGGCAGTTCTTTCGAGTGATGGGTTATCTGCTTGGATAGTTTGATAAACACGGCGGAGGCGGTGCCGGCGACCAGTCCCAAAACCAGAATGGTGGGTAGGTCGAGCAGGGAGCCGAGTTCAACCGCGGGGACAAAGAACGCGGGGTCGGCACCGTAGATGGCGTGCGAGATGGTGGTGGCGCTGACGGCCGCCAGCATCACCGGAATGAAGCTGGCAACGGTGTATTCCATCATCACCACTTCGAGAGCGAAGATCACGCCGGCCAGTGGAGTGTTAAACGAGGCGGCAATGGCGGCGGCCGTGCCACAGCCCACCATGGTGCGAATACTATTATTGGGCAGCGACAGGTTTTGTCCCAGCAGGCTGCCGGTGGCGCCGCCAAGGTACACGCTGGGCCCCTCGCGTCCCACCGAGTGACCGCTGACAATGGCGATAGCCGCGCCCAAAAATTGCAGGACGGCTCGACGCATTGAGATATAGCCTTGGTGATAGGCCATACGCTCGAGTAGTTCGACGATGCCGGAGCTGTTTGTATCCTTGGCCAATAGCTTGAACACGAGGCCGATTAACAGGCCACCCACAACCGGCAGACAAAATCGTAGCCACGGCGCCAGTCCTTCATAGTTCTCGGTGTCCCCGGAAGGCAGAAAGCCGGTCTGCAGTGTTTCGATCAACAGACGCAGCAGCACGATCACCACACCGGCGAATAAGCCGGTGATGACGCCCAGCAGCGACAGTTGCAGCAATGCATCGGGTGCCGCGACGCGTAGGCGCAGGCGTTCAAGGGCGCGGTTGGTACGTTGCCAGCGTTCGGGTCCCGGTTTCATGGCCGGCATTATGCCATGTCAGACGTTTGCTGGAGTGTTTGGCTTTCGCTTTGGTGATTTGCGTCGTATGATTTCATTCAGACAAACAATCTTCAGGTGATAAGTTGATGATACGGGCAGGCGTTGTGGGTGGGACTGGATATACCGGCGTTGAGCTGTTGCGCCTGTTGTCGGTACACACAGAGGTTGAGTTGGTCATGATCACCTCGCGTGGCGAGGCGGGCAGGGCGGTGTCGGATTTATTTACCAGCCTGCGTGGCCACGTTGACCTCACGTTCAGTGAGCCGGATGCGGCGGCATTGGGTGAGTGTGATGTGGTGTTTTTTGCGACGCCCAATGGCACAGCGATGACCATGGCGCGCGACCTGCTGAAACGCGATGCGAGGGTTATCGATTTGGCAGCGGATTTTCGCTTGACCCAGGAAGCCGATTGGAAACAGTGGTATGGCGTTGATCATGCTTGTCCCGAGTTATTGACCGAGGCCGTGTACGGCCTGCCCGAGGTGAATCGCGAACGTATTGCCGGAGCCACGTTGGTGGCCAATCCCGGTTGTTACCCGACCGCGGTGCAATTGGGTTTTCTGCCGTTGCTGGAAGAGGGGTTGGTGTATGCCGAGCATTTGATTGCCGACTGCAAGTCCGGTGTCAGTGGCGCCGGTCGTGGTGCCAATGTTGCCGCGCTCTACAGCGAAGTGGCGGATAGCTTTAAGGCCTATGGCGTCTCGGGGCATCGTCATTTGCCCGAGATACGGCAGGGCTTGCAGGCCGCAACCGGTCAGGTGACGGGTCTGACCTTTGTGCCGCATCTGACGCCAATGATCAGGGGGATACACGCAACGCTGTACTCGACATTGGTCGGCGGTGATGTGGATTTGCAGGGGATATTCGAGCAACGTTATCAGGACGAGCCGTTTGTTGATGTGTTACCAGCGGGCTCTCATCCCGAGACCCGCAGTGTCAAAGGCTCGAATCAGTGTCGCTTGAGCGTGCATCGTCCGCAGGATGATGACGTGGTGGTCGTGCTGTCGGTGATCGATAATCTGGTTAAGGGCGCGGCTGGTCAGGCCGTGCAGAACATGAATATCATGTTTGGTCTGGATGAGGTGACAGGCCTCGATATGCCAGCGCTGTCACCTTAGCCAAGCGTTCAACTGGTCGCTATGTTTTCGTTTCGTTCTCCGCGGGTCGTTGTGGTGCAGAACCAGAGGTTGCCCTGGGTAATGATCGGCGTGGTCGCGGTGGTTGTGGCCACGCTGCTTTGGTTTGTGTTTGATTATGGTCGGGAGCGGGGTGGCTTTGACTCGGCGGAGGCGGTCAAGCAGCAACGGGACCTGCAAAATACCATCGCCGCTCTGGAGTCGGAGCGCGCCCAGCTGAAAAAGGAATTGTCGCGTATTCATCGTTCCGGTCAGGTCGATGGTGTCGCCGCGGAGGTGGTGCGGCAGCGGGTGTTGGCATCACAGGATGAAGTGGCCCATATAAAGGAAGAGTTGGCGTTTTACCGCAACATTGTGTCGCCGGAAGATCGTGCCCGGGGCGTCAACATCCAGAGTCTGAAATTGAACCCGGTGGATCTGGAGACACGTCACTTTACCTATCGGATCGCGATGGTACAGTTGCTCGATAGCCGTCGCGTCACCGGTAGAATGAGAGTCAGGGTCAGCGGGACACACGATGGTGTTGCCACGGTGTTGGAGCGATCCGCCTTTGCGCAGCAGCCAGACAAGGGCCATAAACTGGGGTTCAAGTCGTTTCAGATCGTGCAAGGAAGTGTCAGATTAACCCCGGGATTCGTGCCAGAAGCCGTGGAAATCGAGGTTTCCGGAGTCGGCAAGGGTGATACGCCGTTGCGCCGTTCATTCGACTGGCGTCGCAATCTGGCCCCATCCGCACAAAACTAGTCGGTGTATTATTAACCCAAGGTTCCTTAAGATGGGTTTTGCTGGTGCCGACTAATTTTACGAGACGACATAAAATGACCTGTTGACCAAAATAACAGGCGTGGAGCGGAGAATTATATGTTTGGGATTAAGGGAAAAGCAGCGCAAATCAACACGGTAATCGGCAGTGAGGTCGAGATTATCGGTGATATGCACTTTTGCGGTGGCCTGCATATCGATGGCTGTATCAAGGGTAATGTCCTTAGTAGCAAAGGGGTTGAAAGCACCCTTACGATCAGTGAAAACGGGGTGGTAGAGGGTGAAGTTCACGTCACCAACCTGATTCTGAATGGTATGGTGAGCGGTGATGTCCACGTCGGTGGGCGACTGGAGCTGGCTCCAAAAGCGCGAGTTAACGGCAATGTGTACTACACTCTGATCGAAATCGCGATTGGCGCCGAGGTCAACGGAAACCTGCTGCATCAAGAGCCAGGAGACCCGCCAATGCTGGGCTTTGAGGCCGATATCGAGGCGATTCACGCGGTCACTGTCGAAGACCAGGCCGCCTCTTGAATTCTTGACTATATTAGTCGGTTATTATATGGTTACTATCAGTATTACGTTATTTGAGTGTCGGGTTTATGAGTATTTCCACGGTTATCCCAACTACCGTCGCTATTGATTTGACGCTGTCGGACAAGGCTGCGACCAAGCTCAAGGCATTGATGGCAAAACAGGAAAACGACCAGCTTAAACTGCGCGTGGTGATCAGCGGTGGTGGTTGTTCGGGTTTTCAATATGCCTTTGAATTCGACGAAAACGTGGCCGATACGGACGTCAGCGTCGAGAACAATGGCGCAACACTGGTGATCGATGCGATGAGTTACCAGTATCTAGTGGGTGCCGAGGTCGACTACGTTGACGACTTGCAGGGTTCCCAGTTCGTGATCAAAAACCCAAATGCCGCATCAACCTGTGGTTGCGGGGCATCCTTCTCCGTTTAGGGATTAACCACCCGTACGCCGTTGGGACTACCCAATAGCAGCACGTCGGCCGGTCGATGGCCAAAGATTCCGACAGTAACCACACCCGCCAGCGCATTTAACTGCGTTTCCAGTTTGACCGGTTCCATGATCTTGAGGTCATGGACATCGAGAATGCAGTTGCCGTTGTCGGTCACAAAGCCATCCCGCCAGACCGGACGGCCGCCGAGTTTGACCAGCTCGCGGGCAATATAGCTGCGTGCCATCGGGATCACTTCGACGGGTAGGGGAAACTCGCCCATCACATCGACCAGCTTGCTTTCGTCGGCAATGCAAACGAATTTTTTGCTGGCACCGGCGATGATTTTTTCTCGGGTTAGCGCGCCACCGCCACCTTTAATCAGGTGCAATTGGCGGTTAGATTCATCGGCGCCGTCAATATAGACCTCCAGCCCAGCAACCGAATTGAGGTCCATGACCTCGATGCCATGCGCCTTTAGACGCTCGGTTGATGCCTCGGAGCTGGAGACAGTGCCATCAATCTTGTGTTTGACCTCGGCCAGCAAGTCGATGAAGTGATTCACGGTGGATCCCGTTCCGACCCCGATAATTCCGCCATCACCAATGTAATCCAGGGCAGCACGCGCCGCCTCACGCTTCATGTCATCCGCATTCATAGTATTCATTCCTCAATATCGGCGGCAATGGTAAATTAGATTACGCCTTAAGGGAAATTGAGTCCTTGTATCTTGTGGCGTATTTCTTCTATTGTTAGCGCTTATGCCGAAAAATAAACAAGAGATACGGGTTCTGAGCCATGCCAGCTAAATATGTCGAGAAAATTCTGCGTGCCAAGGTATATGACGTCGCGCGTGAAACCCCGCTGGATTTTGCGCCCGGTTTATCTGCACGGCTGGGGAACACGGTACTGCTCAAACGCGAAGACCTGCAACCGGTGCATTCGTTTAAGTGTCGCGGTGCCTACAACAAGATGTCGAGCCTCGATCAGTCTGAGCGCGACCAGGGTGTCATCGCCGCATCGGCGGGCAACCATGCTCAAGGTGTAGCCCAGTCGGCATCACGTCTTGGGATCAAGGCCTTGATCGTGATGCCGAAAACCACGCCGGATATCAAAACACGATCAGTCAAGTCGATGGGTGCCAAGGTGGTGTTGCATGGTGATTCCTATGACGACGCCTACACGCACGCACTGACACTGGCAGATGAACTGGGTCTGACCTTTGTGCACCCGTACGACGATCCGTTGGTGATCGCCGGGCAAGGCACGGTTGGCATGGAGATTTTACGTCAACATGGTGAGTCACTGGATGCGATTTTTGTACCGGTCGGCGGCGGGGGGTTGATTGCGGGTGTCGCAGCGTATGTAAAACACGTCCATCCCGCAACCAAAATCATCGGTGTCGAGCCGGTGGACGCTGCATCGATGCACGATGCATTGGCGGCGAAACGACGCGTCACACTGAAGCAGGTTGGATTGTTTACCGACGGTGTGGCCGTCAAGCAAGTCGGTAAAGAAGCGTTCCGTATCGCGCGGCAGTGTGTCGATGAGATTGTGCTGGTGGATACGGATGAAATCTGCGCGGCTATTAAAGATATCTTTGAAGAGACCCGCGCGATCATGGAGCCTGCGGGCGCCTTGGCGCTGGCGGGGTTGAAGCGCTATGTTGCCCGCGAATCCATCAAGGGACAGTCGCTGGTGGCGATCGAAAGTGGCGCGAACATTAACTTTGACCGTCTGCGGCATGTCGCAGAGCGGGCAGAGATCGGTGAACACAAAGAGGCTCTGCTGGCGGTAGAGATTCCAGAACGTCCTGGCAGTTTTCTGGAGTTCTGCCGGATTCTCGGTCGGCGTAGCATCACCGAATTTAATTATCGTTTCGCAGGAACGAATCAGGCGCACGTGTTTGCCGGCGTTGAGTTGCGTGGTGGTGAGTTCGAACGTGAGGAACTGATTGCGAAGTTGTCTAAAAATGATTACCGCGTGGTGGATTTGACCGAGAATGAAATGGCGAAGTTACACGTGCGCTATATGGTGGGTGGTCACGCCTTGGGGATCAGCAACGAAAGGGTCTATCGCTTTGAATTCCCCGAACGCCCGGGTGCCTTGCTGGAGTTTTTGTCTGGTTTGGGCAAGAAATGGAATATCAGCCTGTTTCACTATCGCAATCACGGTGCGGCGTTTGGTCGGGTAATGGTTGGTGTGCAGATTGATGCGGGTGAGAAAAAGGCATTTCAGGCATTTTTGACCCAGTTGGGTTATGCATTTTCCGAAGAAACAGACAATCCTGCGTATACATTGTTTGCGGGAACCGATGATCACGTCTGATCTTCGCGATCCTTAACCTACCGTCCATCCACGGACATAAAAAAAGGCCTGCTTTCGCAGGCCTTTCTCTTGTCAACTTAACAAGTTAAGTCGATTTAACGCCGTTTAGCCTTTTTCTTGGCCTTTTTCTTGGCGGTTTTCTTCTTCGCTACTTTCTTTTTAGCCTTTTTCTTGGCCTTTTTCTTAGTAGCTTTCTTCTTAGCTACCTTTTTCTTGGTGGCTTTCTTCTTAGCAGCCTTTTTCTTGGCTTTCTTCTTGGTAGCCTTCTTCTTAGCTACCTTTTTCTTAGTGGCCTTTTTCTTAGTGGCCTTCTTCTTTGCCTTTTTCTTCGTTACTTTACGTTTTGTCGCTTTGCGTACTACCTTCTTCTTCGCTACTTTCTTTTTGGCAGCTGGACGCGCAGTAACTTTGCGTTTCGCAGCCTTCTTTTTCGTCGTTTTCTTTTTTACAGCCATTGTTAAATTCTCCTGACTTTAAGGTAAACGTTTACCCACCGAAGAATATAGTCAATATTTTAAAAAATACCAGTAAACACAACGTGCTGGATGTAATGCTTCCGATTGTTTTTTTAAAACAACACCAACTACATGCTTCGCTTGGGCACTGCGATTAGTATGTCGGTCACAAAGAAAGACACTTAAGTTTTTTTATTGGCTAACTTGAGTGTTTATGTTGTTAACGTTTATTGCCCCGTAATTGCTGGCTTAAACGGCTAACGTTTATGATTGCTTTGAACAGTGTTCATGTGTGATGCACTTTGAAAGTAAATAGTGTGTAAGCCATAGACGAAAGTGAAAGCGATGTAATGCAGCGAAATAAACTTCGATATAGAGCGCGAAATTTTTTTTAATTTTTTTCTATTTATTCGTTTGAATTTGTTTGGGGGATGTAAATATCGGTATATCCTAGTTTGCAATCAGGATCATAGTACAAGGTGTTGGGTGTGATTTAGTCGGCTATGTACATTTGTTTATCGCTAACGATTGCATCCAGTGGAATATCCCAATTTTCACTTGGTATGCGATTTAATTTTTGCGAATCAAAGGCAATACCAATCATTTTTGGTTTAAACCATCGATTGCGTCGACGTAAATGTGAAAAACTACGATCATAGTATCCGCCACCCATTCCCAAGCGTGTGCCCGATGCATCAAAACACACCAGTGGGGTTAGAACGATATCCAACGCCATCGGTGAGATGCGGGTTCGCTTCAGTGGATCAGGTTCATTGATGCCAAACCGGTTTGTCAGCAAGCGATCGCCGGGGCGGTATTCATGAAACCAAAGGGCGTTGGCAGAGCCGGGTTTTAGTACCGGAAAGTAACAACGCTTGCCCATTGCCCATGCCCGTTCGACCAGTAAAAGCGGGTCAATTTCACCATCGCTTGGAAAAAATGCGGCGATTTTATGACTGTTGCGAAACCACGGGTGATTGCAAAAAATAGAACAGGCCAGTGATGAAAGACGAGCGTTTTCCGCCGGTGACAAGGATTGCCGTTGTTGCCGTGCTCGACGGCGAAGTTGATCGCGAGAATCCATCGGAATTAAGGAGGCACCCTCCGCCTGTATCGTAGTGACTTGTGCCCTTGAACCAGTGGTTCAGGTGGGAGCCGGTAGCGCCAATTAGGCTTTCCGCCTATCGCGGACATGCACACAAGCACGCTAAGCCGGAGTCCCGGGGCATATACTTAGGCTCAAGAGAATTTAAGCCACTTACAAATACCGCAGAGGATGCCTGAACCACTAAACTATCAGAGAATCCTTTGCGAAACAGGATTCTTTTTTACAGCGTTAGCTGAGGGTTGGCACCCAATACTTTTTCGACTGATTCGCGCATTTCCTTTAGGCGCGCGGCAAGGGAGTCTTCAGACAGGTTGCCGCCATCCTGATGTTCGAGTAGTTCATAGGTAATATTCATCGCCGCCATCACCGCAATGCGCTCCATACCGATGGTACGCCCGTTTTTGCGGATCTCTTTCATTTTTTTGTCGAGAAACCGCGCGGATTCCAACAGAGCGGGTTTTTCTTCAGCAGTGCAGGCAAACTGAAATTCCTTATCCAAAATAGTGACGCTGGCCGATTGTGCTTCGTTACTCATGCGCCGGTCTCCATGGATTTTAGTTGCGCGATCATAGCCTCGACCCGGTTGCGGGACGACTCATTTTTTTCAATCAAAGCCGCGCGTTCGCTGACCAATGTGCCTTGACGGGTCTGCAAAGAGGTGTTTTCCTCGCGTAAATGCTGGCACAGCACGACCAGATCACGGATGCGGGATTCCAGCAGAATGAACTCGCGTTCAATTCCACCGCCAGACGGTTTTTTCGATTTTTTTGATGGCATGGAGCCAATACTAGGCTGCGATGGTGTAACGGTCAATCCACCCGTATGGTTTTAGCTATTGATTGGGCGGTGATAGCATAGCCTCGATACTTTATATAACAAGGTCACCGCTTCGGGCAGACTGACCGGGAATTAATGGATTTTGATGACAGAAGAAAAAAATGCGGTTTCGCCCATGGTGTGGTTGACCGAATGGGCTGGGCAAGCGGTCGCATCCGAGATGCATGGCATGATGAGTGGTTTTTCGTTGAGTTGCATCGATGAAGATACCGATGTTCGTATTGCCAGGCTGTTGGATTCATTCGATGGCGGCGAGGAAGTGGATGACGAAGACCGGGAGCAGTTGGCGAAAATTTCTGATTGGGTTGGCTCCAGTTTGAGGCGCCAGGATCTCAGCTTCGATTTTAATCTGCTGTTGCCCGATGATGAACAGCCCATCAATCAGCGATTGATGGGGCTTGGGTTCTGGTGTCAGGGTTTTCTGTTTGCGTTGGGCGCGGCCGGGCAGGATGCGCCATGGCTGGATGATGAGGCGGTCGAGGTACTCTCGGATATCCAGAAGATGTCACAGGTGGGCTCAGAGGCTGATGATGAAGCGGAAGCGGAAGCGGAAGCGCTGTTGATGGAAGTGGTGGAGTACGTGCGTGTCGCAGTGATGTTGCTGGCGGCGAAGGTGGCGGCGAGTCTAACGGAAGATAGCGAATGAATATGAAAGAACTTCAACGCCGACGTCGACAACTGGCGAAGATGATGGGCCCCGATTCGATCGCGATTATCCCGACCGCGCAAATGCAGATTCGTAATCGAGACGTTGAGCGTGAGTTTCGTCCCGATAGCGATTTCTTTTATCTCACTGGATTCCATGAGCCTGAGTCGGTGGCGGTGCTGATGCCGGGTCACGGTGAGGGGGAGTATCTGATTTTTTGTCGCGAGCGCGACGAACAGATGGAGACCTGGACCGGACGTCGGGTAGGCCCTGAAGGCGCGTGTGAACAGTTTGGTGCCGACGACGCGTTTCCGATTGATGATATCGGTGACATTCTGCCTGGATTGATGGAGCACTGCAGTCGGCTTTGGTACGCGATGGGTTGTAATCCCGAGTTCGACAAGCGGGTGATTGACTGGATGAACTATCTGCGTAATCAGGGGCGTTCCGGTGTGCACGCGCCGCTGGAGATTGTCGCGCTTGATCACGTGTTGCACGACATGCGCCTGTACAAGAGTCGAACCGAGGTTTCACTGATGCGACGTGCGGCCAATATCTCGGCCAAGGCGCACAAGGTCGCGATGCAGACATGCCAGCCAGGTATGACGGAGTATCAGTTGGAAGCGGAGTTGCTCTACCAATTCAAGGTACAGGGCGCGCAGTCGGTCGCGTACAGCACCATCGTCGGTGGTGGCGACAATGGCTGTATTTTGCACTACACCGAAAACTCCGATGAGTTGAATGACGGCGATCTGGTGTTGATCGATGCCGGGTGCGAACTGGATTGTTACGCCTCGGACATCACGCGTACGTGGCCAGTCAATGGCCGCTTTAGTGATGCCCAGACCGAACTGTATGAGATCGTCTTATCGGCACAGGAAGCCGCGTTCAAACAGGTGGTCGCGGGCAACACGTGGAATGATCCGCATCGGGCGGCGGTGAAGGAAATTACCCGCGGGTTGATATCCATTGGTCTGCTTAAAGGCAAGTTGAATTCGTTGATCAAGGACAAGGCCTACCAGCGTTTTTATATGCACCGAACCGGACACTGGTTGGGGATGGATGTGCATGACGTGGGCGACTACAAGGTCGGTGATGAATGGCGGGTGCTGGAGAACGGCATGGCCTTAACCGTGGAGCCGGGGTTGTATATCCCGCTCAATGCCAAGGGCGTCGCCAAGCGTTGGCGCGGGATCGGTATACGAATCGAAGACGATGTTGTGGTGCGCAATGACGATTGTGATGTGTTGAGCAAGGCTGCGCCGAAAACCATTAAAGAAATCGAAGCGGTGATGGCTGCCTGATGGCTGCCTGATGGACGCATGATGTCAGCACCCAATGAAGCCTTGACCACAGCCGATGTGGACGTGCTGATTGTCGGCGCCGGTTTTATCGGCGCAACATTGGCGATCGCGTTGTCTGGTTGTGGGCTGCGCATTGCCATTGTTGAGTCGCGTGAATTGCAGCCGGATACCGGTGCCGCGGAGGATCAGGATCTGCGGGCGATCGCGTTGTCGTGGAGTTCGCGCTGTATCTTTGAGTCGCTGGACATATGGGACCGACTGTCGTCGCGAGCCTATCCGTTGCAACGTATTCATATCTCAGATCGTGGCCATTTCGGTGCAGCGCGTCTGGATGCCGCTGATCAAGGTGTTGAGGCGCTGGGTTATGTCGCCCCTGCGGCCTTTCTGGGTGCGGTGATCCATTCGCGCCTGCGCGCCTGCGAGGACGTGGATGTTATTACCTCAGCGACGCTGTCCGATGTAACGGTCGAGCAAGATCAGGTGCGCGCGACGGTGGTCACCGCCGACGCTAGTCGACCGCTGTCATCCAGGTTGTTAGTTGTGGCCGACGGAGGCAGTTCGGGGTTGCGTGAACAACTGGGCTTCAAGATACGCACACACGACTATCAGCAGGCCGCGATTGTCACTATGGTTGAGGTGTCGGATGCGCGGCCCCACACCGCGTTTGAACGTTTCTCACAGTCCGGCCCGATGGCGATGCTGCCTTTCGATGAGCATCGCTACGGCGTGGTTTGGACAGTCGAACGTGACCGGGTTGACGAGGTGATGGCGTCGTCCGATGAGGTCTTTGTGCAATGCTTGCAACACGCGTTCGGATTTCGGTTGGGACGCATCCTGCGCGCATCGGGGCGCAGTTTTTATCCGCTGAGCCAATCACAGGTCGAGAGCGCGGTCTCAGCTCGCGTGGTGTTGGCAGGTTCTGCTGCACATACGCTGCATCCGATCGCCGGACAGGGGATCAATCTTGGTTTTCGTGATATTGCGATGTTGGCAGAGGTGCTTGCGGCAGCAATGGCCGCCGGACAAGATATTGGCAACGCGAGTGTGTTGCACGAGTATGCTCGGCAGCGCGAAGTGGATTACCAATTCATTTCAACCTTGACCGATGGGCTGGCGCGTTTGTTTATGAATCCGGCCCGACCGGTGGTGGATATCCGTAATCTGGCTTTGTTGGCATTGGATGTGACGCCGCCATTGCGTCAGGCCTTTTGCCGTCGAACCATCGGCTTGGCGGGAACCGTGCCCCGCTTGGTCCGCGGTTTGGGTGTAACACCATGAGTGCCGCACAGGTTGACGTGCTGGTTGTAGGTGGTGGCATGGTGGGTGTGTGTATGGCCTTGGCCGCGGCGCGGGTGGGTTGTTCGGTCGCATTGCTTGAGTTGCGCCCCCCCCAAGCCTGATGCCGATCATCGTGACGATCTCAGGGTGTCGGCGATCAGTCCGTCTTCACAGCGATTGCTGGAAAATCTGGGCATATGGGGTTCCCTGAACGCCACCGATTGTTGTGCCTACGAGGCGATGTCGGTACGCGATGCATTGGGTAATGGTCGCATCGGCTTTGATTGCGCCGACTACGCCCAGCCCAGTTTGGGTCATATCGTTTTCAATCAGGCCATCGTGTCAAGCGCCTGGCAGCGGGTTCACAGTGCATCGTTAATCTCGCCGATCGAGGGTGTGGGCGTACACGCGTTCAAACGTGTTGCTTCGCATATGAGCGTGAGTCTGGATGATGGTCGTGAGATCGACGCGACGCTTGTTATCGGTGCGGATGGCGTGAACTCGCGCGTGCGAGAACTGGCGGGTATTCGAACCTGTGGATGGCAGTATCCTCAACATGCGGTGGTGGCGACGGTGCGCCATGCGGATCCACATCAGCGTGTCGCGCGTCAGGTTTTTCTCGATGATGGGCCGTTGGCATTTTTGCCGCTCGGTGATGGTCGCAGTTCCATTGTCTGGTCTACCACACCCCGCCATGCCGAGGCGTTGGCAGCTCTGGAAGCAGCCATGGAAGGTGAGTTGGGCGCGATGCAACAGGTTGGAGCACGCGCAAGTTTTGCGTTGGGTCTGCGCCACGCGCTGGATTACGTTCAACCTCGACTCGCATTGATCGGTGACGCGGCGCACCAGATTCACCCATTGGCAGGCCAGGGGGTCAATCTGGGTTTTGTCGACGTTGCGGTACTGAGTGACATCATTAAACAGGCGCGACAGGCGTCGCGGGACGTGGGTGAGCACGGGATACTCAGGCGTTACGAGCGTCGGCGCAAATCAGAGAATCTTCCGGTGATGGCCGGTATGGATCTTATTCAACGCCTGTTTTCCCGTCACGCTGAACCGGTCAACCAGATACGCAGTCTGGGTTTGTCGGCGGCCGATCGCCTGACGCCACTGAAACGACTGTTTGCCCAGCAAGCCATGGGGTTTTCCGGCGACGCGCCGGATTTACTGCGCTAAAACCCAGTTTTTCTCGTGCCCTCCCGCCATGCTGACACCTGTAGAACGAAACACTAATACGAATGATTCCCATTTGCATGATCTTCGGGTAAGATGCCCTGCAGTAGCTTCAGAATGTAATAGCGGAACTCTGAGAATATGAAGATTCGACTTACCCTGATGGCGTTGAGCCTGATGTTGATCGCCGGTGCTAGTGCGGCAGCGGAGGTCAACGTGTACTCGGCGCGAAAAGAGGCTCTGATCAAGCCTTTGCTGACCCAATTTACCGAGACCACCGGGATCAAAGTCAATCTGGTCACCGGCAAGGCAGATGCGTTGTTGCAACGACTGCAGAGTGAGGGCGCCAATACCCCCGCCGATCTGTTTATTACTACCGATGCCGGACGTCTTTGGCGCGCCCGCGAGGCGGGCGTGTTGCAGGCGGTTCAGTCCGATACTTTGAATGACATCGTGCCGGTATCGTATCGAGATCCCGAAGGTTACTGGTATGGTTTGTCGTTACGAGCGCGCACCCTGATGTATGTCACCGACAAAGTCGATGCCAGCGAGCTGTCGGATTACGAGTCGTTGGCGGACCCGAAGTGGAAAGGTCGTATCTGCATTCGATCCTCAAGTAACATCTATAACCAGTCATTGGTGGCATCGATGATTGCGGCCAATGGTGAGGAAGCGACCGAGGCATGGGCGCGTGGACTGGTTGCCAACTTGGGCAAGTCGCCGACCGGCGGTGACCGAGATCAGATCAAGGCCGCGGCAGTGGGTGTGTGTGATGTTGCGGTTGCCAACACCTATTATTTCGGCAAGATGGAAAAGTCATCGGACTCGGTGCAACGCGAGTCTGCCGCGAAGATGAAGGTGTTCTGGCCGAACCGGTCCGGCCGGGGTACGCACGTCAATGTCAGTGGTATTGGGGTGACAAGTGCCGCGAGCCATCGGGATGAGGCGATTCGATTGATCGAATTTCTGCTAACCGATGAGGCACAAAGCTGGTATGCCAACGTCAATTACGAATACCCGGTCAAGGAGGGTGTGGCCTGGGGTGAGACGGTTACCGCGTGGGGTGTATTCAAGGCGGATCAAATCGATATGGCCGAACTGGGTCGCAACAACGCTGCTGCGGTTCGTTTGATGGATCGCGCTGGTTGGCGCTAGCGGATACGGGAAACGATCTTGGACGCACAGCTTGCCTCTATCGTAGGTGCACCACGGTTGCGTCTTCCGGGCGCGTGGAAAACCGGTATTCTCATTGTGGCGTTGGTGTTGGCAATGCCGGTGCTGGTGGTATTCAGTTTCGTTTTTGATCCCGCCGGTGATGTGTGGCGCCACCTCTACCAAACCGTCCTGGCCAACTACGTTGTTAACTCTCTGATCTTGATGCTGGGTGTTGCGATTGGCACCTTAACGCTGGGTGTCAGCGCCGCCTGGATTACCACTAATTATCGTTTCCCACTACGCTCGACGCTCGAATGGGCCTTGTTGCTGCCGATGGCGATGCCCGCGTTTATTATCGCCTACACCTATACCGGTGTGCTGGATTATGCCGGGCCAGTGCAGATGCTGCTGCGCGATGTGACCGGTTGGAGTTATGGTGACTATTGGTTTCCGCAAATCCGCTCCCTCGGTGGCGCGATCTGCATGTTGTCGCTAGTGTTGTATCCCTACGTTTATCTGTTGGCACGCATGGCCTTTTTGCAACAACCCGGGGCCGCGACGGACATCAGTCGCTCGCTGGGTTGTGGACGCTGGTGCAGTTTCTTCCGCGTGTCACTGCCCTCCGCGCGACCAGCAATACTGGCCGGGCTCTCGTTGGTGTTAATGGAGACACTCGCCGACTATGGCACGGTGCAATACTTTGGTGTGGATACGTTTACCACCGGTATATTTCGGACCTGGTTTGGCTTGGGTGATGCGGCCGCGGCATCCCAACTCGCGGCGATGCTCATGGTGTTTGTGTTCGTGTTGATTCTCGCTGAGCAACATTCGCGTCGGCATGCGCGCTACTATCAACCGGGGCAACGCACCGCACCCGCAGAGCCACAGCGGTTAAGCGGGTCACGAGCGTGGCTGGCGTTTGCTGTGTGTCTGTTTCCGCTGCTGTTTGGTTTTGTGTTGCCGGCGCTACAACTGGGATGGTGGGCCTGGGTCAGCGGCGCCAATGGTATTGACTCAGGGTTTTTTGCGTTGGTGGGTAACACCATGTTGCTGGCTGCAGCCGCCGCGCTGTTGGCTTTAGTGATTGCGCTTTTTCTGGCCTATGGTCGACGTCAGCGAGGCGACGTCGGTGTGAACTTTTCAGTGCGTCTGGCGGGCATGGGTTACGCAGTCCCCGGCACGGTGATTGCAGTCGGTGTAATGTTGCCCTTGGCCTGGTTTGATAACCAACTGGATAGCTGGATGCGCGAGCACTTTGATATCTCCACGGGCCTGTTGATGAGTGGCACGTTGTTCGCGCTGATGTTCGCCTACATGGTGCGTTTTTTGGCTGTCTCGTTACAGACGGTTGAGGCGGGGCTAGGGCGTATTCGACCCTCGATGGATGAGGCGGCCCGCAGCATGGGTTATGCCCCGGCAGCGGTGTTACGCAAGATTCACATACCGATTCTTCGGACCAGCTTGTTAACCGCCGTGTTGCTGGTGTTTGTCGATGTGATGAAAGAGTTGCCGGCGACGCTGATTTTGCGCCCATTCAATTTCAACACGCTGGCAGTGCGTGCCTACGAATTAGCCTCGGATGAACGTTTAATGGATGCCTCGGCCGCCGCGCTGACCATCGTCTTGGTCGGCATATTGCCAGTGATTCTCCTGAGTCGCTCGATTGGTCGAGCCCAGTAGGGGGATCGTGGCTACCGACCCAACCCCAGTCCTCCCTCAGGGAAGAGGGTTAGGGACAGGGGAGTTAACGCCAACGGCCTAATTACGTCCCCTCATCCCCGTTTAACCCCGTCATGTCGGCGCAGGCCGGGATCCATCGGTTTTCCTTCAGTACCACGGTCTCTGGGTGCCTGCCGACGCCAGCATGACGCGAGATACTCAACATATCCTGTCCTGAGTCTTGGTTTTTGCCGGGTCGGCGGGTATATTGTCGCGTTCGACCATAACCTCTATGGGAGAGTCCGCGGGCCTTTGGCTGGCGGCGCCGAAGGCGCAAATTCCGCCCGGAATCGCTCAGGCCAAGGGACTGTGGAGGTTGGCGCCATGCGCCGGGGCGACTCTGGAGAGCGGTCAGATTGACCCACCGACGGGGCAGACGCAGATTTGGATGATTTCAGATCGGCGTCAAACTCTCAGGTTTTCAGGACAGAGGGGCGGCAGAGGACTGTACGGCAGCCCTCTGCCGCTTTTTTGTTTATAACGGTAGGAAACGAATGGGAAACAAGACACCTTTATATGCTGCTCACGTTGAGTTCGACGGCAAGATGGTCGATTTCGGCGGTTGGGACATGCCATTGCATTACGGCTCTCAAGTCGATGAACACCATGTCGTGCGTCAGGACGCCGGTATGTTTGATGTGTCGCATATGACCGTGGTGGATCTGCGCGGTGCGGGTGCCAAGGCATTTCTGAGCAATCTACTGGCCAACGACATTGCGCGTCTGAAGGACGCCGGCAAGGCCATGTACAGCTGTATGCTGCAGGACGATGGCGGTGTCATAGATGACCTTATCGTCTACTACATGACTGATGATTGGTATCGCATGGTGGTGAACGCCGCGACGCGGGTCAAAGACATGGCCTGGATTAATAAACAGTCCGCTGCCTTTGATGTCGAAGTGACTGAGCGACCTGAGTTGGCCATGATTGCCGTGCAGGGCCCATCAGCACGAGAACGCGCGGTACCACTGTTGCCAGAAGATCTGCGTGAACCATCATCCGCACTGAAACCCTTTTTCGCCGCAGAGAATGGTGAATGGTTTGTGGGCCGCACTGGCTACACCGGCGAAGATGGCTTTGAAGTGGTGATGCCCGAGGCGTCGGCTGCTTCCTTTTGGAAGGCATTGTTCGATGCAGGAGTAAAGCCCTGTGGGTTGGGCGCGCGCGATACCTTGCGTCTAGAAGCGGGCATGAATCTTTATGGCTCTGATATGGATGAAACCATTTCACCCCTAGAGGCCGGTTTAAACTGGACCGTGGCATGGGAACCCGCCGAGCGTGATTTTATTGGCCGCAAGGCGATTGAAGCGCAAAAAGCCGAAGGCAAGGCGCGAAAGTTTGTTGGCTTGATACTGCAGGGCCGTGGCGTTATCCGTAATCATCAGGCCGTTAATGTCGGTGATGAGACGGGTGAGGTGACCAGTGGCGGGTTTTCGCCAACACTGCAGGCATCGATTGCCTTTGCGCGGGTCCCGGCAACGATCGGTGATGAGTGTACGGTGGATATTCGCGGCAAGGGCGTTCCGGCGAAGGTGGTACGGCCGCCGTTCGTACGTAACGGCAAGTCGTGCATTGATTAAGCATTGATAAATAGAGGACAAGACTATGAGTGATATACCAGCTGATTTGCGCTACACCAAATCCCACGAGTGGGTTCGTACTGAAGAGGACGGTAGTCTGACCATCGGTATTACGGCTCATGCGCAGGAATTGCTTGGCGATCTGGTGTTTGTGGAAACACCAGAAATAGGCGCGGTGTTCGCCCCGGGCGATGATTGTACCGTGGTGGAGTCGGTCAAGGCTGCATCCGATGTGTATTGCCCTGTTTCCGGTGAAGTGACCGAGATCAATGAGGCGCTGGAAGATTCCCCGCAAATCATTAACGAGGACGCCTATGGTGCCGGCTGGTTGTTTAAATTGCAGCCCAGCGATGCCCCTGAGATGGATGAGTTGATGGATGCGGATGCCTATCAGGCGCACGTGGATGAAGAAGATCACTAATCGAAGATTGCGAACACCGAGAAGATAGTTGAGACAAGACAATGCCGTTCATTCCCCATACCGATGATGATGTAAAACAGATGCTGTCCATCATCGGCGCGTCATCCATTGATGACCTGTTTGATGAGATTCCGGAAAGCCTGCGTTACGAGGGTCTCGAAGGCGTGCCCGTTGGCGCGAGCGAGATGGAGATTGCCCGCTTGATGGCCGAGCGCGCATCACAGGATGGTACGCCGACCTGTTTTATCGGTGCAGGTGCCTATGATCATCATATCCCTGCAGCTGTATGGCAGCTAACTACGCGTGGCGAGTTCTATACGGCGTATACGCCGTATCAGGCGGAAGCTAGTCAGGGCACCTTGCAGTTGTTGTATGAGTTTCAGACCATGACGGCAAACTTGCATGGCATGGATGTGTCCAATGCGTCGATGTATGACGGTGGCTCCGCCTTGGCAGAAGCGGTATTGATGGCGGTGCGCGCCAACCGCAAGTCGAAATCCAAACTCATTCTGGTGCCACGCAATTTGCATCCGGCCTACCGCAAGGTTGTACACAACATTGTTCGCAATCAGGGCATCAAGCTGATTGAGATTGATTACGACCGCGTCGGCGGACATACACCGGTTGATGCCTTGGCGGACTATGCGGGTACCGATATTGCTGCGCTGGTGATTCCGCAACCGAATTTCTTTGGTGTGCTTGAAGATGTTGATGAGCTGACCGAGTGGGCGCACGCGAACAAGGCGCTGGCGATTGGTGTGGTTAACCCGATCGCGATGGCGTTACTCAAGCCCGCCGGCGAGTGGGGCGAGAACGGCGCCGACATCGTCTGTGGTGAAGGTCAGCCACTGGGTATCCCGATGTCATCGGGTGGGCCTTACTATGGCTTTCTATGCTGCAAACAGGCCATTGTTCGTCAAATGCCCGGCCGTATTATTGGTCGCACAGTGGATATGGAGGGCAAGGAGGGTTTTGCGCTGACCTTGCAGGCTCGCGAGCAACATATTCGTCGTTCCAAGGCGACCTCCAATATCTGCACCAATCAGGGCTTGATGGTGACGGCATCAACCATTCATATGTCGTTGCTGGGTGCCGAAGGGTTGCGGCGGGTTGCGTTGGCTTCCCATGCGAACACCAACAGCCTGATTGAAAAGCTTAGTGTAATCGATGGTGTTGAGCCGGTATTTAACCGACCGATGTTTCACGAGTCGGTATTGCGCCTGCCGATGTCGGCGGATGGGGTACTGAAGGCAATGGCGGCCCACAACTTGTTGGGTGGTTTTGATCTGGCTGCCGATTACCCTGAACTCGGTGAGTGTGTGCTGGTCTGTGCGACCGAAGTACGTACCGAAACCGATTTGAATCGTTATGTCGAATTGCTGGATCGCGTCGTCGGAATGCAAGCGCCAGCGGCCAGTTCGGCGCAGACTTAGCTTTAATGGATCGTAAGGAGTAACACGATGGGCACAGTGACTTTGCGCGGCAACGCGACTCAAATCGTCGATGGGTTCCCGGCAGTGGGTAGTCAGGCAGCTGATTTTCATCTGGTGACGAAAACCCTCCGGGATGTTCACTTGTCGGATTATGCCGGCAAGAAGAAGTTGCTAAGTGCGGTGCCGAGCCTGGATACAGGTGTGTGCATTGCATCCACCAAGCGCTTTTATGAAGCCGCCGCGGGCCTCGATAACGTGGTGTTGTTGGTGGTGTCGGATGATTTGCCCTTTGCCGCCACGCGTGTGTGTGCCGACGAGGAAATTGACAAGGTCGAGACGCTGTCGATGATGCGCAGTCGCTCGTTTGCGAAAGACTACGGGCTGTTGATCGAGGACGGGCCATTGGCGGGTCTGTGTACGCGTGCGGTGATCGTCATCGACGAGAACGACAAAATAATTTATACCGAACTGGTACCTGAGATTTCTCAGGAACCGGATTATGATAAGGCATTGGCCGCACTGGCCTAGGCTCAACTGACAGGATAAGACGTTGTTAATTTTTGAACATTCAATGAAAGGTCGCCGTGCTACGGCTCAGGCACCGATGGACGTTGCAGGTGCGGACGATATCCCAGCGGGTCTGCTACGTGAAACGCCGCCAGTGATGGCTGAGGTGTCCGAAATGCAGGCGGTGCGTCATTATACGCGACTGTCACAAAAGAATTTCTCGATTGATACCGAGTTTTATCCGCTTGGTTCCTGCACCATGAAATATAATCCGCGTGCCTGTAACAGTCTGGCCATGTTGCCGGGTTTTCTGGCGCGTCACCCATTGGCGCCGGCTTCACACAGTCAGGGTTTCATGTCCTGTATGCACGACCTTCAGGAAATACTGAAGGAGGTCACCGGCATGAAAGAAGTTTCACTGGCACCGGCAGCGGGTGCGCAGGGTGAGTTTGCGGGTGTGGCGATGATTCGTGCCTATCACGATGCGCGAGGCGACACCGAACGTACCGAGATATTGGTTCCAGACGCTGCGCACGGTACTAACCCTGCATCCGCAGTGATGTGTGGATACAAGGTGCATGAGATTCCGACCGATTCGCAAGGTGATGTGGATCTCGAGGCGCTGAAGAAGATTGTTGGTCCCACTACGGCAGGCATCATGTTGACCAACCCATCGACGCTGGGTGTGTTCGAACGCCAGATCGAAGAGATTGCGGCGGTCGTGCATGAGGCGGGTGGCTTGCTTTATTACGATGGCGCCAACCTGAATGCGATTCTGGGCCGGGTACGACCGGGTGACATGGGTTTCGATGTCATCCATATGAATCTGCACAAGACTTTTTCCACACCGCATGGTGGCGGTGGCCCCGGCGCCGGGCCGGTGGGTGTGTCCGAACGTCTGATTCCCTATATGCCTCTGCCGATGGTGGCGTTCGATGGCGATGAATACCACTGGATCAGTGAGGATGAGGCGCCAGAGAGTATTGGCCGACTGATGACTTTTGCCGGTAATGCGGGCGTGCTGCTGCGAGCCTATGTTTACGCTCGTATGCTGGGACGCGAAGGCATGCATCGCGTCGCGGAGTTTGCGACGCTGAACGCGAACTACATGATGGTAAGAATGAAACAGGCCGGTTTTGAACTCGCCTTTCCGGATCGTCGTGCGACCCATGAGTTTATTGTGACCATGAAGAAGGAAGCCAAGGACCCGGGTGCGACGGCGATGGATTTTGCCAAAAGACTGCTCGACTACGGTTATCATGCGCCGACGACCTATTTTCCATTGTTGATTCCGGAGTGCCTGTTGATTGAGCCCACTGAGTCGGAAGCCGTTGAAGAGTTGGATGGCTTTGTCGACGCGATGATCAAGATTCGTGATGAGGCCATCAGCGATATCGACATGATCAAGGGCGCACCGTATACCCAGCCAGTTAAACGACTGGATGATGTGAAAGCGGCTCGCGAGCTTGATATTGTTTGGTCAGGTGATGCCTGATAGCGACGGACACGCCTCTGTTCCTGCGACGGGGTTGACCCGTATCATCAATGCGGCTGGCTATTCCTGGGCCGGTTTCTGCGCCGCAATGCGGCATGAGGCAGCGTTTCGACAAGAACTGTTTCTGTTTGTCATTATGGCACCATTGGGTTACTGGTTTGGCGATGGCGCGATCGAGCGCGTGTTGCTCATCGGCAGCCTGTTTGTAGTTCTGATTGTTGAGCTACTCAATAGCGGTATTGAAGCCGTCGTCGATCGTATTGGCAGCGAGCATCATATTTTATCGGGTCGAGCTAAAGACCTTGGCTCCGCAGCCGTTTTTCTGTCATTGGCCCTGGTGGTACTGACCTGGGTTTTGATTCTTTTCTAAAATCTCTAGGACACACTATGTCAGCACTTATCTGTGGTTCATTTGCGTACGATACCATCATGGTCTTTCCCGACCAGTTCAAGAATCATATCCTGCCCGACAAGGTGCACATGTTGAACGTCGCATTTTTGGTGCCCGACATGCGCCGCGAGTTTGGTGGTTGCGCCGGTAATATTGCCTACAATCTGAATCTTCTCGGTGGTAAGGGCGCGCCGATGGGTACAGTCGGCAGTGACTTCGCGCCGTATGCAGAGTGGATGGATAAGTGCGGTGTCAGTCGACAGTATCTGAAGACCATTGACGACAGCTATACTGCGCAGGCCTTTATCACCACCGATATGGATGACAACCAGATTACTGCGTTTCATCCGGGCGCGATGGGCAGTGCCCATCTGAACAAAATCCCAACCGATGACGGGATTACACTGGGTTTGATTTCACCGGATGGTCGCGATGGCATGATTGAGCACGCGACCCAGTTCGTCGAAGCCGACATTCCCTTTATGTTTGATCCGGGTCAAGGTCTGCCAATGTATGGTGGCGAAGATCTGCTGACCTTTATGGAGCAGGCGACCTGGGCCGCATTCAACGACTATGAAGCGCAGATGATGGTGGACAAAACAGGTTTGTCGCTGGGTGAGTTGGCTGGCAAGGTCAAGGCGATGGTCGTGACTCGTGGCGGCGAAGGTTCTGTGATCTATAGTAATAATAAACGCATAGAAATCCCGGCAGCTAAGGTTGATGCGGTTAACGATCCAACCGGTTGTGGCGACGCCTATCGCAGTGGTTTGTTGTATGGCCTGATGAACGATATGGATTGGGATACTACCGGGCGTTTGGCGGCGGTGATGGGCGCGATTAAGATCGCACAACACGGCACGCAGAATCACAACCCGGATCTTGATGCGATTCGAGATCACTTTAAGGCATCGTTTGATTACGTCTGGTAATCCAATGCTGGTTTCTTGTCAGGCCATATCGTCCATGGGAAGTGCTCGGGTGTGAACATCGAAGAGGCTAACTATGAGGCTCTCATCTCACGTACTGCCAATCGGTTTCAGTTGTGGAGTCAGGTGTTGCTGGCAGTTGATGCGAAGAATGTGGTGGAAATTGTTGGTTTACCATTTAATCAGTTCATGATTCAGAAACGATCAGATGCCAGTTTTGCTTTTATTGACCCAGTCGGTTGTTATTCCGATCTTTCTCTGCATAAGCGCCCACACGTCTAAGGCTTGTGCTAGATTATTAGCACCCGATCGGTCGACCGAGTCCTATCCATGAGTGGTGTTCGCAACGGTTCTGCAGGCAAGCTGGTTTTACGTTTAACGGTTGGCATCCTTCTGTTGTTTCATGGGGTTGCTAAAATCGTTCACCCCGAATCACTCGGAATGATTGAAAAAGCGTTGACCGCGGTGGGGTTGCCTGCCGAGCTTGCCTATGGTGTTTATCTGGGAGA
Source organism: Chromatiaceae bacterium (assembly GCA_012965975.1). Classification (GTDB taxonomy): domain Bacteria; phylum Pseudomonadota; class Gammaproteobacteria; order DTRM01; family DTRM01; genus DTRM01. The sequence continues at coordinate 14,911 of DTRM01000031.1, read as the reverse complement.
GATCGTCGCGCCATTGATGATGATTTTCGGGATTTACGCGCGTGTGGGTGCAGCCGTGGTGGTGGTGAACATGGCATTTGCCATTTTTCTGGTGCACTCGGGTGATTTCCTGGATCTGACCAAGCACGGTGGCTGGGCACTTGAGTTGCAGGCGTTCTATTTACTCGGAGCCTCGGCCGTTGTTCTGCTCGGCAGCGGACGGCAGGCGCTAAAACCCGATTAACCCCAGCCGTAGTGGTGAGTGATCTCTTCATCCGGCGCAATATCGCTTAGTGCAACCACCTCGCCATTGTCGCAATAGACCGCGTTGGGTGTATACGAATGGTTGATGTATTTGAGCCGACAAACCACGCGAAACCCTTTGTGTGAGGTAAGCCATAAAACGTAGGCGCCATCTTTACGGGCGGGCTTGCCCTTGATGCGACCGATTACCGTGCCTTCGCTAATCGACTGACAGGCGAACAATCCTTTCCCGTGCAGGCCGCTTTTCTTTACGGTCGTGTAAGTTTTTGAATACATATCTACTGCTGATGAGTGCGTGAAAAGACGCTATTGTACGCACTGTTCGCATCGGTAACAGCGAATTGTGCTATTTCATGCCCTCACTTTATGCGCCTTGGCTTGCTTGGGTGGGGCCTGAACCTTTACCTTGAACGCATCACGAGAGGATCTGTTTGAGTTCCTCGAGACCGTCGATAGGGGGCAGGCATTCGGTGCCACGACAAATATAGGCACGCGTACGCTCCGTCGCTATTTTACTGGCAAGTGCTTCGGGCAGGTCGCTTATCCCGGTGTCGATCGAGAACACCATCCGTGTCGGGGTGTAGTGATCGCGTGCCGCATGGCACCATGCCTGAGATTGTGCCGTTGCCCCGCGAATAACGATCAACTCCGGTGGATGCAGGGTTTCTTCCAGTGCGAGCAGTAGGGCGTTGTGTCCGTGTGAAAACCGGGTAATCGCTGGCCACGAAAACTCCAGGGTTCTGCGAGCTGCATCTAGATAGCGAGTGTCCCCCGTGAGGTGGCCAAGTCGTGTGAGGACGCTCGCGGCGATCCCGTTACCGGATGGAATGGCTTCATCCGCCAATGGCTTGGGTCGATGCAGCAGGTCTTCGTGATCGTGAGAGGTGAAAAAGAATCCACCATGGTCCTTGTCTTCGAACTGATCCAGCAACACATCCGCCAGTTCGCAGGCGAATTTCAGATCGGCTGAGTCCCAGCGTGTCTGCAGTAATTCAAGCAGGGCATCGATCAAATAAGCATAGTCGTCGAGATAGGCATTGAGATGGGCGTGACCGTCTTTGTAAGTGGCGAGAAGGCGATTGTTCGACCACAGGGTGCTGCGTACAAAGGCCATGGCGTTTTCCGCAGAGTGTTGAAATTCAGGTCGACCAAAGAGGTTGGCTGCGCGCAGCATGCCTTTTATCATCAGCGCATTCCATGAGCCGAGAACCTTATCGTCACGCCCGGGCGCGATCCGCTTGCTGCGCTTTTTTAACAGCTTGTCACGGGCGCTGGCGAGGTATCGGCGAACATTTGTCAACGACTGTCCGCTATGTTCCGCGACCTGCTGTTCAGAGCGATAACCGTGCGGATACCATTTGCCTTCGAAGTTGGCCTCGCGATCAAGGCCAAAGCGAGTGGCAAACAGTTCCATCTCTTCGGTGTCTAGAATCGCCTTGATTTCATCGGGCGTCCAAACGTAGAACTTGCCTTCTTCTCCTTCCGAGTCTGCATCCTGCGCGGAGTAGTAGCCACCCGTGTCCGATTGCATTTCGCGCATTACCCATCCTGCGGTTGCCACGCCAGCGTCTTGAAAAATATCTTCATGGGAGATTTTCCATGCATCTGCATACAGCGTGAGCAACGGGCCATTGTCGTACAGCATTTTTTCAAAATGTGGAATCATCCACTGGTCATCGGTCGAGTAGCGACAGAACCCCCCGCCCAAGTGGTCGAAGAGCCCACCGTTGGCCATTTTTCGCAAACTGAACAGTGCGATCTCCAATGCCTTGGTATCCGCCTGACCGGCAATCCGAGTGGCGGCCCAATGTCGCAGCAGTCGTTCGACATGGGTTGGATGAGGGAATTTCGGCGCGGAACCAAAGCCACCCTGGATATCGTCGAAGCTGGACCCAAGTTGGGTGCGCGCCGAATCGAGCGGCACGGCATCCAATATGACGTGATCCGTTGATGTGGGTGTCATTGAGTCCATACCCTCGATCAGCGAGTCGCGCTGTTCGGCGATTGTTTGACGGTTCTGCCGGAAAAAGGCCTCGCCACGTCGCAGCAGGTCGGTAAACGCGGGCAGATTGTGGCGCGGTTCCGGCGGGAAGTAGGTGCCGGTAAAAAATGGGGTGTGGTCATCCGGGCTTAGCAGCAAGGTCAGCGGCCAGCCGCCACCACGTTGCGCCATCAAATGGTGTGCAGTCTGGTAAATCTTGTCCAGATCCGGGCGCTCTTCACGGTCGACCTTGATGTTGACGTAGAGCTCGTTCATGACCGCAGCCGTCGCCTCATTCTCGAACGACTCATGCGCCATTACATGGCACCAGTGGCAGGCCGAGTAGCCGATCGACAGCAAGATGGGCTTATCCTGTTGACGCGCCAGATTGAGGGCCTTTTCCCCCCACGGGAGCCAGTTAACGGGATTATCGGCGTGCTGCTGCAGGTACGGGCTGGTGGTGTCGCCCAAATGGTTATTTGGATTCATATCGGTCGGAAATAAGCGTATCGCTGGACCTATTGTGACAGATATAATTACGCTATATCCAAGCCATTTAAGCGTAAATCGAGATGCAACCAACTCTGGCACCACTGAAGTTAAAAAAACGTGAGGATCGGCGTCTGCGCGCGGGACATCTGTGGATATTCAGTAACGAGGTGGATATTCAGGCGACGCCGCTGGTGGATTTGGCCCCGGGACAGGACGTTGAAATTCACTCCGCGGATGGCACACCCATCGCTACGGCCTATGTGAATCCGGGCTCGCTGATTTGTGCCCGAGTCATCAGTCGTGATCTAAAGTATCGACTCGATCGTTCGCTGATCAAGCATCGTTTGAATATTGCGTTGTCGTTGCGAGAACGATTGTTTGCACAACCCTTTTACCGACTGTGTTTTGGTGAGAGCGACGGCTTGCCCGGTTTGGTCGTGGATCGCTATGGCGATGTATTGGTTGTGCAGATTAATACCGCGGGTATGGAACAGCATCGTGATGATCTGATTGACGCACTGAATAGCGTGATCAAGCCTGCGGTCATCGTGTTCAAAAATGATGGCAGTATGCGCAAGCTTGAAGGGTTGGAAACCTATGTCGAGACGGTGGTAGGTGATGAGCGACCCAGTGTCGAGATTAGCGAAAACGGTGTTCGCTTCATGGTGCCGATACTGGATGGCCAGAAGACGGGCTGGTTCTACGATCAGTACGACAACCGAACCAATCTGTGGCGTTACGTCAGCGGCGCGCGGGTGCTTGACGTGTTTTCGTATATTGGTGCGTGGGGGGTGCAAGCGGCGGTGGCGGGAGCCAGTGAGGTGATGTGCGTGGATGCCTCGGCCGTGGCACTGGACCGGGTACACGAAAATGCGCAACTCAATGCGGTTGATGAGCGCGTCAGCACCTTGCAAGGCGATGCGTTTGAGGCGTTGAGCGAGCTGCGTGCCAGTCGCGAACAGTTTGATGTGGTGATTGTTGATCCACCGGCTTTTATCAAACGCCGCAAAGATAAAAAGAAAGGGCTACAGGCGTATTCTCGAATCAATCAGCTGGCGATACGGTTGTTGTCGCGTGATGGTCTGTTGGTATCGGCATCGTGTTCATCGCATTTGTCGCGTGATGACCTTGGGGGGTTGTTGCATCAATCGGCGCGTCACATTGATCGGGATTTGACCATACTGCAGCAAGGGCATCAGGCGGCGGATCATCCCATTCACCCGGCTATCCCGGAAACCGAGTATCTGAAGTCTTACCTTTGTCGAGTATTGCCCCGCTGATGTTTGTGTATCCGACTATTGATCCCATTGCGATCAGTCTGGGTCCGATCGAGGTGCATTGGTACGGCTTGATGTATCTGATCGCATTTTTCCTGGGTTGGTGGTTCGGCACGATGCGCCTGCAACGGGTTGGCTGGACGTCAAAAGATCTTGATGACTTGACGTTTTATGTGGTACTCGGCGTGATACTGGGTGGCCGTGTGGGTTATGTTTTGTTTTACAACTTCCCCGTATTTCTTGAAGACCCCCTGTTGATCCTGCGTATATGGCAGGGTGGAATGTCCTATCACGGGGGTATGCTGGGGGTATTTATCGCGATGTGGTTGCTCGGCCGCAAGAACGGGCGGGGTTTTTTTCGCATCACCGATTATCTGGCGCCGCTGGTTCCATTAGGTTTGGGTGCAGGCCGCATCGGTAACTTTATTAACGGCGAGCTGTGGGGCGATGTGACGGACGGCCCGTGGGGTATGGTATTCCCGTTCGTGGGGCCGGAACCGCGTCACCCAACCCAGTTATATGAGTTTGCACTTGAGGGTGTATTGTTCTTTCTGATTCTGTGGATATTTTCGAGTCGCCCGCGTCCATTGCGCGCGGTGTCCGGATTGTATCTACTTTGCTACGGGGTATTTCGCTTCGTGATCGAGTTTGTCCGCGTTCCCGATGAGCATCTGGGTTACATCGCATTTGATTGGTTGACCATGGGGCAGTTGTTAACCCTGCCGATGTTGGGCTTTGGTGTTTTGTTATTGTGGTTGGCCTATCGGGACCAACCTGAGGCTAAGGCATGAAGCAGTATTTGGACTTGATGCGGCGGATCCGCGATGAGGGTACGCAGAAGGGCGACCGTACCGGCACCGGTACACTCAGCGTCTTTGGTCACCAGATGCGCTTTGATTTGTCCGCGGGTTTTCCCGTGGTGACGACCAAGAAGTTACACCTGCGCTCGATTATTCACGAATTGTTGTGGTTTTTGCAGGGCGATACCAATATCGCCTACCTGAAGGACAACGGTGTGCGTATTTGGGATGCATGGGCAGATGACAACGGTGATCTTGGCCCTGTGTATGGGTACCAATGGCGTTCATGGCCGACCCCGGATGGCCGAGGCATTGATCAGATTTCCCAGGTTGTTGAGCAGATTCGCAATAATCCGAATTCGCGACGACACATCGTGAGCGCATGGAATGTCGCGTGCGTGGAAGACATGGCGTTACCGCCCTGCCATTTGTTGTTCCAGTTCTATGTGGCCGATGGCAAGCTTTCCTGCCAGCTCTACCAGCGCAGCGCGGATACTTTTCTGGGCGTGCCGTTTAATATCGCGTCCTACGCACTGTTGACCATGATGATCGCGCAGGTTACCGGGCTTGAGCCGGGTGACTTCGTGCATACGCTGGGTGATGCGCATTTATACAACAATCACCTCGAACAAGCCGACCTGCAGTTGAGTCGCGAACCCTATCCCCTGCCTGTGATGCATCTTAATCCGCAGGTGACGGATCTGTTTGCGTTTACCTTTGATGATTTTGAGTTGCGTGATTACCAATGTCATGAACATATCAAGGGCTCTGTCGCGGTATAAATCGTATGTTGATCTCGTTAATCGCCGCGATGGATGAGAATCGCCTCATTGGTGCCAACAATGCATTGCCCTGGCATTTGCCTGCCGATCTGCAACACTTCAAGGCGATGACCATGGGCAAGCCGATTTTAATGGGCAGAAAAACCTACGATTCGATTGGCAGACCGTTGCCGGGTCGAACCAACGTGGTGATTACGCGCGATAAAAATTGGCATGTGGATGGCTGTGTCGTCGCGCATTCCATCGAGGAGGCGTTGGCGTCAGTGGATGCAGAGGAAGTGATGGTAATGGGCGGCGCATCGTTTTATGAACAAATGATTTCGCGTGCCGGTCGCCTGTATATAACCCGAATTCATGGGCAGTATGAGGGGGATGCGTGGTTTCCGGAGTATGAGAGTGACGATTGGCGTTTGGTTTCGAAAGAATATTTTTCGGCCGATGATGTCAATCCCGTCGGTCACAGCTTTCTCCTGTATGAGAAGTTGGTATGAAGTCAACGCTATCCCAAATCGAACCCTACGTGACGCGGGATGGTTCAACCATTCGTGAACTGATGCATCCGAACGTGCAGGGGAACGTCGCACAAAGCCTGGCGGAGGCCGAAGTGCCGGTTGGTGTTGAAACGATGCTGCATCGGCATTTAGAGAGTGAAGAACTCTATTTCATCACTCAAGGTATTGGTCAGATGACGTTGGCCGATGATGTCTTTGAGGTTGTGGTGGGCGATACGATCTGCATTCGTCCGGGTACGGCGCATCGAATTCAAAATACCGGAAATGAGACACTCAAAATACTGTGTTGTTGTTCGCCGGCGTATTCGCATGACGATACGGTACTGCTGGAGGATCAGGCCTGATCGTCCAGCAGGAAGTATTGGCCGGTCTCGATGGCCTCAATCGATCATTGCTGCGTCGTTATCAGCAGTTATGTGATGACGTTGATACCCGCAAGACCCATTATTTTTTGGGCCGTTATGAAAATACCTATATTTCGAAACACCGAATTCCGGAGGTATCGCAGATTCTGGATCGGGTGATTGCCCGTGCCGCAGATCAAACAGGTGTGCCAACGGACAAGTTACAGGCCGGTTTCTGGTTCAACGCCATGGGCCTAGGGCATACCACCACGCGTCATCGCCATGATGACGATGATGAGTTGTTGTCCGCGGTATATTATCTGTGCGTCCCAGAAGATTCGGGGAACCTACTACTGTATACGGAGGCGTCCCCGCTTGTGATTGAACCGGTCGCTGGCCTGCTGGTTTGTTTTGATCCGACCTGTGAGCACGAAGTGACGCGAAATAACAGCGACCATCTGCGCCTGTCGATCGGCATCAATGTTGGGCCTTACCCCGCTCCTACAGATTAGACTACAGATCGGGGGACTGTGCGCCGGGACAGTCGATGGACACGCGGTGTCGTGTGTTATCCAGCTTGACGGCGGTTAGCGAGCCACCCCATAGACAACCGGTATCAAGCGCAACCACTCCGTGTTCGTTACGAAAGCCTAATGTCGACCAGTGGCCAAAGACAATATCCATGTCCGCGCTGCGTCGATCAGGTACTTCGAACCAGGGCACGCTGCCTGCCTTTTGTGTGCCGGGCGCACCTTTTTCTTCCAGATCCAGTTCGCCGTCGTGAGTGCAATAGCGCAGCCGGGTAAAACAATTGGTAATAAATCGCAGTCGCCGCATCCCCGATAGATCGTTAGACCACCGAACAGGATCATTTCCATACATGCCGCTAAAATAGTCCGCGTAGTTGTCTGCGCGTAAGGCCTGTTCGACTTCGCGGGCGCAGCTCATTGCCTGCTGCTTGTCCCACTGCGGTGGCAGACCCGCGTGAATCATGTGATAGCCGATAGAATCATCGGAGTGCATCATCGGTTGCTGACGCAGCCAATGCAATAACTCGTCGCGATCCGGTGCGGTCAGGATCTCATCAATGGTGTCGTTACGGTGACAGTGTTGCCGGTGTCCCAACGCGACGGCGTGGAGATGAAGGTCGTGATTGCCGAGCACGCAGCGAACCGAATCGCCGAGCGAACGTATGAAGCGCAGTACTGCCAGTGAATCAGGGCCACGATTGACCAGATCGCCAACCACCCAGAGTTGGTCAGCCGCGGGATCGAAGTGAAGTTTGTCCAGCAGTCGTTGAAGTTGTGGGTGACAGCCTTGAATGTCACCGACCGCATAGACGCTCACACCGTTAGCCCGGCCTATTCACGAATCATTCTGGCTAGTGCAGTGTGCGAGGAATGGCCAGTGAAAACGGCATGATTTCAGCATCAAACGTTACACCATCATCTGCTTCCATCTGATAACTGCCTTCCATGCGACCCACCGGGGTTTCCAGAATGGTGCCGCTGGTGTAACGAAACGACTCCCCGGGGTTTAGATGGGGGGTTTCGCCGACAACGCCGTCACCGCGGACCTCCTGAACCTTGTCGTTGGAGTCGGTGATGACCCAATGACGGGTTAGCAGACGCGCGGCTATTGAACCGCTGTTGTGGATGGTTATGGTATAGGCAAAGACGAACCGCTGGGCATCAGGCACAGACTGGGCTTCAATGTAATTGATGTCGACTTCGACTTCGATGTTATAGGGGCTTTCAGTACTCATACGCATAGTTTCCCTGAAATCTCCGCGCCAAAGCAAGTGTAGGACGAAATTATGGCCAAAAGGGGGCTGTACAATAGCTCTTATCTCGCTATCCTGTGCTTCGGATCATAAAAAACCGGGGAAAAAGTTGATAAAACGCGCGATTTCACTCGTTATTTTAGCGATATTTACGTTGCCGCTGGCGGTCAGTGCGCTGGATTCAGCGAACGATCTGGTTTCTGCGGCCGGAAATGGGCGTCTGACCAAGGTTGATTCCCTGCTAGGGTCGGGCGTGGACGCCAATGCCAAGGCCCCACGGGGGCGCACCGCATTGATGGCGGCAGCATTTTTTGGTAACACCGGCGTGCTTAAGCGCTTGTTGGCGGCCGGCGCCGATGTCAATCTGGCGGATGACAACGGCGCGACTGCGCTGATGGATGCCGCTGCATTTGGTCATGCCTCGGTGGTGTCGATATTGATTACTACTGGCGCCGATGTGAACGCCAAGGACAACAACAATAATACTGCGTTGTCGCGCGCTACCCGAGCCGGTAACGAGGCGATAGTGAAGATATTGGAAGATGCGGGTGCCGTGGAAGTAGCTGCCGAGGAGCCTGCCCAGTAGCGTGGCTATGGCGTAGTTGGAGTAACAGGAGATACTGAATCATGGAACGCACCAAGGATATGCCACTTTGGGTTTTTCTCGGGTTGATGAATATAGAAACGCGCAAAGGTGCGCGGACGCTGGTCATGCTGGCGGTATTGGCGACCGTGGTGTGCTTGCCGGTCTCTTACTATCTTGAGGATTGGAGTTGGCTCGCGATGATGGTGTCGATGACACTATGGTATGGCCTGTGTTTTCGTTGGATAGAAAACAATACAGGTTGGGGTTAAAACGAGGCCGCGTTGGTACCCACCGTATCGCTTAATCCCGAGCCCGCACTGGTATCCAGCAACCACAGTAGTTCCCCACTGGGGCGCAGTTTATCTATTGGTAACGATTGCTCCTGTTTGCTTCCCATCAAGGTACGTTTGACCACTTGTTTCTTGTTGTCGCCAGCGACCAAAAGAATGATACGACGCGCCGCGTTGATCACCGGAAAGGTGATGCTGATGCGGGGGCTGTTTTGACCTTCGGGGGCGGCATACGTCACAAATTTCTCGGTCTCATCGACGGCATCGGTTCCCGGAAACAAAGAGGCCGTATGGCCATCGGATCCGAGCCCGAGTAGAACCAAATCAAATTCTGGTAAATCGAATCTATTGGTCGGCACCAGCGCCTGGATAGTGTTGGCATAGTCAGCGGCATCGACCTCAGGTGAATTAGCCTGATTGGTAATGGGGTGAATATTCTCTTTTGGGATGGAAATATGATCAAGCCACGCCTCACGGGTCATGCGTTGATTGCTGTCGGCGTGGTCGGCATCCACATAACGCTCATCCCCCCAGAAGATTTGCACACGCTCCCAGTTGACGGCGTCACGCGAGTCGGCCTCTGCCAGATACTCATACATCCGTTTTGGGGTTGAGCCTCCGGATAACGCGACAAAGAAATCACGGTCTTCGGCATGGGCCCGTCTTGCCAGTTCAACGAACTGTTCGGCCGCTACGCGGCTGACCTGATCGGCATCAGTAAGAATTTGAATTTTTCTGTATTCAGTCATGGTGATTATCGCTTGGGGTGAATATCTAGCGTATCGGCAGTTTCGCCTTTCAACATGAGTTTACCCCCCTAATCTGGTACATTTCACTAGTTAATCAATCAGATAGGAAAAACCATGCGGGACACGGTTCGGGTTGGGGTTGTCGGAGTTGGCTATCTCGGCCGTTTTCATGCGCAGATCTATTCCCGGCTTGAGGCCGCCGAGCTCGTGGGCGTTGTGGATGTCGACGCAGACACCGCGCGGACGGTGGCGGATGATTGTGGCTGCGAGGTTTTTGCATCTGCTGAGTCGTTAATTGAGCGGGTTGATGCCGTTAGTATCGTGGTGCCGACCAGTTTGCATTGCGAAGTCGCGGAACCCTTCATCGATGCCGGGATACATATCTTGATGGAGAAACCGATTGCACCGGGCTATGAGGAGTCCGCTGCGTTGGTTGCACGAGCAGAGGCCGCCGGTGTTGTATTTCAGGTCGGACATCTGGAACGTTTTAATGCCGGGGTTAAAATGCTTGCCGAGCGTTCGGTCAATCCGCGTTTTATTGAGGCGCACCGAATGAGCCCGTTTGTTGCACGGGCAACGGATGTTGATGTGGTTACTGATTTGATGATTCACGATATCGATATCGCGCTGTCATTGATTGATAGTCCGGTGAAGTCGGTATCCGCGATAGGCATTCCAGTGCTTACCCGTCATGCGGATATTGCGAATGCACGCATTGAGTTTGAAAATGGCGCGGTTGCCAATATCACGGCAAGTCGTGTTTCTGACCAAAAGTTTCGTCGCATTCGTGTGTTCGGTGACAATCGTTACGAGGCCTTGAATTTCGTTGATCAACAGATCGAATCGCTTAAAGCGGTGCCCGCGGATGATGGCGAGTGGCCTGAGGTTGAGCATGACAAGATTGCCGTCGATGCTGAGATGCCACTGGACAAGGAGCTTGAGGCGTTTCTCGATTCGGTTATAAATGGCAATTCGCCCTTGGTGGATGGTCATGTGGCACTGCAGGCACTGGCGGTCGCGATGCGTGTCAAAGAGGAAATTGCGAAGTGAGTGAGGCATCTATACAAGGCGTGCCGTATCTGGATTTATCGCAGGAGTTTTCTGCTTTACGCGACGAGTGGTTTGCGCTCGCCGATGTCTCTGGCAGTAAAGGTCAATGGATTCTCGGTCCGAATGTGTCTGCGTTCGAGGAAGAAGCGGCCGCTTATGTCGGGACTCGTCATGCGGTATCGGTCGCCAATGGCACCGATGCACTGGTGTTGTCACTGCGTGTGTTAGGCGTTGGCCCCGGCGATGAAGTGATCACAACGCCGTATACGTTTTTTGCCACTGCCGAGTCGATCTCGCTGGTCGGTGCCACGCCGGTGTTTGCAGACATTGATGCCGTCAGTTTTAATCTCGACCCCGTGTCAGTGGAAAGCCGCATTACCAGCAAGACCCGAGCCATCATGCCGGTGCATCTGTTCGGTCATCCGGCGGACATGACGTCGCTGAACGCGTTGGCAGAGACCCACAAACTGGCCGTGGTCGAAGATGCTGCGCAGGCGTTTGGCGCACGGCACGACGGCGCGTGTGTGGGCAGTCATGGCGCGACCGGTTGTTTCAGTTTTTATCCCACCAAGGTGCTGGGGTGCTACGGTGATGGCGGATTGATCACCACCAATGACGATGCGCTTGCAGAACATATTCGACGCTTACGCAATCATGGTGCCAGCGCGCCGTTCATGCACGTCGAGTTCGGTTGCAACAGTCGTTTGGATGAAATCCAGGCGGCCTTGCTCAGAATCAAGTTGCGGGTCATCGACGAGGCTATTTCTGCGCGTAATCGTATCGCGGATCGCTATGATGCGCAGTTGGCTGACCGCGATGTGATCACGCCCGCACGACCGGGCAATGGTCTCCACGCCTTTAATTTGTACACGATTCGGATGCAAGGGCGTGATGCGGCAAGGGCACGATTGAACGAGCAGAAGATTGGCTCGAGCCTGTGTTATCCGCTCGGCTTACATCTGCAGGAGGTGTATGAGTCGTTAGCGTACAAGCCAGGCGATCTCCCGGTTACCGAGGCGTGTTCTTTAGTGAGCTTGTCGCTACCCATCTTTCCCGACATGACCGAGGCACAGGTCGATCGCGTTTGTGAAGTATTGCTCGCTGCTACGGGGTAAGGTGATTGGCGAGGCGGGCAAACTCCTCGAGTGACAGGGTCTCCGCGCGTCGCACCGGATCGATATCCAGTGAGGCAATGGTGTCGCCGTCCATTACCGTCTTGAGTGAGTTTCGCAGGGTCTTGCGCCGCTGTGAAAAGGCCTGTGCGACCAGTTTTGAAAACTGATCTATCGAGGTGATATCGACGGGTGGGCTTTGGTGCGGTGTCATACGCACGACGGCCGACTCAACCTTGGGTGCGGGTTTAAATGATTCAGGGCCTACTTCAAATAGCAGGTCGACCTGGCACAGGACTTGAGCCATGACCGACAGGCGACCATAGCGGCCACTGCCTGGCTCGGCAGCAATCCGGTGCGCGACTTCCTTTTGTAACATGACATGCAAATCACCCAGATCATGGCTATAGGAAAACAGGTGAAACAACAGTGGTGTCGAGATGTTATAGGGCAGGTTGCCCACTATCCGCAGCGGGGCATCGCCGCGCAGGCTGTGATAGTCAAAGGTCAGTGCATCCGCATTATGTATCTTGAATGGTCGGTCGGCAAAGCGTGCTTTCAGCGGCTCAATAAGATCCCGGTCGAGTTCAATCGCCTCAACCTGCGCGCCGTAGTCCAACAGCGGGCCGGTTAACGCGCCGTGCCCGGGGCCGATTTCAATAATCGTTTCACCTTTACGTGGGCCAATATGGGTGACGATGTTATGTATGATCCGAGGGTCATGCAGAAAATTTTGTCCGAATCGTTTGCGCGCCTTAACCATGATGTTGTCCGTGTCGACTCAACAGCGCGGCCATATCCAGCGCGTGATAGAGGCTACCGGCATCGGCCTTGCCGGTTCCGGCGAGGTCGCATGCGGTGCCATGATCAACCGAGGTTCGTATAATCGGCAAGCCCAGCGTCACGTTGACCGAACGCCCGAAGCCCGCGTGTTTGAGTACGGGCAGACCCTGATCGTGGTACATGGCGATGACTGCATCGGCATCGGCCAGACGGTGTTTTGTAAATACGGTATCGGCCGGTAGGGGCCCGCTCAGATTCATGCCCTGTGCGCGCAGCGCCTCGATCACCGGTGAAATCGTAGTGATCTCTTCACTACCCAGATGGCCGCCTTCACCGGCATGAGGATTGAGTCCGCAGACAAGAATGTGTGGCGATGCGATCCCAAATTGGGTTTGCAGTGACGAGTGTACGATTTCAATCACCTCGGCAAGCGTTTCTTTGGTGATGGCCGCACTTACCGCGCTAAGCGGCAGATGGGTGGTGACCAGAGCAACCCGGAGGTCGTCCGTTGCCAGCATCATCACCGATGTAGCGTGGGTGAGTTGTGCCAGAAACTCAGTATGGCCACTGAAGTGGGTGCCGGCATCGTTGATTATGGCCTTGTTGATGGGGCCAGTAACCATCGCTGCAAACCTGCCTTCAACACAGCCAGTCGTCGCGGCGCGAAGCATGTCCAGTACGTAGTCAGCATTGTCGGGGGTTTCGCGCCCGCACTCGGTCGCACAGCGCGTATCAATCTGGATGTGATTGAGTTCGCCGGGCGCAAGAGGGGTATCGTTATGCGGCAGGTCATAGGGACGCAGGATCAATGGTTTGGACAGACGCTGTGCGCGATCTTGCAACACGGTTGCATCGCCCATTACCACGACGCGCAGGTTGGCAGGCGGATTTTGCGCCAGTTGTACACACAGATCCGGGCCGATCCCGGCGGGCTCTCCCGACGTGAGAACAATAGTGGGGGAAGACATCAGAGGCTCCCTAGCGTGACGCCGAACGATACTCGACGTAAGCCTCATCTCTGAGACGGCGTAGCCACAGGTTCAACTCCTCATCCAATTTGCGTTTACGCAGCAGTTTTCGCGCCTGTGCCCGTTTAAATTCAACGGTGCTGTCATGATCACGTCGATCCAGTACCTGCACGATGTGCCAACCAAAGCGCGCCTGAAACGGCGCGCTGATCTGGCCAATATCCAGCGCGTTCATTTCGGTCTCAAATGCCGGCACAAAGCTGCCGGGATCCATCCAGTCGAGATCACCGCCATCGATCGCCGATGCGGTGTCCTGAGAGTTGGCCTTGGCCAGGACATTGAAGTCCTCTCCCTGCAATACCCGTTCGCGCAGATCGACAAGCCGATCACGAACTCGCTGATCGGAATTAAGCGCATCGGTTTTTAGTAGTATATGACGCGCGTGTGTCTGTGTGATTATCTTGCGCTCCTCGATCTGCCCGCCCTCAACCTTGATAATATGAAAGCCACTGGCGCTGCGGATCAGATCGCTGATATCACCGACCGACATTTGGGTAACCGCATCGACGAAAATGGTGGGTAGCTGCCCCAGCTTGCGCCAGCCCAGATCGCCACCGTTCAGCGCTTGCCGGCCATCGGATACGGCAATCGCGGTTTGGCGAAAGTCCTCGCCACCCCGGAGTTTTTCTATGGTTTCGGTGGCGCGTGCCTTGGCCTGCTGGATTTCATCGGATGAGGCGGCTTCCGGTACCGATATCAGAATGTGCAGCAACTGGAACTCGGCATTGGGATCCGCGCCGGTTTTACTTCCATGCGTGAGCATTGTATCGATCTCATGTTCGCTGACGTTGATGCGACTTTCAACGTGCCGGGATCGTAGTTGCTTGATGGTGATTTCGGTACGCAATTGCTCGCGAAATTGCAGCATACTTAAACCATCTTGTCGCACGTGGTCGGCAAGTTCCTGAATACTGAAATCATTTTGTCGGGCGATTTTTTCAACCGTGACATCAAGTCGGGCATCATCCACGATGATGCCGGTGCTGGCGGCCAGCTGCAGTTGAATGTGTTCAATGACCAGACGTTCCAGAACCTGACGCAGAAACTTCCTGTCGTCAGGCAGCGGCGTATTTCTTGCCTCCAGCTCTGCGCGCAGCCG
>DTRM01000030.1 GCA_012965975.1 Chromatiaceae bacterium | reverse complement strand
TGGCCAGCAATAACCATGCCGCACCATCGGTAACCTGAGCGCTATTGCCTGCGGTGACCATCCCAATCCGACGATCAAACACCGGCCGTAGCTTGGCCAGTCGTTCCACAGAAGAATCCGCTCGGACACCGGTATCGCTGTCATAGGCGCTGCCATTAGCATCACACATTGGCTCGATCTCCTGCAGCAAACCTTGCTCTTGGGCTGCCACCAGTTTTTGATGGCTCTCTACCGCGAACTGATCCATTTGCTGTCGATCGATTCCGAAACGAAACGCAAGATTCTCTGCCGTTTGCCCCATGCTCAAGCCGACTATCGGATCACGTAGACCGCGGAGTAGACCGATGACCGGTTTCAGATAGCCTAACTTTAGTTTGGAGAGTTGTTTCATGCGCGCCGAAAATGAACGTGCTGCATTGAATCCGGCCAGCCAGTCCACCATCCGGTCACTGAACAAAACTGGCGAATGGCTCATCGCTTCCGCACCCCCTGCAAGAATCAGATTAGCGTAGCCACTGCCAATATTGCGCGCCGCGCTATCGATCGACTGCATTCCGGAGGCGCAGTTGCGTTGCACCGTCCATGCAGGAACACTCTCACCGCAACCCAGGCGCAGGGCCGTGATACGAGCAACGTTGGCCTCATCTGGACCGGGTGATACACAGCCGAGAATCACTTCATCGAGTGCATTCGGTAAAAACGGTTGTCGCGCCAATAGCGGTCTACCCGCCGCGACCGCTAGGTCAGAGGCACTGAAGGGACCTCTTTTCCCGGTCGCTTTCAAGAATGGGGTACGGCTACCGTCGACGACAAAAACGTCGCGACCAAATCCGTGTTTAGTATCAGACATAGTTAACTCTCCACCCAAATAAACATAACAACTTATCCTGTGATCTCGACCGGATCCGAAAACGACTGCGATGACGATTTGCTATCGCCACCAAACGCCTCGTCAGGCTCGTAGGAATCGACTTCGATAACCGCACGCCGATATTCGTTTGCGCTACGCAGAAGTTCTGCTTCTTCGGCGGAAATAATATCCTCAGCGACGGCCGTATCCATGACTCCCGCACCTTCAATCGCAGGCAAAAGTCCAGCGTGTACCGCAGCGCGTAATTTGTGTTCTACCGGCTCCGCGGCAACCACTGCCGCCAGGGCAATATCAAGCAAACCCTCTTTGAACTGCAGGTCATCGGTAATAAAAATACCTTTGGTGAGTCGATCACGCGCCGCTGAAGGCTTGAGCAATACCTGTGCTGCGCGCTGGCCGTAGCGGTCATGCGGCGCCGAAAATCGCGCGCCCAACGGAAATACCAGTCGACGCAACAACCACGCCAGTGGGCGCGAGCGCAAATTAAGGAACACGCCATCCAGCGCCTTCTCTATCTCATTCATCGAGTGCGCCATCGACCATCGAAACAGGCCACGATCGGACGCCTGATAGCCTTGGTCATGGAAGCGCTTCAGGGTCGCCGACGCCAGATAGAGATGACTGAGTACGTCACCGAGTCGAGCCGATATTTTCTCTCTGCGCTTCAGACTACCACCAAGGCTCAACATCACCGCATCAGCAGTTAACGCAAACGCCGCACACATCCAGTTTAGACGCTGATAGTAACGTTTGTCCGCACTTCGAAGCGGAGCGGAAGAGAATCGTCCACGCGTAATTCCCAAAACCAGGCTACGAACCGCGTTACTGATAAAGAAACCGATATGTGACGTCAGCGCGGTATCAAACTGACGCAGGGCCGCAGTGTGGTCCTCCATTGCAGTGGCGCGCAACTCGTCCAGCACGTAGGGGTGACAACGAATCGCACCCTGACCAAAAATGATCATGCTGCGGGTAAGAATATTCGCACCCTCTACCGTAATCGCAATCGGAATCGCCATGTACGCCGCGCCCACCAAATTGCGCGGTCCCAAACAAATGCCACTGCCACCCTGGATGTCCATCGCGTCATTGGTTACCTGTCGATAACCCTCGGTTAGGTGATACTTGACGATCGCCGAAATCACCGACGGGCTTTCACCACTATCCAGTGCGCCAAGGGTCATGCAACGTGCGGCGTCCATCTGATAGGTGTGCCCGGCTATACGACCAAGCACCTCCTCAACACCTTCAAAGCGACCGATGGGCAGACGAAACTGGCGCCGCACGCGAGCGTAAGCACCGGTGTAGCGGCTCACCGACTTAGCCGCACCCGTACTCAGTGCGGGCAGAGAAATCGCGCGGCCGACCGCCAAACATTCCATTAACATGCGCCAGCCATGACCCACCTTGTCGACACCGCCAATAATCCAGTCCAGCGGAATAAAAACATCCACACCCTTGTTGGGGCCGTTTTGAAACGGCGTGTTCAACGGGTTATGGCGACGCCCGATCTCAATCCCCGGTGTATTGGTTGGAATAAGGGCCAAGGTGATGCCACGCGCCTCTTCATCACCGATCAGATGTTCGGGATCAAACAACTTGAAGGCAAGCCCCAGAACGGTCGCTATTGGCCCCAGAGTGATGTAACGCTTTTCCCAATTGAGACGCACACCCAGTGTGTCAACGCCGTTATAGGTCTGGCGACACACAACGCCCGTGTCTGGCATGCCAGCTGCATCACTACCCGCTTCGGGACCGGTTAACGCAAAGCAGGGCACCTCTTCACCCGTGGCTAGCCTGGGTAGATACTGGTTACGCTGCTCATCGGTACCGTAATGCAATAACAGTTTCGCAGGCCCCAGAGAGTTTGGCACCATCACCGAAACCGCGGCAGCTACACTGCGACTCGCGATTTTCATCACGATTTCGGAATGAGCGAAGGCCGAAAACTCGAGTCCACCGTATTCTTTTGGAATAATCATGGCGAAAAACCGTTCCCGCTTTAGAAAATCCCAAATTTCGGGGGGCAAGTCATGCTGCTTCTGCATGATTTCCCATTCATCCAGTATGCGACAGACTTGCGTCACTGGGCCATCGATGAACTCCTGCTCAACCTTGGACAATGAGGGAGTGGGTAGGGATAACATATAATTCCAGTTAGGACGTCCACTGAAAAGCTCACGGTCCCACCACACCGAACCTGCATCCAGTGCTTCCTGTTCGGTTTGTGACATCGTCGGGGTGATACGGCGAAACCAACGGAACATCATTTTAGTGACCAAGATCTGACGCCACCGTGGGATCAGTACGATACTGGTGAGCAGCGCCCAGAAAATAAACAATCCGACCGCCGCGGTAGGGGAGAACACCCACTCGGAGTATCCCAAGGCGATCGATGCACCCAGTGCAGCAGACCACAGCCAAGCCCGGCTACGAAAGATCGCCGCCAAAATGATGATTCCCAATACCAGAGTAAGCCAAATACCGAGATTCATAATTATTGTTCCTTATGCCTGACATCGGCCACAGGTTGCACGTTGGCACTTTCCGCCAAGATGGCCTTTAACTGTTTTGCATCGTCATTGAAATATACGTCATCCTGGTTCCACGGCAAGTACTTGTATAAGCCAATATCTTGCGTGCCCAGATAGGGGTATTTGATGATGTCGAAATAAGGCGAATAATCGAAGTCCTTTGGTGTATACAATCTCGGGTTTCGCTTCACCAAGCGCAGTTCGCCGTGCTCATCTCGTCCGACAAATGGCAGGATCGGAAACTGGACCTTGTGAAACGCTTCCGCGATCAAACACGAGCATACCGTTCGCGTGGTGTCATCCGCCGACGCCTCAAACAGGCTCGAGCGCCATCGCCGCGGCATGATCGTCCACGGATAAAGAAACCGGGCCAGATCCAGCAAGTGTCTAATATCGTAATCCTTACCAAGCTGGCGTACCGCATGAGCAATCACCGCGCTGGCATCTTTCGGTGCCAGTCCATTGGGACGACACAGTCGCAGATGAAACTTCTTGTATTTGGTGAGCGGCACGATAATCGTGCCGGAACCCAATAGCGCCTCAAGCAACAGTTGATCCTCAGGGTCGCCATCATAGTGTTGTGTCACCATGTCGCGTAGTTCAGGATCCTCAATATCGTAGAGCCGCCCGATATACAGCGCAGAGTGGGTCCAGTTACTCTGAGTGATCAACTTGATGACATCTGAGACACGACTGGTGCCTTCGACCAGTACCACGTCACCGGGTCGCGCCTCGTATCCCAGACGCGCGATATCCGACCGCGGAAGGTTACGCTCGGGGTGCTCCCGAATCAGCCAATCCGTGATCTTCCGGACAATCCAGAATACGCGTCTACGTCGATCTTTCATTTTGAGACGTTCTTATAGCCTTTTATAGTGAGTATAAACATCATCTGAAGCCCAAGGGTTTCAATAAAACCCCGTGTACGGACTAACTAATCCCATTAATTCAATGTGTTAGGGACCACGTCGTTTGCCTGAGACGGCGCTTGATAAGTTAACGGCCAGTTAGCCTGAAGATTGAAGGATGGGGGCACCATCAATAGGTGCGCATAATGGTTATTATGTTAAATAGCCCGGATATGGGATTATAGAGTTCGTTACTAGGTAACTCAGTTACGCGATAAACTGGAGGCTAGATTAGCCTAAAACTGGGATGTGCGGCGTGCTACTCGGCACCTACCCTGCCAGGCGATTTGATGTCAACCGATAAAAACTGCGTTACGCTATGGGTGTCGTCGGCAATCGCCATCGAATCCTGCGTCTGC
>DTRM01000029.1 GCA_012965975.1 Chromatiaceae bacterium | reverse complement strand
AGCGTTGCCACCGTGGTCAGCGCGATGGAGTACGCGACCGCGCCACCGGCCAGATAGACAATCACATTGCTTGCCATCGCACCGGGGGCACAGCCCACGATAATAATGCCCAATGCCAACTCCGGCGACAGATCCGAATACCACGCGCACGCAAAACTCAGTACCGGCATCACACTATATTGCGTCAACACCCCCAGACCAATCTGACTAGGATGTTTGAGTGTATCGCTCAGCTCCGGCGGCTCAAGCACCAAACCCAGAGCGAACATGGTGGCGGCAAAAAAATACAGAAAGCTGCTTTTGAACACCAGAAACAATGGCGGGTGCCAATAGGCGAGCAGCGCACCGATCAGCGTCAGCGGCGCCAAGCCATTAGCCAACAGACGTAAGACCAACACGAATTCAGACCGCTAGCAGCAACCGGAACCGTTCGACGGCGAACAACAGTCACCCGTATCCGCAGATGCCGATGCACAGTCGATCATATCGTCTGCAAAGGGGCCGCTCGTCAACGCGGCGAAACTCTCGCTATCGATAAGGGTGCGCTGACCGCGCATAAACGTCGCACCGCTATCCAGTTCGATACAGGCATAGGGGCCACGATACATCACCTCATGAGTTGCCTGCCCGGATGCCAACACGGGCTTTCCGGCGGTCAACGTAACCGCGCGAAACTCGATTCCCGACACCACTTGCCACGGCGCGTTGTCCCACTTGTCGAAGGCCGCACCCACAAAGCCTGCATCGGCAAAGGCCGTTAGAAACTCCTGCTCTTGAAAGGCGCCCGAGATACAACCACTCCACAGATCCGAGTCGGCCTTCAGGTCGTCCGATACGTACTTGTCTGAGACGATGTCGGAAATTGCCACTCGACCACCCGGACGCAGCACTCGAAATATTTCGGCGATCATTTGTTGGCGGTCGCTCTCACGAACCAGATTTAACACACAATTGGAAATAACCAGATCGACCGTTGCATCAGCGACCAGCGGTGCCGAGCGACGCTGTTCTGACTTATGTTCCTCCAGTGCAATCAAATCATTGGCGTCTTTTACCGCATGTTGCGACAGCCATTGTTCGGTGTCTTTAAGGTCGAGCGCCAAATCCTGAATAAAACCTTTGACAAACCGGACCCGATCGCCACCCAGCTTCCGTGCCATATCGCTCTGATGCCGACGGGCCAAATCCAGCATGTCGTCATTCATATCCACACCGATGACGCTGCCCTCGGCACCAACCAACTGCGCGGCCATATAACAAATCTTGCCGCCGCCACTACCGAGATCCAGCACTGTGTCGCCGTCTCTGACATAACGCGACGGGTCCCCACAACCGTAGTCGCGCTCGATGATTTCAGCGGGCAGCAGCTTTAACAGCCCGGCATCATAATCGACCGGGCAACAGAGCGCCTCTTCCCGTTGTTGTGCGCCCTCGCTATAGCGATTCAGCACCCCTTGCGTCTGATCACATGAATCCATCTCAAAACCTCGCGACTAAATCCCACCGCGCTCACGCGCCGCCATGCGAAGATTATACCCCAGCAATAGTTTCGAAAATGTGGGCTAGTTGGACTGGCAGCGGTTGCGGCCAGATTTTTTTGCCTGATAAAGCGCCTTATCAGCCCGATTGAACAAGTCTTCGGGCCCGTCGTGATCATGCCATTCAGAATAACCGCAGGACGCGGTGATGGTTAAACTGTGGTCACCGGAGCGAAACCCGGTCGCCTCAATACTGGAGCGAATCTTCTCCGCCACTGCGACAGCATCGTTAACCGTGGTACCGGCCAACAACACAACGAACTCCTCACCACCGTAACGCGCGACAAAGTCGGTCTCACGCAGACAAGATGACAGGGTCGAAGCGATGGATTGCAACACCGTATCACCGGCGCTGTGGCCCAGGCGATCGTTCACCTCCTTGAAGAGATCAACATCCCAGACCATTAACGTCAGAGGTTCGCCGAACCGGCTCCAGAGCCCAAACTCCTGAACGATTCTTTCGTCATAGGCAAGACGGTTGGGTACCGAGGTCAGGCCATCGCGAAGCGCACGATCCTGAATGGTATCCATATGTTGTTTCAATTTGGAGCTCTCGTCCTCTAACGAGCTTAGCCGACCGGACAAGGCATGGACCTGATTCTCCGCCTGCTTGCGTAACACGTCCTGACGCTGGCGGTGGCCCGCCATACGATCATGAATGGAGTCTATGCGCGCACTCACCGCCTCCTTGAGCTGTGCCATGTCATTAGCACCGTCAATATTACTCGCGATGGCCTGAATCTCCTGATCTAGGCAGAGATCAAATTCCTCGCTACTGTCAAACCCCTGTCCGCTGCTATCGCTCACACCGGTTAACTCACCATCCAACACCGATAAGCCACTGGTCACAGATTCCAGGAACGACTGAATCTCGCGGCGCTCCTCAACCAGCTTCGATTGCATCTCCGCGACCAACCCGACGGTGCCATCCAACACCGCCGACCATGCACTATTCAGCTCCACGTCATCTTCTACTTGTTGCTTAAGGCCATCCGCTTTGTCGTTTAACTCAGGGGGCAATAGCAGCTTATCCAGAACGTCGGCGAGTTGCTGTCGGGCCGCGTCGCTGCCCTGCTTGTCTTGATCCGGTTTCGATGACACCGCACCGAACAAACGACCAAACATACCTTTACTGGATTTAATCTCGGGTACGGTCGCCTCACGGGCATACAGTTCCGCCAGCTCTTCCAGACAGGTTTGCGCTGATTGACTGTCGGCGGCAACCAACTTTGAGCGCAGCGCCCTTGCCGTGGATGTCGCCGACGCTGGTAATGGCAAAAGATCGAGCAGGCGAAACAAAAAATCATTATCAGAGTCATTGACGGATGTCGGCACAGTGGCAGTGTCAACTTCGTCGTTGTGCAACAGTGAGTCTGATAGTTCATCGAGACGGTCGGCGACCGCAGCGATACCCGAACCCTTGCGCACCAACTCACGAATTTCCTTCAGAGTCGAGTCCAGCGCTGGATCAAAGCCCGAACTCGCCATGGTAAGACGCAGGATGATGCGACTCAGACTGGTCTCAGTCTTGGCCCAAGCGGCCTCTAACCCTTGTAGGCGTTGAATGTCTTCGGGAGAAGCTGTACTTACTGTGGCTGCTGAAGGCATCGATTTCACGGGCCTATATCCATTCAGGGTTAATTGAGAGCATTAACGCAATATAACGGCCATTGCGGCGACGTCTTTAGGCGCGGGCAATTAGATTTTATCGCGCAGTTTTGGCCAAAGAGCTCGGTAACACGACCTCGACCGCCACCGGAAGATGGTCTGATAAGGGGTAGTTTGGTACCCAGGTATGCTCCACTTGGAGGTTTTCGGAGATCAAAATATGGTCAATCGCGTGCTGTGGACGCCAGCTTGGAAACGTCTTCATACCCGCCGTCGGCCCGCGCAGATGGCCAGAGACTAACAGCGGCCGAATCTCGGCACTGTCGATGCTGCAATTGAGATCGCCGAGCACGATCACATTCGGGTAATCCTGAATTATTTCAGCGACAAACGCCGTCTGACGTTCTCGACCTCGCCGGCTCAATGACAGATGCAACACGCAGACGCGAAGCGATTCCTGCTCCACGCCATAGCTTGCGATCAATACACCTCGCCCCGGCATACCCGGAAGCTTGTGATCCGTTATTGACGCGGGACGAACGCGACTGAGCAGGGCATTACTATTCTGTGCCAGCTTGCCTAGATTGCGATTAGTTTGGCGGTGCCAAAAATGAAAACCCGCCTTGCGCGCAAGATACTCGGTTTGATCAACAAAGCCTGAGCGCAGGCTGCCACCATCCACCTCCTGCAAACCAACCACATCAAAGCCCGCTAAAAACATGGCAATGCGATCAAGATTACCGGTGCGATTGGAGGAAGGCAGAACGTGACGCCAGCTACGGGTGAGATAGTGGCGAAACTGCCCGCTATCAATACCCACTTGAATATTGTAACTGGCCACCCGAATACGGCGCTTCGGAAAGGTACCGGGGGCGGCCACCTCAAGCGGTGGCGGGTTTTGTGTTGAACGATTGAAAGCAGACACCAGGCGCGACACCCCATTGCGAGCAAACATCCGCAATGGTCCATGACTCACTACAGATTCTGGGCTGTAATGTCGGCGGGGCCCCGTCATTCTTTAGTTCCCGGCCTCGTCATCAGTATCACCTATCGGCAACTGCCGCGGCAGTTGTCGACAACGCCTTTCGTTCCAGATCGACCAGATGATCAATCGTCTCAATCATCCTGTCGTACGACTTGGTCATGCCAGCGGTGGTCTGATACTTACCGTTGATAATAATGCTTGGCACACCGGTCACGCCCCACTTGCGTGCAAAATCGGCCCCACGCGTCATCGTCAGCCGCACCGAAAATGAGTCATAGGCACTGGAGAATGCCTTTGCCGTCACGCCCGCCTTGTCGACAAAAAAATCGCTGATCGATTGCTTATCTGGAAACCTCTTGCGTTCGACATGGATCGCATGAAACAGGGGTTCATGAATTTTGTCTTCAACCCCCAGAACCTTGGCCGCTAAATAGGCATTACCCAATAGCGCCCACGCGGGATTTAGCGCCGCCGGTAACCGAATAAATTCGACATCGTCGGCTTTGGTTTTTAGCCACTCTTGAACATGCGGCTCAAACTGGAAACAGTGTGGGCACTTGTACCAAAACAA
>DTRM01000028.1 GCA_012965975.1 Chromatiaceae bacterium | reverse complement strand
GAAAAATTATGAATGCCGATGTAGAAACATTAATCACTGCGGACGAAGATATCGATCGCGCTGCCCGCTCCCTGAAGGCAATGTCTCACCCCCTGCGCTTGAAAATTCTGTGCACACTAGGTGATGCCGAAGTCAGTGTGCAGGACATCGTCGACCATGTGGGCACGTCACAGAGCAACATCTCGCAACATCTCGCGATACTGCGAGATAAAGGCATCCTCAGCTCCCGTAAAGACGCCAACCGGGTTTACTACAAAGTGGGCGATTCCCGTACATTGGCGCTGATTGGTATGATGCGTGAGGTATTCTGCCGATCCGGGCACTGATAATCCCCGCTTTACCCACGCCCATCCGGGCCACGTATCATCATGAGATTAGCCCGACATGTCGCAATTCACTGAGTTTGCCATTAATAATTGGCACCTGTTCGCGGGATTGATCGTCATCAGTGGGCTGCTGCTTTGGCCCCTCGTCGGTGGCCGCCTCAAAGGCTATGGATCGGCTGATCCGCAACAGACGGTGGGGTTGATCAATAATGACAACGCTTTAGTCCTAGACATACGATCCGATAAAGATTATTCACAGAATCATATTCTCAATGCCCTGCACGTGCCACGGGATCAGATCAAGGATCAGATGGATAAACTTGAAGCGCATCGTGATAAATCTGTGATCGTCTGTTGCAATTCTGGCAGCCAGTCCATGCAGGTATGTGCAACCTTGAGCAAAGCGGGTTTTGACTCGGTATACAATCTACACGGCGGGATTCTGGCCTGGCAGAACGCCGGCCTCCCAACCACCAAGCGATAGCACCCAAGTGCCTCCGCTTCACTGACAAAGGACACTCTCATGGCAGAACAAAACGGCGCACCCGCTAACGAGGATGCCTCCCCTTCGCTTCACTTGGCCAAGGTTTACATCAAAGATGCTTCATTTGAGGCGCCCAACGTCCCCGAGATCTTTGAAGAAAATACACCGGCAAAAATTGAGGTGCGATTGAATCTTTCGCACAAGGAAATCAAGGACACCATCCACGAGGTCATGTTACAAATCACCACCACCTCAAACATCGAAGATCAAACCGTTTTTCTGGCCGAAGTCCAGCAGGCCGGACTATTCGTGATAACGGGCATGGATCCAAACCAACTACAGAACGTGCTTAATGTATATTGTCCTACCGCTCTTTTTGCCTATGCACGCGAGGCTCTTGGTTCCCTGATTGCGAAGGGCGGTTTTCCGCAAGTCCTGCTAACACCGGTCAACTTCGAGATGATGTATCAACAAACCCTGCAAAAGAAACAAGAAGCCGCCGCCGTTGAGGCCCAAGATAGTTAGGCGCCAGCGGTCTGTTGGACATATCAAACTCAACGTCTATTGCGGTACTGGGTGCCGGTTCCTGGGGAACCGCGCTGGCATTGTTACTCGCCGGTAATGGCGTTCACACCCGCCTCTGGGGTCACGAACCCGAGCATATGCAAGCACTGCTGCGGGACAAACAGAACCATACTTTCCTGCCTGGCTTTGACTTCCCCGACACCCTTCTCCCTTGTGTCACACTGCAAGAAGCCGTCGCTCATTGCGATGACATTCTGGTCGTTGTCCCCAGTTACGGCTTCCGTGACTTGCTTGGCTCGCTCAAACCGCTGCTCGGCTCCGGAAGTCGTATCGCATGGGCGACCAAGGGATTCGAGGCCGGCAGTGGTAAGCTCATGCACGAAGTCATACAAGAGGTTCTCGGTGATCGGCCAATGGCGGTTCTGTCCGGCCCGACCTTCGCACTGGAAGTCGCCCATGGTCTGCCAACCGCGATGACCATCGCCGCCAATCAGCCAGACTTTGGTGCGCATTTAGCGGACCTGTTGCACAACAAAACGTTTCGCGCCTACACCGGTTCCGACCTCGCCGGCGTAGAGATCGGCGGTGCGGTTAAAAATGTATTGGCCATCGCGGCAGGCGCCGCCGATGGCCTGAACTTTGGTGCCAACACCCGCGCCGCATTGATTACCCGCGGTTTGCATGAAATGTCGCGGCTTGGCAAGGTCTGGAACTGCGATCCACAAACCTTCATGGGGCTTGCAGGCATTGGCGATCTGGCCCTGACCTGCACCGATGACCAATCGCGCAACCGGCGTATGGGTATCGCACTGGCGCGGGGGCAATCCGCCGAGGATGCACAAAAGGAGATAGGTCAGGCCATAGAGGGCGTTGGCGCGGCACGCGAGATTCATCGACTGTCGGTAAAACACGGCATCGATATGCCGATCTGCGAACAGACCTATCAGGTATTGTTTGAAGGACTCGACCCGCGTACCGCCGTGGGCAACCTGCTGCACCGCCAGAAGAAGGCAGAGATCAGTCACTAGTTACGACATCGCAAAGTTGTTCTGGCGCCAACCCTCGTAGACCACCAACGCCGCCACATTCGACAAGTTGAGGCTGCGATTACCGGCCTGCATCGGAATCCGCAATACCTGTTCTGGTTGCAGCGTGTCGAGCAAGGTCTGGGGTAAACCTCGCGTTTCGGGACCAAACAATAGCGCATCACCCGCTTGGTACTTAACTTCAGCGTAGTTACGCCTGCCTCGTGTGGACAAGGCGAACAGGCGTAATGGTGCTGCCGTGACCAGAAAGTCAGAAAAAGAAGCATGGCGCTCAACGCAGGCCATATCGTGGTAATCGAGGCCCGCTCGACGCACGCTTTTTTCGTCAAGATCAAAGCCCAACGGCTCAATCAGGTGTAAACGGCTGCCGGTGTTCGCGCAAAGGCGTATGATGTTGCCCGTGTTCGGAGGAATCTCTGGCTCAAATAAAACCACATGAAACATTTTTTGACTCTGTTGAGTAGTCCTTCAATATGACAAAATACGGTGAACTCGAAACCCGTTTCTGCGGACTGACGCTGAATACCCCGCTTGTCCTGTTGTCTGGCTGCGTTGGCTTTGGTGAAGAATATACACGTATTCAGGGGTTCTCGTATGACGAAATCGGTGCGGTTTGCCTGAAGGGAACCACCGGTGCCGCACGCTTGGGAAACGCACCCCACCGCGTCTACGAAACACCGGCCGGCATGTTGAATGCGATTGGTTTGCAAAACCCGGGGGTTGATCACGTGGTCGATGCGATCTTGCCATCGCTGGATTTTTCCGAGACCCGTTTCATCGCCAATGTGTCTGGGTCCACCATCGAAGAATATGTTCGCGTGACCGAACGCTTCGATGACTCACCGATCGACGCCATCGAAATTAATATATCCTGTCCCAACGTGAAGGAGGGCGGCGTTGCCTTCGGCAATGATCCCGATATGTCTGCGCGGGTGGTCGAGGCCTGTCGCAAGGTGACCAAAAAACCCATCATTACCAAGCTGTCTCCAAACCAAACCGACATCGCCCACAATGCGCGCCGCTGTATCGAGGCGGGAACCGATGCCTTTGCTGTCATCAATACCTTGATGGGTATGGCCATCGACATTGAAAGCCGTCGACCGTTCATAGGTAACAATCAGGGCGGGCTGTCGGGACCGGCGATCAAACCCGTTGCACTGCTTAAGGTGCATCAGGTTCATCAGGTCTGCAAACAACACGACATCCCGATTATTGGACAGGGTGGTATCAACAACGCCAACGATGCAATCGAGTTTCTGCTTGCAGGGGCCAGCACTATCGGCATCGGTACCGCGTTGTTCTATGACCCGCTCATATGCAAAACCATTAACGATGGCATTTGTGACTATCTGCAACGACATGATGTCGCGCATGTGACGGAATTGGTTGGAACGCTTGAGTTAAACGGGTAGACCTAGCCCTTACGGATCTATATTCAATTCTTTCAGCTTGCGGGTCAGCGTGTTTCGTCCCCACCCCAATATTCGCGCCGCATCCTGTTTTCGACCTTGCGTGTGGCGCAAGGCTGCCTCAATCAGGGTACGTTCAAACGTTGGGGTCGCGTCATCAAGCAGTTCACTGTGGCCGGCTCGCAGCTGTTCGGTTGCCCACCGCGCCAACATCGCCGCCCAGTCATCATCAACAGCGGCATCCGATGTCGCTGTTGATGTATCTGGCAGATCTTCCAGACGAATCACCTGACCGGGTGCCATGACCGTCAAACGTCGGCACAGGTTCGACAGTTCACGCACGTTGCCGGGGAAATCCCAAGCCGCTATCGCTTGCGCCGCACTATTGTCCAGACTCTTCACCGACACCTGTAACTCAGCCGCGGCACTGGCCAGAAAGTGGCGGGCCAGCAGCGGGATATCCTCGCGCCTTTCGCGCAATGCTGGCAACTCTACCGGGATAACATTCAAACGATGATACAGATCCTCGCGGAAACGCCCCTGCTCTACCAGCAATTGCAGATCCTGGTGGGTTGCCGCAACAATGCGCACGTCGACCTGAATGGAGCTGTGCCCACCAACCGCAAAAAACTCGCCTTCAGCCAGTACCCGCAACAAGCGCGTCTGCAATTCCGGGGGCATGTCGCCAATCTCGTCGAGAAACAAGGTGCCGCCATTGGCTTGTTCAAACCGACCCGCACGACGACTCTGGGCACCGGTAAATGCACCTCGTTCATGGCCAAACAATTCTGACTCCAGTAGGTCCTTAGCGATAGCGGCCATGTTTAATGCGATAAACGGCTGTGAGGAACGCTGCCCATGGCTGTGCAAGGCGCGAGCAACCAGTTCCTTGCCGGTACCTGATTCGCCGGTGATCAACACCGTGATATCGGAAACGGACAACCGGCCTATGGCGCGAAAGACCGTCTGCATCGACGGCGCTTCGCCGATAATCTCCGACGTCGCGGAAATATCGGCCTCCGCCACTGAGGCATCCGCAGCGCTCCGTTGCATGGCGGCGCGATTAATCAAATCGACCGCATCATTCAGGTCAAACGGCTTTGCCAGATACTCAAACGCGCCGCCATGAAAGGCCGATACCGCACTATCAAGGTCGGAATGCGCTGTCATAATGATCACCGCCACGTCGGGGGCGTCGTTGTTGATACGATCGAGCAACTCCAGTCCATCCATGCCGGGCATGCGAATATCCGATACGATGACGTCGGGTGTACTTTGATCGAGCGCTGCCAACAACTCGGCTGCGCTCTCAAATACGGCAACCTTCATGCCCGCCTTTTGCAAGGCGCGCTCAAGCACAAACCGAATCGAACGATCATCGTCAACTACCCAGACTTCCGCTCTCTTAGTCATCGTCACGCCCCAGAGGTAACAATATAGTGAACACCGTCTTGCCCGGCTTGCTCGCGCACTCGATCAACCCGCCGTGCTGCGAAATGATCGACTGGGCAATGGATAAACCCAGACCTGTGCCTTCGGCGCGCCCAGTGACCATCGGAAAAAACAGCTTCTCCATCATGTCCTCCGCAACCCCACAGCCATTATCGATTATGTCCACCTTCACAACCATGCCATGACGTTGATGGGCGATGGTCATGTGGCGTGCGATGCGGCTGCGAATAATAATCTCGCCGTGCTCACCCAACGCCTGCGCAGCGTTACGCACCACATTCAAAACGGCCTGCACCATCTTGTCGACATCGACATTCACTTTTGGAATACTTGGGTCGTAATCGTTGATAACCCGAATTCCATCCCCCTGCTCGGTATGCACCAACATACGCACACGTTCCAGAATTTTGTGGATGTTCACCATGCGCCGCACCAACACATGACGCGGACCTGGTAACCGATCAACCAACGCCCGGAGTCGATCTGCCTCCTGCATAATGATCTCGGTGTAGTCACGCAGGCCCTTGTCCTCTATCTCAGACTGCAGCAACTGTGCCGCGCCACGCAGGCCTCCTAGTGGGTTTTTAATCTCATGGGCCAGGCCACGAATAATTGAACGCACGGCGTCCTGTTGTGCGATGAGTTGTTCCTCGTGAATAATCTGCTTTTGTCGGCCCAACGGCTGGAGTTCCAGCAACAACTCAACACCCGACTCGCCTTCAATTGGCGTTACCGTACAATTTGCAGCGATCTGCCGAGCGTCGGAAAGCTCAATCACTGAATCATGCTCGGTATAACTTTGGCCGCTGGCCAGCGCCCGCTTCAGGGCGGTTTCGGCGAGATCGTTGGGGCACCAGATCAACTTGCTCACGTGGGAACCGAGCAGGCGCCGAGAACTGATGTCGAGAAGCTCCTGAGCCTGAGTGTTGGCATACACCAGCGTCAGGTCCGCATCGAACACCAAAATCGCGATGGAGGCGTTCTCAACCACCTGCCGCAAGCGGTTGATGTCGGCAGACGATGATAATGGGGAATCTGACATGCTCTCGCCACGCGTAATTCGAACGCACCATTATAGTGCATAGGGGCAAGGTAGGGGTAGCAACCAATCCATGCCAACGCGGCGCAGGCTAGTTAGGTTTGATCACCGAGGTCTTCAGCACGTGAAATACCACTGGATCGGCGCTAATCAGCGTATTACCTGATGCGTTGTACACCGAAACCCCAAGGGTATGGGTTCCTCGTACCACCTCAGTCAACGAAAACTGACTGCTGGTAAGACGATCCGGGTTCGTTATCCCGTCGAGAGTCAGGCCGAGTTGGTCCCCTGCGCGCAGGGGTGGCTGCAACAACAAGCTGACCTGAACCCGGCCGTCGTTGGCACGCACAGACTGGTCTGGCTGGGGGTTTTGAATACTCAGTTGCTGGTAAATCGATGCTGGCTCGGCTTTAGGCCCCCTAGCCGCAGGAAGGCCGCGGTTGCGACTCTTGTAGGTCGTCAGACCGTCCAGCGGAACGGGTTCCGAACCCTCATGATAGCGGTCACTGTATTGGATCTGACCGCGTTCATCGACCCAACGATAGATCTCCGCTGAGACCACCAAGGAACATATGCAAAGCGCCAGTAAAACTGAAATCCTGTTCATGCCTCCGAGCATAGTTGAGTATCCCGAGAACAACAATATGCAATGCCCAAAAAAAACGCCCCCTTACGGGGGCGTCGTGTTAACCGCTAACGGTCAATATTACAGGCTGTAGTACATATCGAACTCAACCGGATGCGTACTCATACGCAGACGGGTAACTTCTTCCATCTTCAGATCGATATAAGCGTCGATCATGTCATCGGTGAATACATCACCCACCGTGAGGAAGGCACGATCTGCGTCCAGCGCTTCCAGCGCTTCGTCCAACGACGAACATACGGTTGGGATATCTTCCAGCTCTTCAGGCGGCAGGTCATACAGATCCTTATCCATCGGATCGCCTGGGTGGATCTTGTTCTTGATGCCATCAAGGCCAGCCATCAACATGGCGGAGAACGCCAAGTAGGGGTTGGCAGTTGGATCCGGAAAACGAATCTCAATACGCGTTGCCTTTGGATTCGCATCAAAAGGAATACGACAAGATGCAGAGCGGTTACGGGCAGAGTATGCCAGCATCACGGGAGCCTCAAAGCCGGGAACCAAACGCTTGTAGCTGTTGGTGCTGGCGTTGGTAAATGCATTCAGTGCCCGGGCGTGCTTGAAGATACCGCCGATGTAGTACAACGCAGTGTCAGACAAACCACCGTACTTCTTGCCCTGAAACAGGTTCTTGCCCTTTTTCGCAATCGACTGGTGTACGTGCATGCCGTTACCGTTATCACCCACCAGTGGCTTGGGCATAAACGTTGCGGTCTTGCCGTATGCGTGCGCCACATTTTGCACAACATACTTCAGGATCTGAACCTCGTCGGCTTTGCGAACCAATGTGTTGAAGCGAGTACCGATTTCACACTGCCCTGCGGTTGCGACCTCATGGTGATGAACTTCGGATACCAGACCCATCTCATCAAGAGCCAAACACATTGCAGAACGAATATCCTGTAGTGAATCAACGGGAGGAACAGGAAAGTAACCGCCCTTAGGACCCGGACGATGGCCAATGTTGCCGTCCTCATAAACACGCGCGGAGTTCCACTCGGCTTCTTCTGAATCAACCTTATAGAACGCACCGCTCATGTCGGCGCCCCAACGACAATCGTCGAGGATGAAAAATTCTGGCTCTGGACCAAAGAATGCGGTATCAGCAACACCGGCTGACTTGAGATACGCCTCGGCACGCTTGGCAACCGAACGTGGGTCACGCTCGTAACCCTGCATGGTGGTTGGCTCAAGGATATCGCAACGGATGTTAACCGTTGGCTCGTCGGTGAATGGATCCATTACCGTGGTAGCCGCTTCTGGCATCAAGATCATGTCGGATTCATTGATGCCCTTCCAACCCGAAATACTGGAACCATCAAACATCTTGCCATCTTTAAAGAAGCTGGCATTAATCTGGTGTGAAGGCAGGGTAACGTGTTGCTCTTTACCACGGGTGTCGGTAAAGCGCAGATCAACAAACTGCACTCCCTTATCTTTAATCATCTTAAGAATTTTTGCGGACATACTTGCCCCTCCATTAATTAGTTACGAATTCGGTCTAACGTTTAAGTGCCAACACGAATGGGACGGCCACGCTGTTGTAGTTATGCGCGCAATCCATGCCAAGTCTGGCGGATGGCGAACCAACGATTCTCTGGCGTTTAGGCGTTGATTGCAAGTTTTATTGCGCCCCAGGACGGTGCGAAGGCATAAAAAACGCGCCAAATCAGTGCGGTTTGGGCCACACCCACCCAACTAGTGGAAATAGACCTCTATCTTCCCCAGATACGCTATATCGGCGACCTGTTGGGCGAAACGTGAGGCCAGCGCGGGGCCATAGTCAATATCCACCCGCTCACTAACGGGCAGAATAACATCGACGTGAACCTGGCCATCGAGATAGTGCAGGATCAAGCGCTCGATCTGTTTACCCTCGGCAATTCCCGCCCAACGCTGCAGCAATATGCCACTAAGATCCTCGCGTGCTGGCAAGCCCGTACTCGGCGAGCTTGTTTCATCGTCTTCGGGATCAATATGTACCGTGACATCAGCGACATCGTCGATTTCCACCGCTAACTTGGCACGTACGGTTTCGCCAATCTGGTGGCCCTCGGATACGCTCAGTGTCGGCTCAACCAGAATATGCACGTCGATAAAGGTATCCGGCCCCATCGAACGGGTGCGCAACATATGCAGCGCCGTCACCCCGGGCACTCGACGTATCACATCGCTGATCTCTCGCACCTGATCCTCATCCAGCCCTGTATCGATCAACTCGCGCACCGACTGCCATGCCAAGCCTGCGCCGATCTTACCGATCATCAGCGATACACCAATGGCCGCAACCGCATCGAGATACTCAAACCCCAATAACGAACCGGCAACACCGACCATCACAATCACCGACGAAAGTGCATCAGAACGACTGTGCCACGCATTCGCCTCCAGCAACTTCGAACGCAGCCTACGTGCGGCCCGAACGGTGTATTGATACATCGCCTCCTTGGCTACAACGGATAGTGCCGCGATCAAAAGCGCCCACGCCTGCGGATTCATAAGCTGATCCGGCGTGAGGATACGCCAGACCGCATCCCCAACCATGCCCAGCGCTACCGCGATCAAGCTGACACCAAGCAACACCGTCGCCAAGGTTTCGATTCGACCATGACCATAGGGGTGGTCGGCATCCGCTTTGCGACTGGCCTCTCGTGTCGCGATCAACACGATGCCATCAGTCACCAAATCCGACAACGAGTGTACGCCATCCGCAATCAGGGCATGAGACTGCAAGCCCAGTCCACCCACCACCTTGGCAACACCCAGTATCGCATCCACGACTGCGCCGACTAGGGTAACCGTACGCGCCTGCTCGTAACGACCATCTTGGTCGATCGACGTGCCCGGTTGCCTAGACTCGATTTCAAAACTCATCGTATACAGACCCTGTTGCTTGCTTGGCATTGCGCGGACAGTATACTTAATTCAAGGCTCGTCTCTTCCGTCGGGCCGACTCAATTAAGCATACGGTTCCCGCAATGCGCACAAAAAAGCCGGGGGCAAGCCCCGGCTTTTGCGGAAACCTGACGAGCCCTAGTTCTTGACCACCGTCACTTCGAGCCAGTAGCGTATGATTTCGTCCACGTTGTGGCGCTCGAATGCGGTGTATGAGGCTTCTTGCAGACACTCGCTGGCGAGATCCACCGGATAACCACTCATCAACACCTCTGCCAGACCCGCATAGGCGCCGACCAACGCCAGACCGCGGGCGGTAATACCGATCGGACGCTTGTAGATACGAGTGATGCTAAACCCGTGCTTTTCGAACAGTGCGCCCCATTCTTCACCGGTTTTCCAGTCCTTGTCAAAGGCCTTGCCCGACAGACCGCGTTTACGTTTGATCGGTGGTTTACCGGCCGCCTTGAGCTCATCGCTCTTTTTCATCATCAACACAAAGGCCTCTTTCATCCACTCGGTATACACCGGCTCAGAGCCTTCGCCATAGGTGCCGACAAAGAACACGGAGTTAAAAGAAAACGATGCGCCCGATTTCAAAACCCGGCTCAAACCCTGAACAAACAGATCCTTGTCGGGCATCAGATGGATCGCATTGCCCATCATGCCCATATCAAATGTCTCGTCGGCGAAGCGCAATTCCATCGCGCTGGCTTCTTCCATCAATATCGCGCCTTTACCCTCAGCGGCGGCGACATCCAGCGTCTCCTGAGTGTCGGCCATCAAGCCTTTTTCCGCCATCACCTTGCGCCCAATCGACAGCGACTCAGCGGATAGGTCAACGCCGTTAATCACCACGTTCGGTTTCAACTGCAACAGCAAGTCCGACATCAATGCCGTACCACAAGCGAGATCAAGCACACGATGCACATCGCCCAGCGGCACCGTCTTGAGCAAATCACGGTTGGCTTCTATGTATTCAGGCTCCTGAGAATAAGGCTCATAGCTGGAGTTAACTTCCATTATCTTGCTCATAGATACGTTCTCTGTATAGGGTGGTTTGTGGGTGCAAAAAACCCGCGATGACAGTTTAGTCCAGTGTACCCCAATCAGGGTACATGTGGTTGTGATCGGAGGAAATTCACGGTAGCGTTAGCCTCATACAGCCCTATTTGCTAAGGATTTTTGTGAAATACTTGATCACTATCAGCTCACGCATTGGCACCGAGGTGCCCAAGCCCAACGACCCTCCCAAGTTATTTGCTGCGGTTCAGGCATGGAACCAGTTGGGGCTGGACGAAGGCCGGTTTGACTGCGTATATGGCTTTTCTGCCGGCCGTGGCGGGGTCTCCATCGTCAACGCCGACTCGCATGAGGACCTGATGCGAATACTGCGTTCCTCGCCGATGTATCACTTTGCGAATTACGACATCCAATCACTGTGCGACATCAACACGTTCTGGGATATTCACCTTGAAGCCATTTCTTGACGCCCATCAAACGCGGAAATCGGCCACGTTCGCAAAGGCCGACTCGAGGCCCTGCAGCTACGCCTTGATGAAATGACGTCGGAACAGCAGGGGCAGCGCTAAACCGCGCCCGGCGCCGACTCATCTCGATCCACATCGGCACTGTGGTCGTGTGACCCCAGCCAGATCTCAAGTCCCCCTCGGGGATTGTCGGTATATACCCATTCACCGTCTCGCTCAACCGCGACCCGCGGCCCAAACGGATTGGCCGTGGCCAAAAACAGGCCGTGTGGTGTCGACACCATATTGCGAATGCCAAGGTTATAGTGATTATCAAAACCGACCTTGGTAATGGGTAACCAATTCACGCCGTCGGCACTGCGCCACAGATCACAACCGCCATCACTGCGCACCATGCTTTCCGGCCCCACCCGTTTCACGATATCGCGAACGTCATCGGGATAACTATCGACCTTCAGGTAACGCATCCAGATGGTTGAGTCCATAGTACCCAGATACAGCCAGCCATCGTGTTCTTCCATCGACCAGAAATAACCATTGAAGATATTACCAAACCCAGCAGGGATTCCCGCCAGCGGAATCTTGCGGCCCTGCGGCGTATCGCGTGTACCGCCGATCAACAGATCCCAGCTGTCATCCGGGTGCAGGCGAATCAACTCCGAACCCGCTGGCCCGAGATTGAGGCTCAGATCATGACCACCGTTCTGTATCGCCGAGCCGATGTAAAGCGCGCCGTTAAATACCTTCATGGTCGCAACAATCTGGTTCAAACCGCCGCGCGACGCACCTTGCTCGAGTACCTTGGTCCATTGGTAGGGGGGCTTGCCTTCACAACGACTCTTCCACACCTGAAAACCTTCATTGTTGAAGGTACCGGCATAGAGGTAATCGTTAAATGGGCAAAGCATGAAGATGCCTTTGTTACCTTCCTCACCAAAACCCGGCTCACATACCTGGGTCCAGATACCTTGGCCATCACCCGGGTCCGCGTTTTCATAGATGATCGGATTGCCCGACACATTAATCATGAATTTTGTGTCGTAACCCCGCGTACCGGTCGGCGAGGTAAACAGCTTGCCCTTGAATGGCACCAGCACCCGCGTCGCCGTCACCGGCAGACCACTAATAATGCCCCACGGCGAAACCGGTCGATACTCTTCGCCGTCCGACGAGCGCAGCAACAGAGCGCCGGGCGAACGACTCACCGCCCAGGTCGCCACATACAACGCCTCTTCGGGGTCTGATTCACCCTGATAAACCAGCATCGCCCGATAACCAGTTTCGCGCGCGACGGCATCACGTGCCTCGTGAATGCCCATCACTGCGGGCGCACGAAACACCTGATCCCACTGCTTTTCCTGTGGTGTGTAACGCCAGATTTGAGAGTGACGGTCGAGCTCGCGATACAACCCTTCGGCGTCATCTGGACCTTCTACCGGCCACATGGGTAATGGCAGGTTTTGAAACGTGGTCTGGATTTTGATCATCTGAAAATTGGAGCGCGTGGTGCCAATGTAGAGCTGATCCTTAAACCAGGCCATCGAATGCGCAAAACTGTTATGGCCATCGCCAAACCCGTTTTCACACACACGCCGAAAATTGTTCAGGGATAAACCTGGCTTGGTAGCCGGGTCCATCGCCCGCAATCGCTTTTCGTGGGGATCCATCATCAGGTGTAACCCAGCTCCAGCGCCATCTCGACGACTTCGGGGTTAAACCCGCGGCCATCATTTCGCCACGGCAGCTCCACATCGAGATCACCCAAACGAATGCTGCCATCGCGCAACGCCGGTGAACGCAAAAAGTTGATGTCGTTACCTAGATGCGCGCCTAGCGGCCCCAGACAGGCAAACGGTGATTCTTCGGGGTGCATCATCGCCTCAATCGCGGTATCGCTGTCCTTTATCCCTATCCAGCGACAAATCTCGCTCAGTCCGTTGCGGCGATCATTCAATACCTCCTCACCGCGCAGACGCAACTGACGCTCGGCCGGTATGTGATCAAGAAAATCGAGGATGTTCTCTTGCATATTGAACCAACTGATCTGCGGGTCGACCTGCGGCGGCTCAACATCATAGTCTATCGAGTCCGCGAGAATCGCCATCAGACCCTTCGCCACTTTCATAATCGATTCACCTTGCGTCAACGGGTGGCGCACCAGGTGCAAATAGTATGCATCAGGGAACGCCTCTCCCAGACGTTCGAGATACTCGCGCTTCAGGGAATAGACCGGACTCTTGTCGACAATCCGCAGTGGCCCGACCCGCTCACACAGTTCGTAATATATGTCCGTGGTGCGCTTGCTAAGTCGGCCCAAAATCCAACGCCGCGCCATGTCGACCGAGGCCATGGTCTGCTCGCCCGCATACAGATGCCCGACCACACGCATCAAGCCGTGCAGCTGGATCTGCCGATAACCGCTGAGCTCATCCACCATCTCGCGCAGTGTGTCGGTGATGAACAGGTTCAACTCCGGCATACCATAAGCCTGCGGATGCTGTCCCAGCATCGCGCAGATCAACGACGTAAACGATCGTGGCGAACCGAGAATAATCAGTGGTTGCTGTGCTTGTGCAGTCACTAAATGATGACTTCCGATTGGATGATTATTGAAATTATCGTCATCGCCCCTAACGTGGCGAATCCGTCCCCATCTACGTTTGATCGGAAATAATTCAGAGGACTTAAGGACTCAGAGACTGCGCCGATAAACGTTGTAGCCCTGAAGCACTCGCTACGGCCCCCAACCAAGCAGGCCAAAACAATATAACTTCATGATAAAATTGGAAAATTGCGCTAACATTAACGGATGCTGGGATCACACTCTACCGCGTTCACCCACTACATGCACCATTGCCCCCACCTATCACCAACTCACTCGGCCGGCCTAACCGCTAGGGGTCGCTGCGATGAGTAGCACGAGCCAGCAACGACTGGAGCGCCTGCATGAGCTCAAGCGCGAGCATGAGACGCAACAAACTGACCAAGACACCGACGAAGAAACCGGGTTCCAGGGCGAGGAGCTCAACGCCTTCATCAAGGAACTGGTTGAGAAAAAAAAACAGCGCAAACACCAGCTTGATCTCATTCAAGAGTTTTTTGAAAACCCGGATGATTATGGCGTGCAAGTCGACATCATCCCCAGCTCCTCCAGCCACAAGGAAATCGACCAACGCAAAGCCGAACTGGAATACCGAGTCAACCTTCTGCGCAGTGTCCTCACCGCCCTTGAAGGAGAACTTGAACTGCTGGGTGTGGCGAAGAACTCCCCCGACCTCACGCAGGACAAAAAGTCCTGACACGATACGACCCGTGACTCCTCGTTCGTTACCCCATACGAGCCATGACCTCATCAACACTTAATACTCAGCTGGCTATGCTAGTGGACGATGCCGTTGCTGCCCAGCGCATCCCCGGCGCCGTACTACGGATTGAAAAACAAGGGCTATGCGTATTCGAACAAGCCTTTGGCCGGCACAACGTCGAACGTGACATCGCACAACAACCACAGGACCGGTTTTTTCTCGCCTCAGCAACCAAACCCATCGCCGCTAGCGTAATCGCAGCCGTCTGTGACGACGGCCTGCTCGACCTCGATAGTCCACCATTGCGTCAGCTTCCTCAGCTCCATCGTCTGTCGCTGCGTGATGGTGAACGCGTCCGCGCGCCCAAATTAAACGAAATGCTGTCACACATGGCGGGCATGTTCGGGGTACACGGCGCGAGTGAACAACAAAAGAAACTGTTATGGAATTTTGACGTGCCGCTGGCGACCGCCGTCGAACGTATCCTAGCCCAACCATTGGACTATCCACCGAGCAAAAGCTTTAGCTATGGAGGCGCATCCATACTCGCCGCCGCACGCGCCGCCGAGATCGCCACCGGACAAGACTTCGAACAACTACTCAGGACCTACATCACCGCACCCTTGGGCATGAGCGATACCACCTATCGTCCCCATGCCGGTGGGCGACGACGACCCGTATCACCGCTCTACCGCCCGCAACAAGACCGTCAATCGGGCTTTGAACGCAGCAAGTTTCAACCCCCCGGCAAGGATGCAGCACTCCTCCTTGCATCGGGCGGACTAATCAGCACCGCACAGGATCTCGCACGATTCATTCATATGCACATCAAGGCCGGCGTATGGAATAACAAACCCGTGTTGTCACCGACCACCGCCGTGCGCTGCCATCACGATCATGGCCACGGACTAGTACGACCACAAAAAGCCAACGAAACCGACGACGGCGTATTGCGCCGCGCGCGCGGCTACGGCCTCGGCTGGACCCTGCAAGAATTGAATGCCGACGGTAACGCCAACGTGATCTATCACAGCGGCGCCAGCGGCAGCCTGCTATGGGCCGACCTAACCACTGGATTGAACATTGTGTTGCTCACTCACGTCATGCAAACCGACCTGAGTGAACTGTGGGATGCGATTGTAAAAACCAGCAAAGAACTTTAGGCCAAGAAGGCGGTGGCACAAAGGGTTAGTTGCGGTAGCGCCCGACCGCACCAAGCGGCTACCTCGAATGTTGCTGAAAAAACGACCAGACAACATCAC
>DTRM01000027.1 GCA_012965975.1 Chromatiaceae bacterium | reverse complement strand
ATGCGACGCCATCTTTTGTATCACAAAGAAATTAGTAGAACGAATGCATTCCTTTGGAATTCCAGAAGAAAAAATATTTCATATTCCAAACATGGTGGCATTTTCCGAAACTCCTAATCGTCCGACTCTTAGGACTCCACCAGTGATAGGTGCATTTGGCAGATTTGTCGACAAAAAGGGGTTTGGGATATACATTAAGGCGCTCTCAATCCTGAAAAATTCAGGCATACAGTGCAATGCAATTCTTGGCGGTGATGGTCCGAACAAAGAAAAACTGTATTCTGAAATAAAACAAGCGAACCTTACAAACGAAATAACTATGCTTGGGTGGATAAATGACAAAGATGAATTTTTTAAGAGTATTGATATTTTTGTGTTACCTTCAAAACATGAACCATTCGGTATCGTTTTAATTGAAGCGATGAACGAAGCAGTACCCTGCATATCAACTAGAAGCGAAGGGCCGATTGAAATTCTCACTGATAAGAAGGATGGTTTACTTACCCCCATTGAAGATTCTGAAGCATTAGCGGATGCAATTAAATTACTACTTTCCGATTACTCTCTCTGTGCTCGATTTGGTGAAGCGGGGCGAGAGACAGTACGCACTAATTTTACAATGTCAGTTGTGAGTAAACTTCTTGAGTCATCTATCACTACACTCCTACCTCGGTTTTACAATGAAAATTGAAACACATAAAAACAGTTACAGCCCATGCCTTCATTGATTTCAGAAGACTTCCTTAAACAATCAATATTCTTAATGCCCGCCCTGTATCCCGTCAGCCCAAGTTGGACAAACCAGCCTGATTACCTAAGAGACAGTTTTAGCTCATCGTTAACCCATAGAGGGAACGATGATGCCGAGAAAATACACCAAATCCACTGCCGAGAAGGCCGTTCGAGATATACGCCGAGCGACCCGTCGGGGCACCATCAACCCAGGGGGGTCATTCATGAACAAGCGGATCAGACCGCCCAGTCTGGTCCGCTTGTTGCGTTAGGTTAATAAACTTGTGTTGTCTTGGGCATGACCCGGCACAAGAGAACATAAATTTGATATTGCCGAAACCAACCGGCAAAATTACCCCATGTCACACGTTGATGCTTCAAACTCTCTGGGAATAATTGTGCTAGGAACCTACGGTAGTGGTTCCAGCGCCGTCGCCGGAATCCTTCACCACCTAGGTGTCATGATGGGCGAGAAACTTGTGCCCGCGACTGAGGCGAATCCGAAAGGACACTTTGAGGACGCACAATTTCGCCGACTGCTGTATCAGTATCGCAATGATCGTTCTGTCCTGACTCACATCGAACGGTTCATAATCAATCGGTTTATCCACTACCCGCTATGGGGGATAAAGGAGCCTGAAACCCTTGAAGCGATACTCGATTTTGCGCCCGCACTAGAAGGTTACCATTACAAGGTCATCCAGTGCGTGCGAGCTCCATCGGCATGCCTGCGGAGCTTTAAACGCAAATGGCCCGGCAGCGATGAGAACAAAACCCGAACGCATTTTGAATGGCTTTTGCGTCAAATCGATGAGTTCATTGACACCCATTCTCCGGATCTTCTGAAGATCGATTTTGATGAACTGACGGATGACCCTAAGACACAGGTGGAGTCCATTATTGCCTTTGTATTTGGTCAACGACCTTCCATCTTTGAAGACCGACCATGGCCATCAGATAACGCCATCCAAACTGCCATCGATTCGATTGATCCACAGCTGAACCATTCCCACTCTATCAGTGCGGCGATATCACCGGTAAAAGCGGCGGAGCGATACGACCAAGACCCCATCTTAAAGAAATGGGTGACCCCCTATTACCTAGAACCCGATACTATTCAGGAGATAAAAGCATCAAGTCAGGCAAAACCCTTTGCCAAATACGCATGTCTGGATAACTTCTTTAACGAAGCGATTCTTGATGAGTATATTGAGCAACATTGTCATTTAGAATTTTCCCCGGATGACAAGGGGCTCCCTTATGACTCAAAATGGGCCCCGGCTCGGCGCGGATCTCTGGGGGGCGAACTGTTTTACCATCCTTCATGGCACCGCTTGC
This sequence comes from Chromatiaceae bacterium, assembly GCA_012965975.1. Classification (GTDB taxonomy): domain Bacteria; phylum Pseudomonadota; class Gammaproteobacteria; order DTRM01; family DTRM01; genus DTRM01. Next base: position 38,516 of record DTRM01000027.1, on the reverse strand, counting down.
TAGCTGAGTATACGGATACTAAATTGGTCGTCGGAAATGGTGAAACCAGCGTCAAACTGCGTGCGCACGATCCCGACAGCAAGGGGTTCTGGATTCACACCGATCGAACCAATCGTAAATCTGTAGTCCTTGCTGCGTTAACCTACTTAAACAAAGACTGGAAGGAAAGCGATGGGGCAATCCTGCAACTCTGGGCAGAGGTGGCGCGCACAGAACCTCTTTCCGCTGATGCGGTCGAGTTTCGCTGGAAAGACTACAAAGATGAACGTCTGGACTTTCTCAACGAACACCGCACATTGACGACCCATCTGGTCAAACAGGGGGGCGTTAAGCCGGCGGAACTATTTTTGCTTGATCAGATCACACCGGAATACAATCGATTAGTGGTGACCGACTTCGTGCGCGATCCCGCCTATCACTCGATCACACCGAGCAATGGCCGCAGCCGTTACGCCATCGTTCAATGGCTTTTGTAAATACGATCAGACCAACCAGCCCCGATCAATGCGATTTCTGCCCAGCCGCCCGAAACATACAACGACCTCCCCCATTCCCCACTGCGCTTCGAGAACAGGATCTGGAAATCCTGACATCACATCAGGATGAAATCATCAATAACTATTCCGTCAGACATCTAGGGCTGTTCGGTTCGACCGCGCGTGACGATGCATGCAACGATAGCGACGTCGATGTCCTTGTCGAGTTCGATGGCCCAGCTACTTTCGATGCTGACATAAAACCGAATCGTTTTCTCGAGTAGCTTTTAGGAAATGTGGTTGATCTGGTAACCGAATCCGGGCTGAAACCTCGTGCTCGCCCAGCTGTGGAGAAGGATCTGATTCGTGTCACGTGACCCGCTGCTGTATCTGGACGATATTGTTAAAGCGGCAGAGAGGATCCAACGCACTGTTAGTCAGTTATCGTTTTAAGCATTCTGCGACAATGAAGTTCTTCTGGACGCGGTTCTGTTCAACCTTCAAGTCATTGGTGAAGCCGCCAACAAGCTACCACCCGATTTGCTTTCTGGTATGCCAGAGATTGAATGGTCTGAGGCCGCAAAATTCCGTGATATCAATGCGCATCATTATTTTGCACTCGATACCGAGATCATTTGGGATGTCGTTACCCATAGAATCCCTGAAATTCATGATAGCGGTCTTTTCGAGAGTACGCGGTACCGTCCCCAAGCCGATTACTACGACTGGATTAATACTTCCTGCACACCATCCTTGGTTGAATTTGTTGTTGAAATCGATGCGCATACGGATTTAGACGTATCAACAACAAGCTGCCGACGAGCCCTGCAACACCGAAAACAATGCTGAGCCATTCGCTATTCAAGGCGAACAGATTTGCACAATAGTCGCCCGTGATACCCCCCAGGATCATGGCGATCAACGGCAACAAGTAGACAAACACAGCACCTTTAAGCAACGACGATTCATCGATCGCCAGAATCACTGTATCACCGACATTAACATCCAAATCTGACACAACCCGTAACTCCGTGTATCCCTTGCCCATTCCCTTAGCCAGCGCCGATGTGCCACAACCCTGTTTTGTCGCACAACTGCCACAGGTTGATGCCCGCTGGGTCTGGACAACAACCGCACCCTTCTCCACCGCGATGACCAATGCCTGTTCTTCGATCATGACTAGGCCCGCGATGACTGCAGGGGTACCGCTACAGAAACTGCGTTTGCACTACGTCTCTGCTGCACACGATCAATCTTGTTCTTCAGTGCGATAATCACGGCCAGCGCCATAAACGCACCGGGCGGTAATATGGCAAGCAACAAACCGTCGTAGTTACTGGCGAGGGTTATCGTCAGATCCGATGCCCAAGGACCGAGCATCAGCTCTGCACCGCGAAAAATAGTGCCATAGCCGAGTATCTCGCGGATGATCCCCAGGAATACCAGCACCAGTGCAAAACCCAGCCCCATAACCAATCCATCCAGCGTTGAGCGGACGACATTATTTTTCGATGCAAAGGCTTCGGCACGGCCAATGATCGCGCAGTTAGTGACGATCAACGGCACGAATATTCCCAATACACGATAGAGGTCGTGCAGATGGGCGTTCATTAATAATTCGATAGCGGTCACCACGCAGGCAATGATGATCACAAACATAGGGATGCGAATCTCCTGCAAAATCCATCGCCGGATGGACGCCACAATCAGGTTGGTCAGTGTCAGGGTCGCCATGGTCGCAACGCCCAAACCCAGACCGTTGATGGCGGTTGACGATACTGCCAGCAACGGACAAAGACCGAGTAACGCCACCAAGGCTTGGTTATTGGTCCACAGACCATTTGTTACGATGTCGCCGTATACATTGTCACTCATGCTAAATTCTCCATGACCTATTGCTGTAGGCCCTTTGCTTCTTCGTCTCGCGCCTGAATTTCAGCGTTCGAGATAAACAGATTGTCTCTATTGTGTTCAAAATACTCGAGCGCACCAGAAACCGCAGCGACCACAGCCCTCGGCGTAATCGTTGCACCGGTCAGTTGATCGAATTCACCGCCGTCTCGCTTCACCTTCCAACCTGCTCTGCCCGGGTTACGGCGCGATTTTCCAGTGAACCTTTCTATCCAGTCACTGCGTTCAATCTCGATGGCGTCGCCAAGACCCGGCGTTTCGCGATGTTTAACCACCCGCACTCCGGTGATATCGCCGCTATAATCTATGCCGACCAATAACACGATGGGGCCACTGTAACCATTCGGTGCGACCACGGTCAGTACCACTGCGACCGGCTTGCCCGCCTTTCTTGCGCGGTAGACGATTGAGGCTTTCTTGCTACCCAGATACTCGGGGGCCAGGACCATCATTTGGTCCTCCAAGATCTCATTGTCATAGCTTTCTATGGGCACCACTTCGTTCAAGCTGCGAAGTAGCATTATGCGTTCATTTTCTGCGATATAAGGTTCGGAGTGCTGATTGACGACCGCCAATAGACCCGTTCCCAATAACGCCGAGACGGCCAGTAGCCAGCCGGCAACAACCATACCTTTGTGCTCGCTACTGATTGCCACGGTCAGTCCTTGCACCAAATACCTTGGGCACCGTGTAATGATCAAGCAAGGGAACGACTAGGCCCATTAGCAACACCGCGAACGCAACCCCATCGGGATAACCGCCCCATGTCCGAATAGCGAAGGTCAGACCACCGATACCTAGGCCGTAAATAATCCGCCCTAAAGGGGTCGTCGATGCAGTAATCGGATCGGTGGCGATGAAAAATGCGCAAAGGATACTCGCTCCGCCCCACAGATGAACCGATGGATTCGCGAAGACCGCAGGGTCGAGAAAATAGGCGAGACCAGAGATCGAACCGATGGATGCCAGCACCGCCACCGGTATATGCCAACTTATGATGCGCATATACAACAACCAGAGACCACCCAGCAGAAATGCGCTATTGACCCACTCCATACCCTGCCCACCCAGCAAACCAAATATCGGCGCACGCGTGATCGCTTCTACTGTTTGACCGAGACCTACCTGAGTGCGTAGATAATCCAGTGGCGTAGCAGCGGTAAGACTATCAAAAGCCATTGCACCCGGTAACTGATGAAACAACGAGTAATTCAACGTTTCGACAAAGGTCAGCGGCTGTGCAATGAGGTCCAATGGCCCGGCCCATAGGCTAAGTTGTAATGGAAAGGACACCAACAAAATCGCATAGGCCATCATGGCCGGATTAAAGGGGTTATAACCCAAACCACCGTAAAGATGTTTCGCTACCACAATGGCAAAGAAGCTGCCGAGTACCGGAATCCACCACGACAGCATCGGCGGCAGTGCCAGCGTCAGGAGTATAGCGGTCACCACAGCACTCCCGTCGAACAGAAACATGCGCAACGGGCGGCCACGCACCATCAACATGATGGCTTCAAACAGCAACGCGCTAACACTGGCCAATATAATGTTAATGACGATGCCCCAACCAAACAAAATCATATAGAGAACCACCCCAGGGATCAGCGCATAGATAACCTTGCGCATGACTGCGCCCACTGAGGTACTCGACGGTACAAAGGGTGAGGTCGCTTGAGACGTTGAGGCGTTATCAGACATCAGACCGATACTCCGTTAGAGGCCTGATCTTGATCATCGACCGAAGCGTTTGCGCTGGCGGCAGCAGCGGCGGCTTTCGCCTTTTTCTTTTTCAAACGATCTGCCTTACGTTTCGCCTTGCGTTCTTCCAGTTCGCGCTCGCGCTGTGCGATACGAGCCTCGCGAATTTGCATGCGCACGCGGGACTGGTCAGCAAAAATCGCCTTGGCATCAAACTCTTTCTTTTCAGTTTTAGCAAAACGGAAATAGTGCACCAATGGAATTTTCGACGGGCACGCGACCGCACAACAACCACACTCGATACAATCGGCCAAATTGTGATGATCCAGCTTATCAAATGCCTTGCCGCGTGCGTGCCAATAGAGTTGTTGCGGTAACAGATGCATGGGGCAGACGTCGGCGCAGCTGCCACAGCGGATACACGGCATGGCAGTGGTCGGAACGACATCGGCCTTAGGTTCCACCAGGATACAATTGGTCGCCTTGACCACTGGCACTTGCGCATTCGGCAGAACGTGCCCCATCATCGGGCCACCCATGATCAGTCGATTCTGTTCGCCACCCCCCGTATCATCAGCGCCGGCAATATCCAGCATGTGCTGCACCGGCGTCCCGATGGGCACTTCGTAGTTGGCGGCATGCTTTACATTGGGGCCGGTGATGGTGACTAACCGCGATATCAGCGGTTTGCCCTCATAGATGGCATCATAGACTGCAGCGGTGGTGCCCACGTTGAGACACACCACCCCTACCTCATAGGGTAACCCTCGCTGAGGGACTGCCTTTCCGGTCAGCACCTTGATGAGTTGTTTCTCACCGCCCGCAGGAAACAGGGTAGGCACAGCCACCACCCGCACCGTGCTAACACTGCCAATGCCTTCTGACTTCAATTCATCAATGGCCCGTCGTAAATGCTGGACCGCTTCGGGTTTATTGTCTTCCACCGCGATGATGCATTCGGTGGGGTTGACCAGACGCCTGAGCAGCAACAGCCCTCGAATAATCTCTCGAGGACGCGTGCGCATAAGACGATCATCGCACGTTATATAGGGCTCACACTCCGCACCGTTGATAACCAGTGTATCGATGCTCCGAGTAGGTTTTAGCTTGGCGCCAGAGGGAAACACCGCGCCGCCCAGACCAACGACTCCGGCCTCACTGATACGGCTTCTGAGTTCATCAAGATCCAGTGCATCGGGATTCGATAATGCACTGATAGAGGAGTGCCATTCATCTTTGCCATCGGTCTCAATGACAATGCAGTCTTCCGCAATACCGGAGGGGTGCGCGATGATATGTTTTTTGAGTTCGACAACCGTGCCTGAAGAGGACGCATGTACGGGCGCACTGATAAACGAACTCGACGCCGCGATCAACTGCCCTTTGTAAACTTTATCACCTACCTCCACCAGGGCTTCTGCCGGTGCGCCGATATGCTGTTGCAGCGGTAAATATAGCCGTTTAGGCAGCGGCGGACGCTTTACCCCAGCGGCATTAGACAACGACTTGAAACCACTGAGTTTAACCCCACCATTGAATCGCCACAGCTTGTTCACAGAACCGCACCCACGGCCTCAGGGTTTGACCATTTCCAAGTCCTGATGTTGGCCTCCACCGGAACCATAATGATGCAGTCGTCAACAGGACATAGGGGTGGCAGACACAGCTCGCAACCGGTGCAATAAACATCCAGTACCGTATGCATAAAACCTGGAGCGCCAGAAATCGCGTCGACTGGACAAATCTGCACACACTTGGTGCAACCGATGCAGGTCTCTTCATCGATCAGCGCCAGCATTGCCGGACCCTCTTCGGCAACCCCGTTGTCCGGGTTCAGCGGCATCGGCTCTTTACCTAGCAGTTCGGCCAGCGCCTGAACACCGGCCTCACCACCGGGTGGGCATTGATTGATTTCGGCCTCTTCGCTGGCAATGGCCTCGGCATAGGGACGACAGCCCGGATAACCACACTGACCACATTGGGTTTGGGGTAACAGGGTATCGATTTTTTCGACAATGGGATCACCTTCCACGCGGAATTTGATCGCGACAAAGCCAAGGAAAACTCCAAAAGCCAAAGCAAGGGCGGTAAGCAATAACACTGACACGCGGCTACTCCCTAGGCCATGCCGGCAAAGCCCATGAAGGCTACCGACATCAATCCGGCCGTCATCAAGGCAATCGGCGCACCGCGAAAAGATTCAGGGACATCTGCCAGTTCCAGACGCTCACGAATGGATGCAAACAACACCATCACCAATGTAAAACCTGTTGCACCACCAAAACCATACAACGCCGAACGAACAAAATTGTTGTCTTCCTGGACATTCAGCAGTGCGATGCCCAATACCGCACAGTTGGTGGTGATCAAGGGTAGATAGATACCCAATACGCTGTGCAATAGCGGGCTGGTCTTGCGCAACACCATCTCAGTGCCCTGAACAATGACCGCGATGACCAAAATAAAGGTGACGGTCTTCAGATACTCGAGTCCGAACGGCTGCAACAGATATTCATTGGCCAGATAGCTACACACGGAGGCCAGTGTCAACACGAACGCAGTGGCTAAACCCATGCCGATGGCGGGCTCCAGTTTCTTCGACACACCCATAAAGGGGCACAGCCCCAGAAACCGGGACAACACCATATTGTTAACAAAAATAGTGGCAAACAGCAGTGTCAGGTACTCACCCATAACGCAATCTCAAAACCCGATAGAAGCCTAACGTTCCAGATACTGGAGCTTAGCTTTTTCGTCGACCCAGTCATCGGCATCTTCCAAGGGGTCAATCGGGTCATTGATACCGGGCCATACCTTGGCCAGCTCCGCATTCAATGCAATGAATTCCTGCTGATCCTCCGGCACATCCTTCTCTGCAAAGATAGCCTCGGCAGGACACTCCGGCACACAGAGCGTGCAATCGATACAGGTGACCGGATCGATCACCAGAAAGTTTGGACCTACCCGGAAACAATCTTCCACCGGACAGACATCAACACAATCGGTGTATTTACAACGTATGCAGCCATCACCAACGATAAACGCCACAGCTAGTCTCCTTTATTAATCTGGTCAATGGCCCATTGCGCGATCTTACGCACATCGGGATCCACATCTTCAGTAGCAACCTGCAGGAACGGTAATGCGTTGGGTGACTTGATCTCGCCAAGCGCCGCCGCAGATTCTTTGCGTAGGTTGCTGATGTTGTATGACAATGCCTGACCCAGCACATCGACCGCAGCCGGATCTTTGAGCTTGCCCAACGCGGCTGCCGTCTTCACCCGAACCTGCCAATACTCATCACTCATGGCATCGATGAGTGCGTTGACCGCCGAGGTCGGTGCAATCTTACCCAGCACAAAAGCGGACTCTTCACGCACCAGCCAATTGTCATCACTCAAACCCTTAGTCAGCGTTTCGGTGACTTGATCATCCGGACAATAAACCAGTGAGCCGATCGCCGCGCGTCGGACGTTTTCATCGCTGTCGTTGGCCGCCGTGTTCATCAAGACCGGCAGTATCGACACACTCTTAAGATAGGCCAGTACCCCAACGGACTCGCGCCGCACCGTCGGTTCGGCGTGCTCTAAATTCTCCAACGCAAGGGGTTCGGATTCAGCCAGTCGCAACCCCCGCAAGCCATGCAGGCTAGCAGCCTTGACGAAGATATTGGTGCTGCCCACTCCCTGCATCAAAATTGGCCCCGCGGTCGGATCCTGGGTCTCGGCCAGCACTGCAGCGGCCGTGGTACGCACACCCTCATCGCTATCGGCCAATGCACCCACCAACGCCTGAATGGTCTCGGCACCTTCAAACTCATCCATCACCTGCGCCGCCTCTTTGCGCACATTGGCATCGCTGTCGGACAAGGCCTTGACTGCCAGTGGAATGGCATCGTCCTCATCCAACTCGCGAAGCTCCATCACTGCGACTCTGCGCACGCCAGCATCGGCATCACTGAGGTTTTCCAAAACCTCATCCAGGTCTAAGCCTTCATCAAAACTAATCGCCATGGAATACTCCTGCTTATTTCAATAGGTAGGGAATTTCGACGCTGACTGCATCGGTGGGACAGTCCAATTCGCACGGTAGACAGTACCAGCATTCGTCGTACTTCATGACCGCAGTACCATTGGCCATATCAATGACCAACAGGTCTAACGGGCAGACATCAACACAAACGGTACAACCCTTGTCGGCGATGCAAGCCTCGGAATTAATGGTAACCGGCGCGCGGCTGCTACTTTGAATTAATGGCATGTCAAACTCCTGCTGTTTCTGTGGTGTCGTCATCGCTGACACGTAATTTCTTATAGGCGCTCATTTCCTCTTCATCCAACTCTACGATGTAAGGTTCAATAGGGCGCGTGCTACATTCCGGGAGACCATCTGCACCTTTCTTGGTCTGCACATGGCACATCCATTTTTCATCATCGGTATCGGGGTGATCGACGTAGTAGTGATACAAGCCCCAACGACTCTCGGTACGATACATCGACGCGGTCGCCGCCATCTCGGCGCAATCAAGAATGAAGTGCACTTCCATCGCACGCATCAATTCATGCGGATCATTCGCTTGCAACATAGGCAAGTCGGCGCGAATTTCAGCGAAGCGCTCCATGCCGATCTCCATCTTTTTAGTCACCTTGGGTGGTTGCAAGTAGTCGTTGACCAAGCGCCGAATTTTGTATTCCATCTGCTCGGCCGGAATGCCATCTTTCACCTGTAACGGCGCCAATACACGGGCCTTTTCAGCCGCAATCTCGGCACTGTCTATCTCACACTGCTCGTGTTCGGCACAGTATTTGACCGCATCCTCGGCCGCGATCGCACCATAAACAAAAGCACCCAGCATGTAGTTGTGTGGCACGGAGCCACAATCACCCGCCGCATAGAGTCCCGGAATAGTGGTGCGCGCATTTTCATCCGTCCAAATACCAGAGGCGCTGTGGCCACTGCAAAACCCAATCTCTGAGATATGCATTTCAACCATGCGCTCCCGATAATTGGTACCACGATTTTCGTGGAAGCGGCCCCGACTGGGGCGTTCATTGGAATGCAAAATGACTTCGATCTCTGAAATGGTTTCTTCTGCAAGGTGGTCGATCTTCAAGAACACCGGACCGTTACCGCCTTCCAGTTCCTTATAGAATTCCAGCATCATTTGGCCGCTCCAGTAATCGCACTCGATGAAGCGATCACCCTTAGAGTTGGCCGTGTAACCGCCCATAGGACCCGTCACATAGGCACACGCAGGGCCGTTGTAATCCTTGATCAATGGGTTGATCTGGTAACACTCGAGGCCGCTGAGTTCCGCGCCAACGTGATAGGCCATGCTATAGCCATCACCGGCATTGGTTGGATTTTCGTAGGTACCAAACAGGTAACCGGACGTTGGCATCCCCAAACGACCCGCTGCACCGGTACACAGAATAACGGTTTTAGCCTTAATCACTGCCGTCTCGGCGGTGCGTGGGTTGACCACATGCGCACCGGCGATCGCACCATCCTTACCTTTAAACAAACGGGTTGCCATGAAACGATTGATCACCGAAACGCGTTTCTTGCGCAGCTGCCGGTAAAGGATCTTTTTCATGTGATGCCCTTCTGGCATTGGCAACACATAGGCCCCCATGTGGTGGACTTTTTTGACGTTGTAATCGCCGGTCTCATCCTTCTCGAACTTGACACCCCATTTATCCAAGGTGTTAATCATGTCGTAGCTACGCGTCGCATAGGCCATGATGGTCTTTTGATTAACAATTCCATCGTTGGCAACGGTGATTTCTTTGACATACTGTTCGGGCGTCGCGTGCCCCGGAATAACGGCGTTGTTCAAGCCATCCATGCCCATACTGATGCAGCCGCTACGTTTCACGTTGGCTTTCTCTAAAACCGCCACTCTCAGCTTTGGGTTCATCTCTTTAGCGCGAACACCCGCCATTGGGCCCGCAGTACCGCCGCCAATAACCAGCACGTCAAATTCTAATACTTCATGACTGCTATCTGTTTTATCGTTCATAGTGATATTCCTAACTCAGTTGTCCTAAATAAATTATTCTGCCTGTGGCTCCTGACGCCCTACCCGCAATTGATATTGGAAGGCATCGCCGCGATAGGACAGATACTCAAAATCAATCGGGTCGCCTGCTTGTGAAAAAACCAGTCGTTGAATTCGAAGCACAGCAGAATCCTTATCAACGTTCAGGTGTTTCGCCGTCTCTGCTGTGGCGACGATAGCTTCGATCTTTAAATCTGCATGCCCGAGTCCAACTCCAAATTCCGTTTCCAACATCGGAAAGATATCCTGGGTCAAATCACGAGTCTGTAGCGACTGACCAATGTTCATCGGGAAAAAACTGTTATCAACAGAAATCGGTTCCCGGTTCAAATACCGAATACGCGTCAACTCAACCACCGTGGCGTTTTGCGTAATCTTCAAGGCCTCTGCCACCTCTTGTGGGGCGCGTACTTCCTGGATCCCGACCACTCGAGTCGAGGTATCGTAACCTTGCGGTGCCATCGCCTCGCCAAACCCCTGCAAGTGCTGAATGTCCTGCACCGCCTTTGGCCTGGACACGAAAGTCCCTTTGCCCTGCGCGCTAAATACCAGCCCCTCCGTATGCAGGTCACGCACCGCTTGGCGAACGGTAATACGACTCACACCGAACACCTTCATCATCTCGCTTTCCGAGGGCAAGCGTTCGTTCACTTCGTAGTCGCCATCCAAAATGCGCTGTTTAAGCACTTCTTTAATCTGCGCATACATGGGCTCAGCAGAGGCATTACGGACTGTCTTCATTGGGTGCTTCGATGTTGTCATTTAGATCGCTATTCTACCAACTTGTTATAACATGATATAATAAGTTTAATTTTAGCCTAAAACCGTTTGATGTCAAGGACTAATTACGCTCATCCAGAACCTTCAAACTATTGTTTTTATTGGGCTTAAGGCGAGACAGGTAGGCTGACAGCACGGCGATTTCTGTATCGCTTAGCAGGCGGCTAATATCGCCCATCTGAGCCTCCACATCGTTGCTGCGCTGCCCCGCCTTAAATTCGCCCAGCTGTTGTAATAGGTAGGCCTCATGCTGGCCAGCCAAACGTGGTATCGCGGCCCCACCCAAGCCTACGGCCCCATGACAGGCACTGCAGGCAAGCAATCCCCTTGTCGAATCACCGTACTGATAAAGCGATTTCGCCAAGCGCTGATCGGCGCCCGGCTGGCTATCCAATTGCGGCAGCTTCACCGCTTGCTGACTAAAATACTCCGACACGATGTCGATGTCACGGTCCGACAATAATTCCGCTGTTCCTTGCATTTCTCCCGTTCGACGACCCGACCGAAAGTCCTTAAGTTGCTTAACCATATAGTCACGCTGCTGTCCTGCAAGACGTGGATATCGGGTCATGCGCGGATTGCCATCGAGTTCGTGGCAGTAGCCACATTTCTCATGGGGCGCCTGATCTGCTTCATTCAGATAATCGGCCGCTGCGGGGCTGGCATAGCCAGCGACCAAGCATAGCAGCCAGCCTCTAACCCACAACAAGACGACTGCTTTGATCAACCTGGTGGCACCGGTGCAGTGAAGTGGCCAACAAACAGCTGGAATTGATTCACCACCTTGTTGATATCCAGAGGCGGATGGAACTTGGCGGCCAGCCTGCCCGCCGGATCAATCAGGAAGATCTCCCCGCTGTGATCAATATCGTAACCCTGTGGTTTGGTTTTATCTTCGCGCACGCGGTGAAATGCCTTAAGCCGTTTCTCAAAGTCTTCGACCGCCGACTCTTCACCCGTCATGCCGATAAAACCCGGATCGAAACTCCCCATGTAGCGCGCCAGATGCTCGGGCGTATCCCGTGCTGGGTCGACACTGACAAACACAAAGGCCAAGCCTTTTTCCTGATACCGAGGCCCAAACTCTGGCTGGTTGAGGATCGCCTTTTTTAATAACACCATCTGCGAAAGACTCGGCACACAAATATGAGCGCAATGAGTAAATCCAACAAACAGGAAGGTCCAGTTGTTCTTGAAGCGTTCTATCCCAACGACCTCGTTATTCTGATCGATAAGATCAACGGCCTCTAACGACTGCGGGGGGAAAACGGCAACGTCGTATAGCTGCTCGGGAAGAGTTGAATCGTGCCTAAGCGTAAAATTGGCAACAATGGCCCCAACGATCACGATTGCGGCGAGTCCGAGAGTGGTACCAAGCTTCATCATTGATCTAGCCGGGTATGCCTATTCGTTAGCCCAATCAGCCTTTATTACTTTGCTGCTCAAAGGCGCGCAAAGATTCTTGGCGGATCAGATCCATGCATTGTTTTTTGGTCTTGATGTATTCGGCGCTGGTGACCATATCCGCAATACGTGGCCGTGGCAGCTCCACTTTGATGTCGGCGATCAGACGACCGGGGCTGGCACTCATCACGACAACACGATCGGCCAGGAACACGGCCTCATCGATATCATGGGTGACGAAGATGACGGTGATGCCAAATTCACTCCAGATCTGCAGCAAGTTTTCCTGCATCATCGCCCGAGTCTGCGCATCCAGCGCACCAAAAGGCTCATCCATCAATAACACACTCGGATAATTGGCCAATGCTCTGGCAATACCCACCCGTTGTTTCATCCCGCCAGACAACACACTGGGAAAACGATTTTCGTAAGCACTTAGGCCGACCATCTCAAGAAAGGTGCTCGCAATACTGCGCGCCTGTGATTTAGTCTTACCGGCCATGAGCGGCCCAAAGGCGACATTGTCACAGACCGTCTTCCACGGAAATAGCGAGTGTTGCTGAAACACCATGCCACGATCCTGGCCCGGTTTTTCAACCTCTTTTCCATCGACCTTGACACTGCCGGTGGTCGGCTTTACAAATGCCGCCACGGTATTCATCAGGGTGGATTTTCCGCAACCGGAGGGACCCAGCAGACACACGAATTCACCGGGTTGGATATCCAAGGTTGCATCCTTAACCGCGACGACACCCTGACCAAAATCCACGGTAACACCTGAAATTTCTACGTGTCCATCGGTCGGCTTTCTCTGCGTGGTATGGGTTTTCCCCATAGGCGGTATTTCAACTTCGCCGTCGTCTTGCGCGGCGATACCGCCTGAGTTACTGGTCACAGTCATGCTATTTCCTATGGGAATAATTGCGGAGTCGGAGAGCTTGCACTTAAGTCGCCAATGATAGGTCGTTGGTTACGACCAAGCGTTTTAACTGCACGCAGATGATCCAAGCCATCAGGCCAAATCCAGCAAGGGTAAGCGCCTGACCCAACGGCTCCAGGGCTAACGCCAGCGACGCACTCATACCCAGCATCGCCAGGGCGACCACCCAAGAAGGCGTTGCACAACAAACCACCCAGGTGAGGGTCGCGCTAGTCAAACTGATAAAGGTGGTACCAATTCCTGCAATCGCAAATAGTCGCCGGTCGTTATCCAACAAGCAGGCTTGCTTGCGCTTGTACAGCGTCAAACTTGCAAACAAACCTAACAGCATGCCCATTATGGCAACCAGCAACATCTTTGGTGGAATCAGCATATAGCTCCAAGTCGCCACCCCATAGTAGAGAGGATCCTTGAAGCCCGTTTCCAACCAAGCCTCCCCCAGCATAATCGGTATAGCGTCTTGCAACGACGGCGTACCTTGCAAAACCAACGCATAGATACCAATGATGTCGTGGAACACAACATAATTCGGGATCTCCCCAAAACGCAGCATGGTTGCCAACAGAAGTGCCGCGTAATAGAGCACAAAAAAGCCCAGACTGACCAGTACGAATGTGCCCTTGTAGGCACGGATGGACGTCGCGGCAATAGATAGATAGCGAATCATTCTTTATGCTCCTGCCAGCGTAGCGCCGGTTTAGAAGCCTGCCTGACCAGGTAGGTAGAGAGGGTACCCAAGCCGCCGATAGTCAGCATGCCGATAATAATGTTGGGGTACTCAATCAGAGTATAGGAGTTCCAGGTGAAGTAGCCAATACCGTATTGACCACTAATGATCTCACCGGCCAATAAAGAGAACCAGGCAACGCCCATACCGATCGCGAGACCCGCCATAATACTGGGCAAGGCGCCCGGCAAAATCACATGCCAGAGGATCGATTTAGTACCGGCACCCAGCGATTTAGCCGCTCTGACCAGCGCTTCCGGTGTTTGTTCGACGCCATGCACGGTGTTCAGAACGACCGGGAAAAAGGTGCCTAGGTAAGTAATATAAATGATGCTGGATTCCTCGGTCGGAAACATCAGGATCGCCAACGGAATCCAAGCCACCGCTGGAATCGGCCTTAAAATTTCGATGTAGGGCATCATGATGTCGTGAAATATGCGTGAACGACCCATGAAGATGCCAACAATGACGCCCATTATCGACGCCGACGTAAAAGCGATGCCGATGCGCTGCAAACTCGCACCGATATGTAGATAGAACTCTTCGGTGACGATCAGTTTGAGAAATTGCTCAAACACCACCACCGGCGTTGGGATATTTTCAAAACTAATAATGTAGTTGAACTGGTACATCGCCAGCAGCTGCCAAACCACCACTGCGCCCACCAAAGCCGATGCGCTCACTAAGATGCGCTGCCATTCGACGCGCTTAATGCGCACCATCAGACCGCGAAGCCGCTGCTTCAGTGCGTCATGTTGATTATATCCGCCTACGCCTTCACTCATTGTGCTGTACCCAAATGTGAGAAACTTACGCTCCTCTGAAAATCAATACAACGATAACTAGATCACTTGCAAAAACCCCTTTTTTTACGCCTTGTCTACAAGGCGTAAAAAAAGGGGTTTTTGCAAGTGCAGCGACCGGCTGAGATTCAGCCGGTCGCGTTACTTAACTTCAACTTAATGCATGCTTGCTTGCTTGATCAGCTCACCCGTTACGGAGGTAGATCCCGCAGCCATCAGCGAGCCACCATTGCTTGTAGCAAAGGCTTCTGCGTCTATTTTACGCATAAAGGCGGTGACAATACCATCGCTACCCTTTACGTAGGTCGCAATATGCCCAAATATCTTCAACCCGGTGGTGTTGTCATAGACATAAGATGCACGCAGGGTGCCTGCCTTACCGAATGAATCTTTATCGGAAAGCATCGCAGAAACACTGTCGTAGCTCAGGATGCCCTTATCCTTATGCCAAATTTCGGCAGGATTAAGCTTCATGTTTTCAGCCTTGGCAACACGCGTGTAGGCCAGATCTTTATCGTAGTCCAAACCTAGGTCCTTATACGCAGTACGGATGTACTGATCGTCGATCCAACGCTTGAAGTCCAAAGGTGGAATGGTTTTTTCCTTAACCAGAACGGTGTGATCGAATTCCAACGCCTCGACCCATTCCGCCTTGATGGTTGGATCCAGCGTCAGGGCACCGCCCTCACTAAAGTAGAGATACTGTACTTCACGCTCTACACCCGTCCATTCCTCTAACATCGTTGCCGCATGGACGGGATCGTTACGCACCCAGTTACCTGCCTCAACCACTGCCTTCATGAAAGCGACGACAACTTCAGGATACTTTTCTGCGTAGTCGTTACGAACCACAACACCGTGCAGATAAGGGACGCCGGCTTCACTGCCGTCGAAGATCTTACGACCGGTACCGCGGAACTCCATGATCTCAGACCAAGGACAGAAGTCACCATGCGCATCAATCTTATTCGCTGCAATATTAGCCGCGCCGACGGATGGGCTCTGATTCTTCAGAGTCAGGTCTTTCTTGGTATCGATACCCAGATCCTGAAAGGCCTTCAGGGTCATACCCCAAGCAGCACTACCCACTGGGACCGAAATTGACTTGCCTTTAAGCTCAGCCAGGGTCTGGATGTCCGAGTTGATTGGCACAACAATGGCGTTACCAGAACCCTTCTGGTTATAACCGGTGCCGGCGATATACTTGGTTTCCAAGCTCTTGGTGGCTTGAAACTTGGCTCCGTTGACGATCAGCGGGTAATCACCCATCACGCCAAAGTCCAATTTGTTTGCCAACATCTGATTGGTGATTGGTGAACCAGACGAATAGTCCTTCCAATCAAATGTGTAGCTTACATCCTTATACTTTCCATCTCTTGGTAAATACTTTTGAATAAGTTCTAACTCTTTCAAAATAATGCCCGCGGAATAGGTATCCGTACATTTACTCTGATGGCCAACAGCGATACGGATGTCTTCGGCGCTGGCAACATTCGCCACACCCAATACAAGCGCCATAGCGCCTACTAATTGACTTTTCATGTGCAATAGTTCCTCTCTCTTCGTTATTCAGTCCAGTCGTTACAGTCGCTGGACTGGTGTGTTAATCAAAAAAATCTAGCAAACAACTCATTATAGCTAATAGCAATAGCTACCTGTGTTAGCTGCACAAAATGTGCCAACCCATCAAAAACACTAAAAAATAGGAAGAATATTGTTTTGTAACAGGGACTTTCGTAGACCTGATAATTCTAAAAATAGTGATGTTGCCAACGCCTCAATGCACCATTTCGGTGCGAAAAAGAATTATTCCGCACTAGATGAGAGCGCCCCACAAAGAGGTAACTGCTTAATCCAATTTAAGTAGGACTTATACTACAGGAAGATTAGACTTCGGCAGTGACTGGCCGATAGATCTCGATACGATCCGTATCGGCTACCCGCTCAGATAGCGGTTTTACTGCGCCGTTAATACCGACTTTATTGACTGATAAATCAATGTCCGGACAGCCATCCAGAATACCGGACATGATAATACAATCCTCTATACTGGCACCCTGCGCGAGTTGAACCTCATGGATGGCCTGTTCAACTTTCGTCGCATAGACCACTTCAACCGTCACCTGCTTTGGATCCCCAAGATCGGCCATCAAGGACTGAAATTCTTGCTCAGAAAGATCAGAAAAGGCCTCATCCGAGGCATCCAATCGTGTCCGAATTTCAGCTCCCAGCGACGCTATCTGCGCAACTATATCGGCTTGGCCAGATTCCGATGAATTAACCTCAGCTTGCAATCGATGCAGCTTGGCCATGAGTTCACGTAGTTTCATAGTTCATAATAGAGAATTTAAAAGGGGTCAGTTTTAGATGCACATGCCGGGTCACTCTGGACCCGGCCAGCCACGAATGCCAGATTGATTACCGTATTGGCATCAATCTGGGGGATAAGATGGCGTCCCCAAGGGGGTTCGAACCCCTGTTGCCGCCGTGAAAGGGCGGAGTCCTAGGCCTCTAGACGATGGGGACTAATCTGTCGTCAAACTTTACAAATATGGTGGAGCCAAGCGGGATCGAACCGCTGACCTCAACACTGCCAGTGTTGCGCTCTCCCAGCTGAGCTATGGCCCCGGGAAACGGTGAATTTTAGGGGAATCAGGGGGTTGTGTCCACAGATTTTGCGGATGCCCTGTAGCGGCTGGCTATTTGCCCTGTTTCGCTTGGGCCTCGATCTTGGCCCAAGAGTCGCGCAACGTGACGGTCCGGTTAAAGACTAGGGATTCCGCTGTCGAATCGACCGGGTCGACGCAGAAATAGCCTTCTCGCTCGAACTGAAAACGGGCACCTGCGGGGGCATTGGCCAAACTGTTTTCGACCCGGCAGCCGGTCAATATTTCGAGCGATTGTGGGTTTAGAAGATCCTTAAAGTCCTCGACCTCTTTGTTGGCCTCCGGCATGGGATCGGAAAACAGTCGATCGTAGAGCCGCACTTCGACCTCGTGACTGTGATTGGCCGAGACCCAGTGGATCACGCCTTTGACCTTCCGGTCTTCGGGATTCTTACCCAGCGTGTCGGGGTCATAGGTACAGCGCAGTTCGATAATCTCGCCGGCATCATCCTTGATCATTTCGTTGCAGCGAATCACATAGGCGTTGCGCAACCGCACCTCTCCCCCGCTGACCAGACGTTTGAATTTCTTGTTTGGCGCCACTTCCAGAAAATCGTTCTTGTCGATATAAACTTCGCGGGTCAACACAATGTCGCGGGTTCCCATTGATTCGTTCTGCGGGTGGTTTGCTGCGGGAAGCGTCTCGGCGTCCCCTTCCGGGAAATTCTCGATCACGACTTTAAGTGGATTCAACACCGCCATCGCGCGCGGGGCATTCGCATTCAAGTCTTCACGAATACAGTTTTCCAACACGCCCATCTCAATGGTGTTGCCTGATTTGGTAATGCCAATGCGATCACAAAATTCGCGGATCGATGTGGGGGTATAGCCGCGCCGACGCAGACCGGTAATGCTTGGCATACGGGGATCATCCCATCCGGACACAAAATTACCAGCGACCAATTCGGTCAACTTACGTTTGCTCATCACCGTGTACTGCAATGACAGACGCGAGAACTCGATCTGCTGCGGGTGGCTAAGCTCGGGCAATTGATCAAGCACCCAGTCATACAAGGGGCGGTGATCCTCGAACTCGAGCGTACACAGAGAGTGGGTGATGCCTTCCATCGCATCGGAAATGGGATGCGTAAAATCATACATCGGATAAATCGACCACTGGACGCCAGTCTGATGATGAACCGCACCCTTACGAATACGATACAACGCGGGGTCGCGCATATTCATATTTGGATGCGCCATATCGATTTTTGCGCGCAATAAATAGGCGCCATCCTCAAACTCGCCCTTGCGCATACGCGCGAACAGATCAAGGTTGTCTTCCACACTGTGATCTCGTGCGGGGCTGTTTTTTCCAGGCTCCGTCAGGGTACCGCGATACTCTCGCATCTGTTCGGCATTCAGGCCACACACATAGGCCTTGCCCTGCTTGATCAACTCAACCGCAAAGCCATGCAACTTGTCGAAGTAATTTGATGCGTAGAACAGCCGATCTTCCCAATCAAACCCCAACCAGCGCACATCCTCCTGAATGGAATCAACGTACTCGACGTCTTCCTTGCTCGGATTGGTATCATCAAAACGCAAATTGCACTGACCACTATAGTCACGTGCGATGCCGAAATTCAGGCAAATGGATTTGGCGTGGCCGATGTGGAGATAACCGTTGGGCTCGGGTGGAAAACGGGTATGCACGCGGCCATCGTGTTTGCCAGAATCGATATCCTGATCAATGATAGTACGAATAAAGTTACTGGGTTTGGATACGTCTTCTGACATTTTTTTATTCTCTCGTCGTCAATCAGGACACGGCCGCGCGTTGATCGATAAAGGCCAACGCCTGATCGATACGACGCAGACAGGCCTCTTTACCAACCAGAAACAGCGTCACGTCAATGCCGGGGGATGCTGCACGACCAACCACAGCGACACGCAGTGGCTGCGCGACTTTCCCCATCTTCACACCCATCGCCTCGGAGACATCGATAATCACTTGGTGCAAGGCCTCTGGCGCCCAATCCTCAAGCGACTGCAAGGCCTGTTTTACCTGTACCAACGGATCGGCTGCAACCGGGCGTAGGTTCTTCTTCGCTGCCTTCTCGTCGTACTCGCTAAAGTCGCGATAGATGAACTCGCTGATCTCCGCCATCTCCACCAAGGTCTGCGCACGCTCACGCTGCGCTTCAACGACGTCCACCAGATCCGGGCCAGACGCGGGATCAATCCCCAGCTTTTGCAAATGGGGTTCCAACAAGTTGGCCAGACGCTGGGGGTCCGATTCTTTCATGTAGTGCTGATTGAGCCAGCACAGCTTCTCGGTATTAAAGGCGGATGCGGATTTATTCACATCGGCTAGATCGAACAGCTCGATCATCTCGTCGACTGAAAAGATTTCCTGATCCCCATGCGACCAGCCCAGTCGCACCAGATAGTTCAGCACCGCCTCGGGCAAAAAACCGTCGTCACGGTACTGCATCACACCCACTGCGCCATGACGCTTGGAAAGTTTCTGTCCATCATCGCCGAGAATCATCGGCACATGTGCATAGCTGGGTGGGTTGGCGCCTAAGGCGGTCAGAATATTAATCTGACGAGGCGTATTGTTGAGATGATCATCACCGCGGACCACATGCGTGACCTGCATATCGAGATCATCAACGACGACGCAGAAATTATAGGTGGGTGAACCATCGGAACGCGCGATAATGAGGTCGTCCAGCTCGGCGTTATCAAATACTACGGCGCCCTTGATCTGGTCGTCGACCACCACACTGCCCTCAGTCGGGTTCAAAAATCGCACAACCGGATCGACTCCCTCAGGGGGCGCACCTTCACGATTCAGACAACAGCGGTCGTATCGAGGCTTGCTGCCCGCGGCCATTTGGTCTTCGCGCAGCTGCTCCAACCGTTCCTTCGAGCAGTAACAGTGGTAGGCCTTGCCATCGTCGAGCAACTGCTGCATGACCTCTTTGTATCGGCCAAAACGCTGGGTCTGATAGAACGGCCCTTCTTCGGCGGTTAAACCAAGCCATTCCATACCCGCAAAGATCGCGTCGACCGCCTCTTGGGTCGAGCGCTCCCGGTCCGTGTCTTCCACGCGCAAAATGAACTGGCCACCGTGCTTTTTCGCGTAGAGCCAAGAAAATAACGCGGTGCGGGCACCACCAATGTGCAGATAACCGGTCGGACTGGGGGCAAAACGGGTGCGAATCATGAATTCGGTCGAAAAAGTGGCTATAAAACCGCGATTTTAACAGGAACATCACCGCCAAATCACACTTTCTCTTGAATCCATACTGGGGAATCTTGTATGGTGGCAGGCCTCTACAGGCGCGTAGCTCAGCGGTAGAGCGCTACGTTCACATCGTAGATGTCGGCAGTTCGACCCTGCCCGCGCCTACCAATTTCCTTATTCTATTTTAGCGACGATTATGTAGGGGCGCGCTCGCCCGAGAACTAGGATATTCCGCAGCATGGAAGGTTCGCGGCCAAGGCTGCTTCTCCTACGTTCGTCGTTTCACTTCGACAACGTTGCGTAACTGCCCGATCTTGTCGAGCACACGACTTAGCTGGGCAAGGTCACTGATCTCCATGCTAATGGTCATGTGCGCCATGTTGTCATGCCGATCGGTCAAGGTATTCACTGAATTCACATTAATCGACTCGTTACTCAACAACATCGATATGTCGCTCAACAACCCGCGACGATCATACGCAATAATCAACATATCGACTGGGTAAGACGAGCGCGTATCGCCACCCCAACTGACCTCGATCAGTCGTTCTTGATGACTCTTTTGCATCCGTAGCAGGCTGGAACAATCGTGTCGATGAATGGTCACGCCGCGTCCTTGGGTGATGTAACCAACAATGGGTTCTTTAGGCACCGGCTTGCAACACTTCGCAATTTGAGTCAGCAGATCACCCACACCCTGAACCCAAATCTCATCGGACTTGAGCCTCTTGGCATGCCCACGTTTGTGTCGGGGTTGCTGTCGCGGCAATGCCTGAACCGGCATATCCACCGCATTCGCCAACTGTGCAGTCGATATCTCACCATGACCAATCGCCGCGAGAAAGTCGTCAAACTTATGATAGTTAAAACGCGTCAGAAGGCTTTTCTTATCGAATTTCTCGACGCCCAAACGATGCAGTTCCTTATCAAAAAGCGCCCGCCCGGAGACAAGGTTTTGATCGTGATCGCGATGACGAAACCAGCTGCGCACCTTCGCGCGCGCCCTCGGTGTATTCAAATAACCCAGATGTGGACTCAGCCAATCGCGACTGGGAATCCCCCGTTTTGAGGTCAATATTTCAACGCTATCGCCATTGGTAAGCTCGTGGGTCAGCGGCACAATGTGTCCATCGATCTTCGCGCCTCGACAGCGATGACCAATATCCGTATGCACGTAATACGCAAAATCCAGTGGCGTGGCGCCTTGCGGCAGATCCATCACCTTGCCCATCGGCGTCATCACATAGACACGATCCTCGAACACCTCAGCCTTGAAACGATCAATAAAATCACCCGCATCGTCGGACTCATCCTTCCATTCCAACAACTGACGCATCCACGCAATACGATCTTCAAATGCGGCATTATGCTTGCCGCCTTCCTTGTAACGCCAATGCGCCGCCACACCCAGTTCAGAGTGCTCGTGCATCTCATGGGTGCGAATCTGAACCTCGACCACGCGACCACCTGGCCCATAGATCGCCGTATGCAGTGACTGATACAGATTATCCTTCGGTGTCGCAATGTAGTCATCGAACTCACCATGAATCGGCGGCCACAAAGAGTGCACGATACCCAGCGCGGCATAACATTGCGCCACGTTATCCAGCAAAATACGTACGGCTCGAACATCGAATATTTTGTCGAACTCGACATCCTTGCGCCGCATCTTTCGCCAGATACTGTAGATGTGTTTGGCGCGACCCTGGATCTCACCCTTAATGCCTACCTGTTCCAGCTCGCTGGTGAGACGGCCCACCACCTCATCAATAAACTGCTGCCGATCAAGACGGCGTTCAGCAAGCAGCTGGGCTATTTGTTTATAGGTCGTTGGTTCGAGGTAACGAAACGAGAGATCTTCCAGCTCCCATTTGATCTGCCAGATACCCAGACGATTCGCCAACGGCGCGTAAATATCCTTGGTCTCTTGGGCGATACGGACCTGCTTGTACTCCGGCAGAAAATTCAGGGTGCGCATGTTGTGCAGTCGATCGGCCAGCTTAATCAACACCACGCGAACATCTTCCGCCATCGCCAACAACATCTTGCGCAGACTTTCCGCGTGCTGGGCATCCACACTGCCCTCTCCTGCCGCACTGCGATACTGGGGCAAGGAACTCATTTTGGTCACGCCATCAACCAATCGAGCCGTGCTCAGTCCAAAGTCACGCTCGATTTCTGTCAGCTCAACCGAGGTGTCTTCCACCACGTCGTGTAACAGCGCCGCCGACACGGTCTCGTAATCCATGTGCAGATCGACCAAAATATCGGCGACTGTCATAACGTGACCGACATAGGCCTCACCGGACGCGCGCGACTGTCCGTGATGTGCCTTGGCCGCCAGTGCGCAGGCACGCGCAATAATCTCCAGCTGTTCCTCTGGATAACTATCCGAAATGGATGCTAGCCACGCATTCAGATCAACCTCGCCGATCTGATCCGAAACCGGCACCCTGCTTTTGACACTAACCATTCAGTCTTTCCGTCACTCCAATATATAGGAGAGTAGACCATCTGCCAGCTTCGGTTCAAACCAGGTGGATTTTGGTGGCATCACTTCACCGCTGTCGGCAACCGCCATTAACGCCTCCATGGGGGTCGGAAACAACGAGAACGCAGCGACCATATCGCCCTCATCCACTCGCCGCTGCAAGCCATCAAGCCCACGGGCACCACCGACAAAATCGATGCGAGCATCTCGCCGAGGGTCATGAATACCCAGAATCGGCGCTAATAACCCGTCGGAAAGAATGCTGGCATCCAAGCCCTTCACCGGGTCGTCACTGATGTCAGTATCGTTGGCGACCAAGCGATACCACTGAGCATCAAGGTATAAACCAAACTCTCTGGGCCGGTGCGGGCGGACCGGTTCCGCCTCCGGCATAACCCCAAACCGCTGGCCAACGCGCTCGAGAAACCGATCGCTCGACAGACCGTTCAAGTCGGTGACCACGCGATTGTAGTCGAGGATGTTCATTTGCGTATGCGGAAACGCGACCGCCAAAAAATACTCGCTCGCATCCCCACGTTGGCGTCGCTCACACACACGCGCCGCAGCCGCCGAGCGATGATGACCATCCGCAATGTACATGGCGGGTAAATCATTCAGGGCGAGATCAAGTTCACGCACCTGCTCGGCTTCGCGCACCACCCAAACTTGATGACGCACACCGACAAGCAGTGCGTCCATATCAGGTGGCACTGCTGCGAGCGTCTGCAACATGGTGTCCAACTGAGGTTGTTCGGCGTAGACCAATAGGACCGGCCCCGTCTGTGCGTTTAGCCGATCGATGTGTTCAGCACGTTCGTCTTCCTTGTCCGGTCGCGTAAACTCGTGCTTACGAATGCGGTTGTCGATATAGGCGTCTACTGATGCGGCCAGCGCGACTCCGGTCTGCACATGGTCTTCGGTGGAGATGCGATACACGTAGTAACACGCCGTGGAATCGCGAGCGAGCACACCCTGTTCCGACAGATTCGCCAATGCTTCACTGGCTGTGGCGTACAGATCAGCGCCCTCACGGGCATCGATTTCAGGGTGGGAGATATGCAAAAAACTATAGGGTCGATCGGCCGCAAGCTGTGCCGCTTCGGCACTGTTAACAACGTCGTAGGGTGGCGCAATGACCTCGCTTTCCCGCCCGCGGACTGGTCGAAGCCCCTTGAACGGCGCGCATAACATTATTCGATGGTCAGGCCGTCAACACGCTGAAACCCGCGTGGCAGCTTGTTACCACGTCGACCGCGTTCCCCTTCAAATGCATCGAGGTCTTTTGGCTTCAACGTAAAGTGACGTTGCCCGGAATGAATCGTAAGACGTCCCTTCTCGGGAATACACATAATGCCGACCACATACTCTTCGCGTGCGGCTACCCGCTTGCCCGGTATCTGAATGATCTTGTTGCCCTTGCCTCGCGCCAACAGCGGCAGCTCGGACACGGGGAATACCAACAAACGACCTTCGGTGGTAACCGCCGCAAGCCTGTCGCTGTCCATATCGATAACGGATACCGGCGTCAGCACTTCCGAGCCGTTGGGCAATTTCAATGACGCCTTGCCCGCTTTGTTCTTGACGTAGAGATCCTTGAGTTGGATGACAAAGCCATAACCCGCATCCGATGCGAGTACGATCTTGTCACCGGGTTCGCCAATCATCGCGCCAGCAAAGGTCGCACCTGACGGAGGTGATAACCGCCCACTGAGCGGTTCGCCCTGGCCACGTGCGGAGGGCAAGGTATGGGCCTGCATACTGTAACTACGACCCGTGCTATCGAGAAACACCACCGCTTGGTTGCTCTTGCCTCGCGAGGCCGAACAGAAGGCATCACCCGCCTTGTACGTCAACTTCAACGGGTCAATGTCATGCCCCTTGGCGGCTCGCACCCATCCCTTCTGTGACAATACGACTGTCAGCGGCTCGCTGGATATCAGATCCATTTCGTTCAGTGCAACCGCAGGCTCTCGGACCACGATCGGTGAGCGTCGGTCATCGCCAAACTTTTCGGCATCAGCCTCCAGTTCTTTGCGGATCAGCGTTTTCAAGCGACGCTCTGAACCCAGAACTTTCTGTAGCTGATCCCGCTCCTGTGCGAGTTGTTCCTGCTCACCACGAATCTTCATCTCTTCGAGCTTGGCGAGGTGGCGTAACTTCAAGTCAAGAATCGCCTCGGCCTGAATGTCACTCAGATCAAATCGCGCAATCAGCACCGGTTTGGGTTCATCCTCGTTACGGATAATCGCAATCACCTCATCGATATTCAGATAGGCCACCAGCAAGCCGTCGAGGATATGTAGACGCGCTAAAATATTGTCCAAACGATATTGCAGACGACGACGTACCGTTGTGGTGCGAAAGGTGAGCCACTGTTTGAGCAGGGTACGCAGATTCATCACCTGCGGACGTCCGTCGAGACCGATAATATTCAAGTTCACCCGATAGGTGCGTTCGAGATCGGTACTGGCAAACAGGTGTGACATCAATTGCTCAACATCCACTCGGTTGCTGCGCGGTGATATCACCAGACGGGTGGGATTCTCATGGTCCGACTCATCGCGAAGGTCTTCTACCATCGGTAGTTTCTTCGCACGCATCTGGTTCGCGATCTGTTCCAATATCTTCGCGCCCGAGACCTGGTACGGCAATGCGGTAATCACAATGTCACTGTCTTCGAGTTCAAACACCGAGCGCATACGCACACTGCCGTTACCGGTCTGGTAGATTTTGCGAACATCCTCGGGTGAACTGATGACCTCAGCTTCGGTGGGATAATCAGGCCCCAGTACATCTTCACACAGTTCATCAACCGTCGACTTGGGGCTCTCAAGCAAGCGAATACAAGCACTAACCACTTCGCGTAGATTGTGTGGTGGCACATCGGTTGCCATACCGACTGCAATTCCGGTCACACCATTGAGCAATAAATTCGGGACCCTCGCCGGTAACAACGCGGGCTCTTTCAGGGTACCGTCAAAGTTCGGCGTCCAATCTACCGTACCTTGGCCCAACTCCGACAACAACAACTGCGCATAGCCAGTTAGCCGTGCCTCGGTGTAGCGCATCGCAGCAAACGATTTGGGATCGTCCGGTGAACCCCAGTTGCCCTGCCCATCCACCAGTGGATAACGATAGGAAAATGGCTGCGCCATCAATACCATGGCCTCATAACAGGCCGAATCACCATGCGGATGAAACTTGCCCAATACGTCACCAACGGTACGCGCGGATTTTTTGTGCTTGGATACCGCAGACAGGCCCAGTTCGGACATGGCGTAAACGATACGACGCTGCACCGGTTTCAAACCGTCGCCAATATTCGGCAACGCACGGTCGAGAATCACGTACATCGAATAATCGAGGTAGGCCTTCTCGGTAAACTCGCGCAGCGGCAGTTGCTCTACGCCATCGGTATTGATGTCAATCGTGTCACTCATGCTTAAACAACCGCCAGATCGCCGTTCTTTTCGAGCCAGCTCTTGCGATCACTCGCACGTTTCTTGCTCAACAACATATCCATTAACGTATTGGTATCGTCACCGGGTTCGATTGTTAGCTGAATCAAACGCCGAGTCTCAGGTGCTATGGTGGTCTCGCGCAACTGCATCGGATTCATCTCACCCAGACCTTTAAAGCGCTGCACGCTCACCTTGCCCTTCATCTTCTCGGCCTCGACTCGATCCAGAATACCTTGTTTCTCGGAATCATCGAGCGCATAAAACACCTGCTTGCCGACATCGATACGATACAGCGGTGGCATCGCCACATAGATTGAGCCTGCCACCACCAGCGGCCGAAAATGACGCAGAAACAGCGCGCACAATAGTGTCGCAATGTGTGCGCCATCGGGGTCGGCATCGGCAAGGATACAAATCTTGCCATAGCGCTGCCCCGACAAGTCATCGGATCCCGGCTCCACGCCAATGGCCTGAGCGATGTCGTGTACCTCTTGCGAGGCCTGTACATCAGATGCGTCCACCTCCCAGGTGTTTAGAATCTTGCCACGCAATGGCATTAAGGCCTGAAACTGGCGATCGCGCGCCTGTTTCGCCGAACCACCGGCGGAATCTCCCTCAACCAGAAACAACTCAGTCCGACCCAGATCCTGCACCGTGCAGTCAGCCAGTTTGCCCGGCAGTGCCGGGCCTGTGGTGACTTTTTTACGAATCACCTTTTTGCCAGCACGCTGGCGTCGATTGGCATTGTTGATCACCAGATCGGCCAGCAATTCTCCAGCAGCGGTATGCTGATTTAACCACAAGCCAAAGCTGTCCTTGACCACACCCGAGACGAACGCCGCACACTCGCGCGACGACAATCGCTCCTTGGTCTGGCCGGTAAACGACGGATCGCGTAACTTGACTGAGAGTAAATAATTGCACTGATCCCAAACATCATCGGGACTGATCTTGACCCCGCGTGGAATCAAATTACGAAATTCGCAAAACTCGCGCACCGCGTCGGTCAGACCCGCGCGCAGACCATTCACATGTGTGCCACCCTGTGCGGTCGGAATCAGATTAACGTAACTCTCGGTGACGCCCTCGCCTCCATCCGGTAGCCACACCACGGCCCAATCGGCCATCTCGCGCTCACCTTCAATACCGCCGGTGTAAACCTCTTCGGGAATGCAATTAACATCACCGATGCGCTCATTCATGTACGCGATAAAACCATCTTCGTAACACCAGGAGGTTTTTTCCCCACTGGCATCGTCAAGCAGGTTGACATTCAGGCCAGGGCACAGCAGCGCCTTGGCCCGTAAAGTGTGACGCAACTTCGCCAACGAAATTTTGGGACTATCAAAAAATTGCTGGTCGGGCCAGAACCGTAACGTGGTGCCGGTATTGTTCTTGCCGACTTTGCCAACCACCTCAAGATCGGAGGTCTTTTCCCCGTTGGCGAACGACATATTGTATTCCTGTCCGCCACGCCGCACCCAAATTTCCAGGTTTTTCGACAACGCGTTCACGACCGACACACCGACCCCATGCAGGCCGCCTGAAAACTGATAATTCTTGCCCGAAAACTTACCGCCCGCATGCAGTTTGCTGAGGATAACCTCCACCCCGGGGGCGCCTTCCTGAGGATGAATATCGACCGGCATGCCGCGACCGTTGTCGCGCACCTGTAAGGACCCGTCCTTGAACAATTGGATATCGATAATGGAGGCGTGACCGGCGATGGCCTCATCGACCGAGTTGTCGATGACTTCCTGTGCGAGGTGATTGGGACGCGCCGTATCGGTATACATACCGGGGCGCTTTCGAACCGGTTCGAGTCCGGTCAGAACTTCAATTGCCGAGGCATCGTAACTACCAGCCATCGTCTGTGACTAACTCCGTAAGGTCGCGAGGAGGAACATTTACGCGTTCAGTATAACGCAACAATCGGGCGTATCAATGGGCTATGTTGTCGCTGACGCGTCGAAGCTTCGGGGCTTGTTCGGTTCGCCCACACTGCAGGAGCGGGCTTGCCCGCGAACCGTTTCAGCTCTAATCCAGATCGCTGGTCAGCGTCTGATGCAAATCCTCGCCAACCGGCTCGATTTGCACACAGCACGAGGGGTGTTCGATGCCGATATTCAGCGGTTGGCCAGACTTCATCGCCTCGGCCATATCGGTATCCAACTCGAAGCGCAAAAAGTGCACCGCCGAGGTTTTTTCGTCGTTGGAGCGCTCCAAGTCTTCGTCGGCAATTGCCCAGACCTTGTCGTAGCCGCCGACCTGAACCCAGACCCGATCCTCGATACCCTTCATTTTCGCCAACATATCCTGTCGCTCAGCCACGTCAGAATATTCGATCATCATGGTGGCCTTCCAATTACAGCCATCGGGTATCAGTGGATTATACTGATCCAGTTCTTCCTGAATCCCATCCGCCTCAAAAATTTTTTCCGCCCGCAGCATCTCCTGCACCTGATAATGCATGGTCAGGCGACTTTCGAAAATAAGACGCACATGATCGCCCAATTGAAGAAACCGATGTTTCTTCTGCGCCATCACGTCGGCTCGAAAGGAGGACCGCGCTGCTGCGTAGTCTTCCAGACTCATTAAATCCTGTCGCGACAACTTGCCCATCATGTGTTCCTGCATCAATTGCGTTTCCTGTAGCCAAGCACAATGGCCACACGCCGGCAGGCGAACCGCCCAACCGGCGCACCATCGGTATTAATCGTCGAGTGCGTCCAACGCCTTCTGAAAACGATTGGCGTGAGAACGCTCGGCTTTGCCCAGCGTCTCAAACCAGTCGGCGATCTCGTCAAAACCCTCGTCACGTGCGTCCTTGGCCATACCTGGGTACATATCCGTGTACTCGTGGGTTTCACCCGCGATGGATGCCTTAAGATTGTCGCCGGTACCGCCAATGGGCATACCAGTCGCCGGGTCACCGACGGCCTCAAGATATTCCAGATGACCGTGAGCATGGCCGGTTTCACCTTCCGCCGTTGAGCGGAAAACAGCGGCTACATCATTGTAACCTTCGACATCGGCTTTGGCCGCGAAATACAAATAACGACGATTTGCCTGACTTTCACCGGCAAAGGCGTCTTTTAGACTCTGCTCTGTTTTACTGCCTTTAAGATCCATAATTCCCTCCACTATTCCGTAGAATTTAAACTATAATTATATGATTTATCAGGTTATTTTACAACCTTGAGGCCAGGAACTATAAGCCCCGCGTAATTGGGGTGTCAATAGCTCGCAAGCACTAAATCACGGTTGATGTTCTCGAAACCGGCAACTTCCAGTATTATTTCCAGTACCAGCAATCAGTTAGTGAAAATCCAGTGACAAGCAAAAACAAAAAAATCGACTTTGAGGCATCCTTGAAAGAACTGGAAACCTTGGTTGAAAAGATGGAACAAGGCGATATCAGCCTCGAAGAGTCGCTGCAACATTTTGAACGCGGCATCGAACTGACTCGAACCTGTCAGCAGGCGCTGACCGAGGCAGAACAGAAAGTCGAGATTCTGCTGTCAAAGGATTTTGAAAGTGAACCCCAAAACTTTGAGTCAGAGTAAACCGTCCGACCTCGACGCGTTTATGCTGGAGTGCCAGGCGCGGGTAGAACCTGCGCTCGACCGTTGGCTTCCGTCACCCGACACCACGCCGGAAATTCTGCACAAGGCCATGCGTTACTCGGTTCTGGGCGGCGGCAAGCGTGTGCGTCCGATGCTGGTCTATGCGACGGGCATCGCGCTGGGTGTTGATATGCGGGGTCTCGACGGGCCCGCCTGCGCGGTTGAACTGATTCATTCCTACTCTCTGATTCATGACGATCTTCCGGCCATGGATAACGATGAGTTACGCCGAGGGCGCGCAACCTGCCATGTGGCGTTTGACGAGGCAACCGCGTTACTCGCAGGGGATGCCCTGCAGTCACTGGCATTCTATATTCTCAGCCATGATCCGCGTCTGAGCATTGTGGCGGACACTCGCCTGCGCATGATCGAGGCGCTGGCCCTTGCCTCCGGGTCGCGAGGCATGGCCGGTGGGCAGGCCATTGATCTGGCGTCAGTCGGCAAAACCCTCAGCGTCACCGAGCTTGAGAATATGCACATTCACAAAACCGGGGCGCTGATTCGCTCCAGTGTGCTGCTCGGTGCCTATGCGACGACCGAGGTGACCGACGAGCAAATAAAGCGCCTCAGTCACTTTGCCAACTGCATTGGACTCGCCTTCCAGATACGCGATGACATTCTTGATATCGAGGGCGATACCCACACACTGGGCAAGACCCAAGGCAAGGATATCGCCATGGACAAACCCACCTATCCGTCGCTAATCGGTCTGGAAGCGGCCCGTGAAAAGGCCGAGGACCTGTATCAGCGGGCCCTCAAAAGCCTGTCTGATCTTGACCAGCGTGCGGATATGCTGCGCCGAATCGCCGAATTCATCATCGTCCGACCGAGTTGAACCAAGCGACCAACTAATCAATATTTTTCATGGGCTTATCGTCGTCAATGGCAGCTGATTGAAGGCCGTTTCTAGAGCTGACTTTAGGTTTCGACCCACCGCCAGTGGTTGCTGATGGACGCCGATTCGCGTAAAATACCTACTAATCTTATCAGGTATTCGGGTCCGACTCGGCGAAACGTCGGCGGACTCAATAAAAGGCCTTTATCGAACCCATGACTCAGTGCACCTCAACCATCGATACCCCACAACCCATGGATGACGTTCAAAGCACCCCTGATACGCGCCATATTGCGATCGACAAAGTCGGCATCAAAGATGTTCGGCACCCGATTAAGGTGCGCGACCGCAGCAGTGGCGAACAACACACTATCGCCAACTTCAACATGTACGTGAATCTCCCACACAATTTTAAAGGGACGCATATGTCGCGTTTCATGGAGATCCTCAACGGTCATGAGAACGAGATTACGGTCAAGTCCTTTAACGAAATGCTGGCCGAAATGACCGATCGCCTTGAAGCCAGCTCCGGCCACATTGAGATGACCTTCCCCTACTTCGTGGATAAAACGGCTCCGGTCACGGGCGTAAAAAGCCTGCTTGATTATGAGGTCAGCTTCATCGGCGAAATCCATGACGGTCAGGCGGATATGTCCCTCAAAGTTGTGGTTCCGGTCACCAGCCTGTGTCCATGCTCGAAGAAAATCTCCAAGCATGGGGCGCATAATCAGCGTTCCCACGTGACCATCACCGTCCGCACCCGTGGTTTCGTGTGGATCGAAGAAGTCATCGACATAGTCGAGAAACAGGCATCGTGCGAACTGTACGGCTTGTTGAAACGGCCCGATGAAAAATTCGTCACCGAACGTGCCTATGAAAACCCTAAATTTGTTGAGGATATGGTGCGCGACGTGGCCAGTATTCTTAACGCGGATGAGCGGATTGCGGCCTATACGGTCGAATCAGAGAATTTTGAGTCCATTCACAACCACTCTGCCTATGCGCTGATTGAGCACGACAAAGACAAGCAATAGCCCCCCTTTCCCCGCCGGCTGTTGCCGGAAATCATCAATAAAGTCGGCCCCCTTTTGGCCGATAACCCCCAGAGTAAACCAATATCTAGGGTATAGGGGGTATCAGGCGCGGATGACAATCCGGTCTGCTGCCACAAAATTGATGGTATGGCGCGGTTTAGCAGTCTTTCTCTGCAACAGAAAATAACCGGCATGATGATGCTCACCAGCATCATCGTGCTGGTGCTGACCTGTACTGTCCTGATGCTCAACGACATCAGTAACCTCAGAAAATCGCTACGCACCGACCTGATCACGGTATCCCAAATACTCGGGCCGAATATCGCCGCCGCTTTAACGTTGAACGACACCGCAACCGCGGTCCAGACTCTCAGTTTTCTGTCTTCCCAACCGCATATTCTGGCGGCCACTATTTATTCGCCTGACGGCCGAGCCTTTGCCCATTATCTGCGCGATGACATCCCCGACGGAACGGTACCGATCAACGCCACCGGCGAATCGGTCCCGTTATGGGATGATCATTTCGACATCATGGAACCCATCGTAATCGATGGCCAGAAATACGGGGCTATGTATATTCGTTCCGATCTGATGGTGATGAAGGCGCGCCTGATCTGGTATGGCGTAGTTCTTCTGTCCATATTGATGGGATCGTTGATACTGGTCTATGCCATCGCATCCAAACTGCAACGGCTAGTCACCGACCCCATTTTGCGTTTATCGAAAGCCGCGACAGAAGTAGCTAAAAACAATAACTATGCGCTGCAAGTCGCTGGCGAAGGTAGTGATGAGATCGGACGACTGATCGGCACTTTTAACAAAATGATGAACGAGATTCAGATCCGCGATTCCGAACTTGCC
The DNA here is from genome assembly GCA_012965975.1 of Chromatiaceae bacterium. Taxonomy (GTDB): domain Bacteria; phylum Pseudomonadota; class Gammaproteobacteria; order DTRM01; family DTRM01; genus DTRM01. The sequence continues at coordinate 5,546 of DTRM01000027.1, read as the reverse complement.
CAACAACACGTGATACTTGAAGAAAATATTGCGGAGCGCACCCACGCGTTGAAAACTGCAAACCAGCAGTTGGCCATATCCAAAGAACGTGCCGAAACCGCCGCCAAGCGGATGACCTGGCAGGCCTATCACGATGCGTTGACAGATTTACCTAATCGCACGATGTTGAACGATCGGCTCGACATCGAACTGGCACATGCATCACGTGAGAAAAAACAGCTGGCCATTTTATTTCTCGATCTAGATCGGTTCAAGATCATTAACGACTCACTCGGTCACTCCTTCGGAGATCAATTACTGCGTGTGGTCGCCCAACGCCTACAGAACTGCATACGCGACGATGACACGGTGGCGCGACTGGGTGGCGATGAATTCATGATTCTTCTGCCAAACATCTCTGTCGCCGAAGATGCTGGTCGGGTGGCCAAGAAAATCATCGAATCAGTTTCACAAACCGTTGTATTTGAGGATCAGGAACTCAACGTCACGACCAGCGTCGGCATCGCAATTTACCCTGAAGATGGCAGCGCGAGTGATGTGCTTATTAAAAATGCAGACACCAGCATGTATCGTGCCAAGGACAAGGGGCGCAATGCCTATGCCTTTTATACGGCTGACATGGACCAGGCCGCCATCAATCGCCTCAACCTTGAGCAACACATGCGCAAGGCAATCGAAAAAAATGAATTTACCCTGGTGTATCAACCCAAGGTATCAACCAAGACCCACCAGATGGTTGGAGTTGAGGCTCTGCTACGCTGGGAGACCGCCGAACTGGGCGTTATACCACCGTCTGAATTTATACCGATCGCTGAGGAATCCGGACTGATCATTCCTCTTGGAGAATGGGTGCTGAAAACGGCTTGCCGCAACGCCAGTCGGTGGCACCGAGACGGGATAGGTTCCGTGCGCGTTGCGGTGAACGTATCTGCGCGACAGTTGGACCAGGACTATATCGGGTCACTGATCGAGGAAACCCTTGATGAATCCGGGCTACAACCGGGATTACTCGAACTGGAAATCACTGAGTCGCTTGCGATGAACGACGTAGAGAGTACCGCAGCTACCTTACGCCACCTGAACGCCATCGGCATTCACACATCCATTGATGATTTTGGTACCGGTTACTCATCCCTGAATTACCTGACCCGATTCAAACTGGATAATCTCAAAATTGATCTATCGTTTATTCGTAATATTCCGCATAACCCTGATGATTCGGCGATGGCGTCGGCCATTATCTCCTTGGCACACAAACTGGGAATGAACGTGATTGCGGAAGGCGTGGAAACCCTTGCACAACTTGAGTTTCTCACCGAGAACGACTGCGATGAAGTTCAGGGGGAACTGTTCAGCGAACCGCTGAGTGCAGCTAAATTGGAAGCACTATTGAACTCATCAAGCGATCAAATGATAGAAATCATCACCGACGCTATACCTGAACAAGCCAAACAATAAACTGCAGTGATGCCAGTGCCGCGAAACCCGCGACAATATCATCGATCATTATTCCAAAACCGCCACGACAATTTTTGTCCAGCACGTCGATCGGAAACGGTTTGAGTATGTCGAATACCCGAAACAAAAGAAACCCCAACAAGGCCCAACCCAAGCCCGCCGGCGCGAACGTCATGGTCACCAGATAACCGACGATTTCATCAAACACAATACCGGGGTGATCCTTGACGCCGGACCAGTTCGCCGCATATTCACATAGCCAAACCCCTACTACCGACATCACCAGACACAATACGACGTACTGCCACACCGGCATTTCAGGCAATACCAGATACAACATCAAACCCACCACCGTACCTGCGGTTCCCGGTGCCTTCGGTGCCAGACCAGTGCCGAACCCGAATGCCAGCAGCAATCTGAAATCAGTTAACAACTCGGTTACATCGGGCACTCTAGCCATTATTGCGTCTCGCAAAAATGATCGTATCCCCCGCGGGAATACTCGATCTTGTCACCCTGCGCATCGACGCAACGCAGACCTGCGTCTGCCTCCACAACCCCGATCCAACAAGCATTCGGTAACCGCTGCTCAAATTCAGCCTGAGTACTTTCCGGTACCGTAACGCATAGCTCGTAATCCTCTCCGGCCAGCATCGCCAGCGTGACATCGCCTGTGCTGTCGATATAAGACTGCAACGCAGCCGAGTGTGGAATCCTGTCACTGTGAATGGTCGCGCCCATCACACTGGCACTGAGGATGTGTCCAAGATCGGCGATCAGGCCATCCGATATATCAATCGCGGCCGAGGCGATGCCAGACAGAGCCAGGCCCTCATTCACACGAGGCTCAGGCCGATGCAAACGCTGCGCGAGATAGTCGCCATAACCGGGATCTGGACGATACTCTTGCTGCTCGACCATCAGCGCCAAACCCGCATCGCCCAAGCAACCCGTGACATAAATCAAATCGCCTTTGCCAGCACCGTCGCGGCGCAACGCCTGCCCTGCCTTCACCCAACCACCAGCCTGTAGTGTAATCGACAAGGGACCGCGCGTGGTATCACCACCGATCAACGAGACATTCCAGCGTTGCGCCAAGCCCAGCAAGCCTTGCGAAAATGCCTGTAGCCAGCCTTCGTCTACCGCAGGCAGGGTCAGTGCCAACGTTATCCATGCGGGCGTGGCACCCATCGCGGCGAGGTCACTGAGATTCACTGCCAACGTCTTGTGTCCCAGACTCTCGGGGTCGGCGTCGATGCTGAAGTGGGTGCCCTCAACTAACGTGTCCACCGTAATGACCTGCTGCATACCGGTTGGACAGTCGATGATCGCCGCGTCATCGCCTACACCCAGCACGATGCCATTACCTCGCGCGCGCTTAAAGTATTTCTGGATGAGTTCGAATTCAGATAGAGGCATAGGAATAACTGAAAAAACTAAATTATAGTCCCTCACCTTGGCCCTCTCCTGAAGGGAGAGGGCCAAGGTGAGGGCTTTCTTTAGCTGTGTGCCAGTTTATCCAGCACCCCATTGACAAATTTGTGGCTACCTTCAGCACCAAAGCGCTTCGCCGCATTGACGGCCTCGTTAATAACCACCTTGTACGGAATCTCTTTACGATAACCCAATTCATACGCAAGGATAGAAAGCTCGACCGGATCAAGCCCCTGCAGCGATCGGTCGACATGCGGACTCAACTGCTCATCAAGCTCGGTTACGTGCGCTGGAACCTGATGCAGAAGTTCTTGAAAGTAAGACATCTCGACACCCTTCATGTCCTGGGTTTCAAGAAACTGGGTTTCGATATCTTCGGTGCTGATGCCGGAGAGAAGCCATTGATACAACCCCTGTACGGCGCGATGGCGAGCCCGGGTCCTCTCCCTGCTCATCAGTCGAGCTGACGGAGAATATTGACCATTTCGATGCTTGAAAGCGCCGCTTCGCCGCCCTTGTTGCCGGCCTTGGTGCCCGCTCGTTCGACCGCCTGTTCGATGGAATCAACGGTTAACACTCCAAACGCGACCGGCACTTGATGCGCCATCATCGCCGAGGCCATGCCTTTAACACACTCACCCGCAACATACTCAAAATGTGGTGTGCCACCACGAATAACCGCCCCTAACGCGACGATGGCATCAACGTCGCCCTTGGCCGCAATCTTTTTCACTACCAGTGGCAATTCGAATGCGCCAGGCACGCGGACAATAGTCAGGTTCTCGCGCTTGGCTCCGTGACGCAGCAAGGTATCAACAGCGCCATCGAGCAAACTCTCGGTGATAAAGCTGTTAAAGCGTGTGACCACTAGCGTAAAGCGGGCATCCCCGACGATCAGATCGCCTTCGATTGTGTTAATTTCACTCATAATTTCATAACCTTACCGTAAGACAGGGTCAAAGGACAGGGATTCGCTGATTAGTCACACTCAACGTATTCGACAATCTCAAGATTAAACCCGGACAAGCCATGCACGTTCTTTGGTGAGCTCAACACACGCATCGTGTGAATACCTATAGCGGACAAAATCTGCGCGCCTAAACCGTAGCTGCGCACGTCCCAAACCTGATCTCCCACAGAACCATCCAAACCATCGTCTTCAAGTTGATAGGTATGCAACTGATTGGCCAGCCCACGTGAGGTCGTTGGCTTGCGTAACACCACCACCACACCCCTGCCCTCGCGTGCGATGCGCTTCATCGCCGCCTGCAATGGATAACCGCAATCGGCACGCTGCGACCCAAACAGATCACACAGGGCGTTCTCCATATGCACTCGCACCAGAACTGGATCGTCGCCGCCAAGGTCTCCCATGATGAGCGCGATATGAATCCGACCATCGAGCGTATCTTCGAACGCGTGCAACCGAAAGTGGCCATACTCGGTAGGAAACTCACACTCGGAGATGAGTTCAACGGTCTTTTCATGATCCATCCGATACTGAATCAGATCGGCGATAGTGCCAATTTTAAGATCGTGCTCACGTGCAAACACCAGCAGGTCCGACATACGCGCCATGCTGCCATCTTCATTCAGGATTTCAACAATAACCGCCGCGGGTTCAGCACCGGACAAGCGCGCAAGGTCACAACCGGCTTCGGTATGGCCCGCGCGGTTTAGTACCCCGCCCGGCTGTGCGCGCAATGGAAAGATATGCCCGGGTTGCACAATGTCGTCTGCGGTCGCATCTTCAGCCACCGCCGCCTTGACCGTGGCCGCTCTATCCGCGGCTGAAATACCGGTCGTCACGCCTTCGGCCGCTTCGATCGATACGGTAAAATTGGTTGCCAGCGCTGCCTGATTGTCATCGACCATTAATGGCAGACGTAACTTCTGACAACGTTCACTGGTCAAGGTCAAACAAATCAGGCCACGGCCATAACGTGCCATAAAATTAATATCGCTCGCACACACATACTCGGCCGCCATAATCAGGTCGCCTTCATTCTCGCGATCCTCATCGTCCATCAGGATGACCATTTTGCCACGACGAATGTCTTCGACAATTTCTTCGGTTGAATTCAATGCCATTGGTTTCTCAGTGTTCAAATAAATCCGCTGTCCCGGAGTACCGCTTCGGTTAACCCGGCCCCCGTGGCCTCAGCCGCCCGGTCACCCAGCATCAGCCGTTCCAGATAGCGGGCTATGATATCAACTTCAAGGTTGACTCGGCGACCCGGATGCAACTCCGACAAATTAGTCTGCTGCAGCGTGTGCGGCACAATATTGAGCCCCACCACCGCGCCGTCCACCGAGTTGATCGTCAAGCTCACCCCATCCACACAAATCGAGCCCTTCGCCGCAAGATAACGCGCCAAACTGTCCGCCGCCCGAATCTCAAAACGCTCGGAACGCGCGTCGGGTGACCGTGCAATAACCTCACCGATGCCATCGACGTGACCACTGACTAAATGACCACCCAGCGGTGTCGACAAGGTCAGCGCCTTTTCCAGATTCAGCGTCGCGCCCGGTTGCAACCCACCCAGTGTTGTCACGTCCAGGGTCTCGCGCGACACGTCCGCACAAAAGTATTCCGCACCGAATTCCACGGCTGTCAGACACACACCATTGACCGCGATACTATCACCCAGTGC
>DTRM01000026.1:2056-16233 GCA_012965975.1 Chromatiaceae bacterium | reverse complement strand
ACTCGCGAAACAGGTGAACCGGATCATTGCCGGTCGTTAACAAATCTCTATGTGGAGTAAATACTACATGCCAACCTGTCGGGATATATTCTGCAGGTGTTGATGCAGTAGCCCCACCATCGGTGGCGGGACTGGCAGCTTCACCGCTGAGCAGGCGGTCAAGCTCTTTTTTGGTTTCAGTAACGAGCGCCTCGTCGACAACATCATCGTCTCGAGCGGCTTCCATCAATCCGGTTTCCATGATGTCCAATCCTTCGAAGCTTTCTTCGAAGAAGATCTGATGGAGCTGAGCCATATCAATTGACATATGGCGCTACCTCCCAACAAAATACGTTGTTACAACGAATGTAAATCACCCAACCACACTGTGGCGGGTAACTATCCGAGTACTTTTTTGATCGTGGTCAATAGCTGGTCAGGGTTAAACGGCTTCACAATCCATCCGGTTGCGCCGGCCGCCTTGCCTTCCTGCTTCGTGTCCATTCCTGAATCAGTGGTCAACATCAGCATTGGAATAAACTTGTAACTGGGAAGATTGCGAAGTTCCTTGATCAAGGTGATGCCATCCATATTCGGCATGTTGACATCGGTGATGACCAAGTTGACACTTTGCGTCTGCGCCAGCTTCAGTGCCTCGACACCATCAGATGCCTCTATCACATCAAAGCCCGCCCCCTTCAAGGTAAACGAAACCATTTGTCTCATTGAAGCAGAGTCGTCGACTGCTAGTATGCTCGCCATATTTATTGCTCCCGGTTAATGTGTCCAGCCTGATGAACCCAAGGTGCCGAGATCGATACCTACCCAACTGGAAACACTGGGGTATTTATCCATCCGCCACACAATCTATCGACACTATGATAGATATCTTTAGGGATTTACTCGGGTTAAAACACACCGATACAGCATCTTCCGCGCACCCGCCCAACCACGTATACAACGCGTATTTGTGTCTAACATTCCGTAAGATAGTGATGCCCAGCCAACCTACCGGACGTTTCCGTCATGCCCCGTGTTATCCGCCTTTGGATTTGTTTTCTTGTTCTAGGGTTGCACGCAGGCCTAATTTTTGCGGGCGATAAGTCCGGTGGCTGGCGGCTGGCCGATGTTTCCAGCCCCTATCTACGCATGCACGCCGACAACCCGGTCAACTGGTATTCATGGGGGCCAGAAGCTTGGGAACAGGCAAAAAGGCAGAACAAACCCCTGTTCGTATCGATCGGCTATTTCACCTGCCATTGGTGCCACGTCATGGAACGCGAGTCGTTCCGCAACCCCGAAATCGCAGATCTTCTCAACCAACATTTCATCTCTATAAAGATAGATCGCGAGCAGCGACCCGATATCGACGCGGCGTTCATGCGCTTTGTCGTCGCGACGCGAGGACGGGGGGGGTGGCCAATGTCGGTATGGGCAACCCCTGACGGCAAACCGTTTCTGGGAGGCACTTACTTTCCCGATGAAACCCGTGGCGGACAGCCCGGCATGAAACAGTTGCTGCCCAAAATCGCCTCGCTATGGGAAAAGGAACCGGAGACCATTTATGCCACCGGTGCGCGCGTGGTCGAGCGACTGAGTGAAGTCGCCCGCCCTGCGGCCAAGGGCAACTTACCTACGGACAGCATCGCCACTGCGCTGAGCAATCTCACGGCTGACTACGATGAATTCAACGGCGGTTTCAGCCAGGCACCCAAGTTTCCCGAGGCGGTTAAACTGATTTTTGTTGGTAGCCAGCCCGATGCCGATACTCGCGCGATGGCGCTACACACGCTGGACAAGATGGCCGCGGGCGGGATCCATGATCAGTTGGGGGGTGGCTTCCATCGCTATTCGATCGATACCGAGTGGCATGTACCGCATTTTGAAAAAATGCTCTACGATCAGGCCTTGATCACACGTGCCTATCTCACGGCGTTTTCTTACACTCAGGAACAGCGCTATGCCGACGTCGCGCGCCGTAGTATCGATTTTGTACTGCGCGAAATGCGCGCCTCGAATGGCGGCTTTTTCTCTGCGCTCGGCGCCGACAGTCCAGTCTCCAACAAGGATTTAAGTCACCAACGAGAGGGCGCCTACTACACTTGGTCGTGGGAGCAATTGGTCGCCGCGTTACCGGATCAGTCGCAGCGCCGTTGGGCCGTCGCGCGGTACGGGATACGCTCGGAGGGCAACACACAGGCCCATGGCGATGATGAGTTGGCAGGTCAAAGTGTATTGTACGCCGCCGCCACAACACAGCAGCTTGCCTCCACTTTCGAGATTGAACCCACTCAGGCAATGACCCGATCCTGGCGTGTTGAGCGCGCGCTGCTCAAGGCGCGGGCACAGCGCCCTGCCGTTCCTGTCGACGACAAGATCATTACCGAATGGAACGCCTATATGATCACCACACTCGCTATCGGCGCCGAGGTGTTGAGCGAACCCAAGCTACTGCAAGAGGCCTTGGTGACGGCTGAATTTATTGTGCGCAAACTGTACGACGATAAAACTCAGCGCCTGTATCGTGACTGGAGCGACGGTGCTTCAGCGCCGCGCGGAGTAGCGGGGTTTTCGCAGGACTATGCGGCGCTCACCGAGGCGTTTCTGACCCTGTACGCAGTAACGACAGATACCCAGTGGTTGCGGCTCGCGCGACAACTCACCGAGGTGCAGATTGAACAGTTCTGGGATGAAGTTCAAGGTGGTTTCTATGCATCGGGCGAGGACAGTGCCCTGTGGTTTCGGGACAAACGTGCGATTGATGGTTCCAGGCCTTCCGCCAACTCGATATCCATCGGCAATCTACTGCAGCTCGGGGCTATCGACTCGCGCGAGGATTATCTCGATAAGGCGGTCGCGACCGCGACATGGGGTAGCAGTATGATGCCAGGTAGCCCTCAGGCGAGGCCGTATGCGTTGTTGTCGTGGCGTTCTTTGATGGATGCTGTTAAGGAAAAGATTCCCTCACCCTAGCCCTCTCCCAGAGGCGGGGGGACGATGAACGTCGGCAAACGTCAAAATTTCGTATCGATTCCCCGCCACCAACCCGTCAACTTATCGTCGCCACGGCAATTTACCCGTTATAACCAATTGATTTATATAGATACCCAATTCTTGGCACAGATCATGCTCAGTGATAGGACAAACCCAGTAAGAAAACTGAGGCGTTACTATGCAAAACAGTCCGTTATCCCATACCACCCCACTGGTCAGCGTGTGCTTGTCCACCTCCGACTGGGGCAAACACATCGATCAGGCGATCGATTCCATTTTGTTGCAGACCTACTGGAACTGGGAGTTGGTCATCGTGCGCGACCGATCCAACCCCGGTATTAGCGATATTCTGGACCGCTATCAAAAGCGCTACAGCGACCGCATTCGGCTACTCGAAATCGAATCCACGCATCGCTATGAAGCGGCGGTGATGTGTCTCAGTCAATCGCGCGGTCGATTCATAGCGATCATGGCCTGTGGTGACCTGCTGGAACCAAACCAACTGTCTTATGAAGTGGCTTATCTGAAATGTTACCCCGGCATCAACGCGGTGCGTGCCTTGTCGGCGGCTGCAACACCCCTGCCCGGGACACCAAAACTTTTTCCTCTGGATGACCTGATGCCCATCGTGCGCGAGGGTCAGATGCTCTACGGTCCGTCAATGCTGGCGAGAACCACCGCCCTTGCCGATATGTTACCTACCCTGCTCGGCGAATCTGCAAGCGAGTCTCAGGGCGAACGGTTGTCAGCCTGAACAGGAAACCCCGGTACCGCCCAAGCCACAGTAACCACCCGGGTTTTTTGCCAAATATTGCTGGTGATAGTCTTCCGCGTAATAGAACGCCGGGGCAGAAATGATTTCGGTCGTAATGTTGCTTAAACCCGCCTTTAGTAAATCCGCCTGATAACGTTGACGCGATGCTTCGGCTTGTGACAACTGCGCGTCGTCGTAACAATAAATACCCGACCGGTACTGCGTTCCGCGATCATGACCCTGAGCCATCCCCTGTGTCGGGTCATGTGCCTGCCAAAACTCCTTGAGCATATCGGCGTAGCTAATAACCTCTGGATCAAACACAACCAATACCACTTCGTTGTGACCGGTCATGCCACTACAGACTTCCTCATAATCTGGATTGGGCGTCAGCCCAGCTGCATACCCCACCGCCGTTGTATAAACACCATCAAGTAACCAGAAACATCGTTCGGCGCCCCAGAAGCACCCCATGCCAAACAGGGCGCTTTGTAACGGGTCCGGGAATGGCGGCGTCAGCGAATACCCGGTGACAAAATGCGCCGAGTTGACCGGCATGGATTCTTCCCGGCCGGGCAAGGCCTGTTGTGGTGTTGGCATTGTGGTCATACGTGCGTTCATAATTACCTCATGACGGAATCAACCGACCTGCTCACATTGTTTTCTCGCCCTGGCTGCCATCTGTGTGAAGAGGCACTGGAAATGATCGAACAGTTGAACCTGAAGATTACCCTAACTGAATCTGACATCACAGAAGACCCGGGGTTGGAGCAACGCTATGGTGTCGCCATTCCGGTGCTGCGGCATGATCGTTCAGAAAGGGAATTAGCGTGGCCGTTTGGGCCTGAGGATGTAAAAAATCTTCTCGTTATAGCGGCGCAGGTTTAATACTGCCCGAATTAAATCCACTCTCCCTTCGGCAGAAGGGACCTGAACTCGGGTCATCGTGCAATCGATGATTAAGAGTCCAGCTTTTGCTTAAACAATTGATTGATCTGACCAGGGTTGGCTTTGCCCTTCGAGGCCTTCATCACTTGGCCAACAAAGAAACCCAACACCTTGGTCTTGCCCGCACGGTACTGTTCAACCTGGTCGGCATTGGCCGCGAGCACGTCATCAACCATCGCCTCCAGTGCGCCGGTATCGGTAATCTGTTTTAAACCCTTCTGTTCGATAATGGTGTCGGCATCGGCGTCGTTATTCCACATTTCGTCAAATACCTGTTTCGCGATTTTGCCTGATATGGTGTTATCGACAACCCGCTTCAAAACACCCCCAAGGCGCACGGCATCGACCGGGCAATCAGAAAACTCGATTCCCGACTTATGCAGCGCGCCAGACAAATCACTGCTCACCCAGTTTGACGCCAACTTGGCATCACCACATTCCTGGGCCACCACTTCAAAATAGGTTGCAACCTCGAGCTCCGCCGTCAGCACTCCCGCGTCATAGTCACTGAGGCCAAACTCACTAACAAAGCGTTTCTTTTTCTCATCCGGTAATTCTGGCAATGTGGCCCGAGCCGCCTCTATATCGGCCTCTGATATTGCAACCGGAAGCAGATCCGGGTCGGGGAAATAACGGTAATCGTTGGCCTCTTCCTTGCTGCGCATGGATCGCGTTTCGTGCTTGTCAGAATCGTACAGACGAGTCTCCTGAACCACGCTGCCGCCCGATTCAATCACATCGATCTGACGTTCAACTTCAAGATTAATTGCACGTTCGACAAAGCGAAAGGAATTGATGTTTTTCAGCTCGGCACGCGTTCCGTATTCGGCCTGACCCACCGGACGAACCGACACGTTGGCATCACATCGAAACGATCCTTCCTGCATGTTGCCATCACAAATACCCAGATAACGAACCAGCGCGTGGATTTTTTTCATATACGCAATCGCCTCCTTGGCTGAGCGCATATCCGGTTCGGAAACGATTTCAAGCAACGGGGTTCCGGCGCGATTGAGATCGATACCGGTCATGCCCTGATAATCTTCGTGTAACGATTTACCCGCATCCTCCTCCAGATGCGCGCGGGTCACACCAACCGTTTTGCTCGAACCGTCTTCCAGTTCGATTTCCAGATGCCCTGAACCGACGATCGGTAACTCCATCTGGCTAATCTGATAGCCCTTCGGCAAATCGGGGTAAAAATAATTTTTGCGTGCGAACACATTGTAGGGCGCAATCTCGGCACCGATCGCGACGCCAAACCGCAACGCCATGTTGACCGCTTCACGATTCAATACGGGAAGCACACCAGGTAACCCCAAATCAACCGCACAGGCTTGCGTGTTTGGCTCCGCGCCAAACGCGGTTGATGCACCGGAGAATATCTTGCTCTTGGTGGCAAGTTGGGCATGGATCTCGAGCCCGATAACCGTTTCCCAAGCCATCAGAGATACTCCTGTGGGGCGCGCTGATGCCAGTCGGTCGCCTGCTGAAATTGATGCGCGACATTAAGCAGCCGGGATTCCTCGAACGGCTTGCCAATAATCTGTAGACCCACTGGCAACTCGTCAGCGAATCCGCACGGCACCGACATCGCCGGTAAACCCGCAAGATTGACTGCGATGGTATAGATATCAGACAGATACATGCCGATTGGGTCGTCGGTCTTGCTACCCAAGGCAAACGCCACACTGGGTGCGGTCGGTCCCATAATCACGTCCACCTGATCAAACGCGCGGGTGAAATCATCACTGATTAAACGGCGAACCCGTTGTGCCTTAAGATAATAGGCGTCGTAATAACCTGCCGACAGCGCATAGGTGCCGATCATGATGCGCCGTTTGACCTCTTCACCAAAACCCTCGCCACGCGAACGCTTGTACAGGTCCTCAAGATCGACAGGGTCTTCGCAACGATAACCGAAACGTACGCCATCCATACGCGACAAGTTAGATGAGCACTCGGCTGGTGCAACCACATAATAGGCGGGTACCGCCAGACTAGTATTGGGCAAATCGATGTCCACCGTGGTGGCGCCAAGCTTGCGTAGTGTTTCCAGCGCCTGTTCCAATACATCGCCAACCCCGGAATCGAGCCCCTCGGCAAAATATTCGCGTGGCAAGCCAATGGTCAGTCCATCAATCGAATCCGCCAGATTGGCGCTGTAATCCGGCACCCCAACATCCACACTGGTGGAATCGCGTTCATCAAACCCCGCCATCGCCTGCAACATCATCGCCGCATCCTGCGCCGTGCGCGTCATCGGACCCGCCTGATCGAGACTGGATGCAAACGCAATCATGCCGTAGCGCGAGACGCGGCCATAGGTCGGTTTGAGGCCGGTAATGCCACATAAGGCGGCCGGTTGTCGAATCGAGCCACCGGTATCCGTGCCGGTCGCCGCACTCGCCAGACGCGCCGCGACACAGGCCGCCGAACCACCCGAAGAACCGCCTGGCACCACATCGTGATTCCATGGGTTGCGCACCGGGCCATAAAAACTGGTCTCGTTGGACGAGCCCATCGCGAACTCATCCATATTAGTTTTACCAAGCAGCACCGTGCCTGCGGCCTTTAACTTGGCGGATACAGTGGACTCATATGGAGAAACAAAACTGTCGAGCATTTTTGAGGCACAACTGCTGCGGATACCTTGCGTACAGAAAATATCCTTGTGCGCGATAGGAATCCCGGTCAGTGGCCCGAAATCACCGGTGGCACGCCGTTGATCGGCGTGCTTGGCATCCTCCAGCGCCCGTTCAGGCGTCTGCGTAATAAAGCAGTTGCTACGCCCAGCCAGTGTGGATATGCGCTGTATACAGGCCTCGGTCAGTTCAACGCTGGAAAACTCGCCGGCGCTGAGTCCGGCTGACAATTCGGCAATGGTCTTGTTATGCATAGCCTACTCAATCACCCGGGGAACCAGATACAGGCCATCTTCCGTGGCAGGCGCCACCCCCTGAAACCCATCACGATTATCGGTTTCAGTTACCTCGTCAGGGCGCAGGCGCTGCACTACGTCCTGTGGGTGCGCCATCGGTGACACCGCAGAGGTGTCCACCGCGTTCATTTGCTCGACCAACTCGAGAATCCGCGACAACTCGGTCGCATATTCCGGGACCGCGTCGTCGCTAATCCCTAATCGCGCCAAATGAGCGATTTTTTTCACATCAGATGAATCCAGTGACATGACTATTCCTGCTAAATATGAAGTCTGTGTAAGGAAGCTCGGTGCCGCCCGCCCCATGAAGTGCGCAAGTTACCATAATTGATACCTTGCCCAAAGCCCCTGACGGTTGTTACAGTGGCGCATAACGCTTGTCTTAACCCTAGAGATTGACCCAACACGATGCTGTTTCGACGCCTGCGCGGCCTGTTTTCCAATGACCTGTCGATCGATCTCGGCACGGCCAATACCCTTATCTACGCCCGTTCACAGGGCATGGTTCTGAATGAACCCTCCGTGGTTGCCATTCGCCAGGATCGCGGTCCCGGTGGCCCCAAATCCGTTGCCGCGGTGGGTACCGATGCCAAACGCATGTTGGGACGCACGCCGGGCAATATTGAGGCCATTCGACCACTGAAAGATGGCGTCATTGCGGATTTCACTGTAACCGAAAAGATGCTCCAGTACTTTATCCATAAAGTACATGAAAATAAGCTGTTGCGCCCAAGTCCTCGGGTTCTGATCTGTGTCCCCTGTGGCTCCACGCAGGTCGAACGTCGCGCCATCAAGGAATCGGCAGCGGGTGCGGGTGCGCGCGAGGTGTACCTGATTGAAGAACCGATGTCCGCCGCGATTGGTGCCGGATTACCCGTCGACGAGGCTCGCGGCTCGATGGTGCTTGATATTGGCGGCGGCACCTCTGAGGTCGCGGTCATCTCACTGAACGGCATTGTGTATTCCGAATCGGTGCGTATTGGTGGCGATCGTTTTGACGAGGCCATCGTTGCCTATGTGCGACGCAATTACGGCACGCTAATTGGTGAGGCCACATCCGAACTGATTAAAACAACCATTGGATCCGCCTACCCTGGTGCCGAAGTGCTGGAAATGGAAGTTAGAGGTCGTAACCTCGCCGAGGGTATCCCTCGCAGCTTCACCCTCAACAGCAATGAAATTCTGGAAGCACTGCAAGAACCTCTCGCGGGGATTGTTGGCGCTGTCAAAACCGCGTTGGAAAAGACCCCACCCGAACTGGGTGCCGACGTTGCTGACCGCGGTATTGTGCTGACCGGCGGTGGCGCGCTGTTACGTGATATCGATCGCTTACTAATGGAAGAGACCGGGCTACCCGTGATCGTTGCCGATGACCCGCTTACCTGTGTTGCCCGTGGTGGTGGCAGGGTGCTCGAAATCATGGATGAAGGAAGTGGTGATATTTTCGCGCTGGAGTAGAAGAACCGTTGTCGTCCCGCAGTAGCCTGTCGCGTTAGGGGATTCGCAAAATCAAACGTCTGTTCTCACAAGGTCCTGCTCTGGGTGCACAACTCGGCGTACTCCTGCTCACCTCCATAATATTGATGACAACAGACCATCGCAGCGACTATCTCAATGGTCTGCGTTCAACACTGGCTCTGATTGTGTATCCGATACGCTGGGTCGTTGACCTGCCTGTTCGCGGCGCCGACCTGCTTGCCGATGAAGTTCGGTCAAGACAGGACTTGATTGAAGACAACCAACGCCTGCACACCGAACACCTATTACTGAAGTCACAACTCCAGAAGCTCTCCACCTTGCAGATCGAAAATATGCGGCTGCGCGACCTGCTGGATTCCTCAACCAACCTGGGTGAGCGAGTATTCGTTGCTGAACTGATGAAAGTGGATCTTGATCCTTATCGACATCTGGTTGTCATCAATAAAGGTTCCAGTGCCACACTTTTCCCGGGCCAGCCAGCACTGGACGCCACCGGCGTTGTCGGTCAAGTGGTGGGGACCAGCATTTTGTCTTCCACTGTGATGCTCATCACCGACCCCAGCCATGCGCTACCGATTCAGGTCAATCGCAATGGACTGCGCAGCATTGCTCTGGGAACCGGCGCGGTTGATCGTCTCGACTTGCCGCACCTACCTAACAGCGCCGATATCAAAGTCGGCGACCTTCTGATCACGTCCGGACTTGGTGGTCGTTTTCCGCAGGGCTACCCGGTGGCGCGTGTGACCGCCGTTGAGCGCGATCCCGGACATGAGTTTGCGCGCGTCAGTGCGGCCCCCACCGCCGCGCTAACACGCACACGCGAACTGTTGCTGGTTGTGCCAAGAGACACCCAAGCCGCTGCCGATGAACCGGCTACCGAGGTAACGGTCGAATGAGTCTGGTACGACATCGTGGCGGCGCTGTCATTGTGGCGACGCTAGTCGCCGCACTGATGCTGAGCGTCATTTCCATGCCCGAGTGGGCGCGCTACTGGCGCCCGGACTGGGTGGCACTGGTGCTGATCTACTGGTGCATTGCACTACCCGAAAGGGTTGGCATTGGCAGCGCGTGGTTTGTCGGTCTGTTGCTCGACATCCTCAACGGCACGCTACTCGGACGCTATGCCTTCTCACTCGCGGTCGTGGCTTATTTAGCCATTGTGATGCACCAAAGAACCCGAGTGTTACCGTTGGCCCATCAAGCCATCACGATTCTGGTTTTGGTCATCATGTACCGTATGCTGTTGTGGTGGATCGATGGTATTACCAGCCAGCCAAGCGGTTCATGGGAATACTGGCTCACGCCTGTGGTCGACACCCTATTATGGCCCTGGACGTTTCTGCTGCTGCGAAGTCTAAGACGGGCATTCCACGTCAGTTAATGATGGCGCACCACTGACATGCGACACCAGACTGCTATCAGCGACTACCTGCTCGAGAGCCAACTCTTCCTTGGACGTGCAGTAGCAACGATGATCCTTGTCATCGTATTGATCGGTATACTCATCGTCCGCTTGATCGACCTCCAGATCGTCAATCACCATCATTTCAGTACCCGCTCGCAAGCTAATCAGGTTCAATTACAAGCGCTGCCGCCGACCCGCGGATTGATCTTCGACCGCAATGGCGAGATTCTGGCGCAAAACCTGCCGACCTTCAGTCTCGAATTGATCCCGGATCAGATCCCCGATCTGGATACTACTTTGCATGACTTGGCTGCGCTGATTACCCTCACCGAATCAGACCTTGATCGATTCCATAAACAACTCAATCCGAGCCGAGGCTTCCGCAAGATCGCGCTGCGTTTTCGCCTCACAGATGAAGAAGTCGCACGTTTTTCGGTTAATCGTCACCGTTTCCCCGGAGTTGATGTTCATGCCCGTTTAACCCGCGAGTACCCTAAGGGCGAACTAACGTCGCATGTCATCGGCTATGTTGGGCGCATCAATGTCGAGGAACTTGAGCGCATTGACCCATCCGACTACAGCGGCACCAGTCACATCGGCAAGACCGGGATCGAGAAGACCTATGAGGATATTCTGCATGGGGATGTCGGTGTCCAGCATGTTGAAACCAACGCCCTCGGACGCACCCTGCAGGTGCTCAAACAAACCGCACCAACCCGCGGCAATCATTTGCATTTAACGCTGGATATCCACCTGCAAGAGGACGCCACCACCGCACTTGGCGACTTCAATGGCTCTGTCATTGCGTTGCACATACCCAGTGGCGGCATACTCGCGATGGTGAGCAAACCCACCTTTGATACCAATCTTTTCGTCAACGGTATCGATCACGCAACCTATCAGGCACTGAACACGTCGGCGGACAAACCCCTATTCAACCGTTCGCTATTTGGCCAATACCCACCGGGTTCGACCATCAAACCCATGGTCGGTCTCGCCGGACTGCAGTTGGGGATCATTGATTCTGCCCAACGCCATTTCTGCCCCGGTTTCTTCATGCTGCCCGGCAAAGATCACAAATACCGAGACTGGAAAAAGCAGGGGCATGCCGCAGTCAACCTCGATGCCGCGATCACTCAGTCCTGCGATGTGTATTTTTATAAGCTCGGACTTGCCCTTGGCATCGATAAAATGCAGGACTTTCTATCTGGTTTCGGCCTGGGAGAACCAACCGGACTGGATATCGTCGGTGAGCAGTCCGGCCTGCTCCCGTCTCGCGACTGGAAGCGTCGTGTACACAACCAACCCTGGTTTCCGGGAGAAACGCTGATTACCGCGATCGGTCAGGGCTTCATGCTAACCACCCCGCTACAGCTTGCGCGGGCAACGGCCATACTCGCCAAACGCGGAGAAGACGTGCAGCCCAAGATTGTGCGCGCTATCGAGACACCCGACCACAGCCGGCAGGAAACACTGATGCAACCACATCACGATCAACGGGTTTCGGCCACAGACAAGCATTGGGATGAAGTGATCGCATCAATGATCCACGTAGTTCATGGCGCGCGCGGTACCGCCCGCGCCATTGGCGTAGACGCTGAATATACTATCGCCGGAAAAACCGGAACGGCTCAGGTTTTTAGTATTAAGCAAGATGAGGTGTACCAACCCGGAGAGATTGTCGAGAAACTCAGGGACCACTCTCTGTTCATTGGTTTTGCCCCGGTTGACGACCCTCAGATCGCCGTCGCCGTCGTGGTCGAAAACGGCGGCAGTGGCAGCAAGGTCGCGGCACCGATTGCACGTCGCATCATGGACCGATATTTAAGGAACCCCTGATGGGCATGAGTTTCTCAACCGCCGACGGTCCACAAACGCATGAGCGGGGTTTGCTCGAGGGTTTGCATCTGGATCTACCCCTGCTGCTTGGCTTGCTGTTCGTCTGCGGCATGGGAATAATTGTGCTTTACAGCGCGTCGGGAGGCGACAACGCCCTGTTATTGAAACAATGCATTCGCATCGGCATTGCGTTCAGTGTGATGGTTGTCGTGGCACAGATTCCCCCGCATGCATTGCTGCGCTGGGCACCGTGGTTTTTCCTGTGCGGTATCGTGTTGCTGCTCACCGTTCTGTGGTTGGGGCACACAGGCAAAGGCGCGCAACGCTGGCTCGATCTTGGCTTTGTGCGCTTCCAGCCATCCGAAATGATGAAGATTGTAGTGCCGATGATGACGGCGTGGTATTTGAGTCGGGCCCCATTGCCTCCACGTTTTGCTCAACTCCTGATTGCGAGCCTGATTATTCTGGTGCCGGTACTGCTGATTGCACGGCAACCCGACCTCGGCACCTCACTGCTGGTCGCCTGCGCGGGGGGATTTGTGCTGTTTCTTAGCGGTATGAGTTGGCGCCTCATCCTGGCGTTGGGGGCGGTGTTATCTGCCCTTGCACCGGTGATCTGGTACCGCATGCTGGATTATCAGAAACAACGGGTGCTCACGTTTCTGAATCCGGAGAGCGACCCACTGGGGTCGGGCTATCACATTATTCAATCCAAGATCGCACTAGGTTCGGGGGGACTCTATGGCAAGGGCTGGATGAACGGCACGCAGGCCCAACTCGAGTTTCTGCCCGAACGATCCACCGACTTCATTTTCGCGGTTCTGGGGGAAGAGTTTGGTCTTAACGGCATCCTGATTTTACTGGCCGCCTATCTATTTATCGTGATGCGGGGAATGTATCTGGCCACCCGTGCACAGACTACCTTCAGCCGCCTATTGGCTGGTAGCCTGACCCTGACTTTTTTCGTTTATGTGTTCGTCAATACCGGCATGGTCAGTGGCCTACTACCCGTGGTCGGCGTACCGCTACCCTTGGTCAGTTATGGAGGCACATCAATAGTGACCTTGATGGCGGGCTTCGGTATTCTGATGAGCATACATACCCACCGTAAATTACTGCACGCCTAGGAGCCATTAGTGATCCGATTCGCACTGCTATACCTTACCCTGATTACGGGTACCGCCAATGCCGCCCACCCCGTCATCGATATCAGCAAGGCCAGCGATTTCATTGAAAAAATGACGCGCCAGCATGGCTTTGACAAAGCTGAGCTGCAACAGATCTTTAGTCAGACCCGCTATCGAGCTGACATTATTCAGGCGATTTCACACCCGGCAGAGAGCACCATGCCTTGGCATCGTTATCGCAATATTTTTGTTAAGGAATCGCGCATCGCCGGTGGAATTGAGTTCTGGCAGCAACATCAAAAAACCTTGCAGCGCGCGCAGGAGACCTATGGGGTTCCGGTTGAAATCATTGTCGCGATCATTGGCATCGAAAGTCGCTACGGAAAAAACACCGGGAAATACCGGGTGATTGATTCACTCTCTACGCTGGCCTTCTACTACCCCAAGCGAGCCAAGTTTTTCCGTGGTGAACTCGAACATTTTCTGCTCCTGAGCCGGGAAGAAAATGTTGATCCTACGCAATCGAAGGGGTCCTACGCGGGTGCCATGGGACAGCCCCAATTTATCGCCAGCAGCTACCGACACTATGCCGTTGACTTTGATGGCGATGGCAAACGCGATTTATGGAACAACATGGACGACATCATTGGCAGTGTTGCCAACTACTTTTCGTTACACAAATGGCAACCGGGCAAAGCGATTACCACGCGT
>DTRM01000026.1:0-2046 GCA_012965975.1 Chromatiaceae bacterium | reverse complement strand
CGCCAATATAAGTGGTGATCGCTACAAGACCTTGCTTGATGATGGCTACAAACCGAAATATCGACTCTCGAAACTTGCAATGCTGGGCATCAGCCCAAGTCATACGCTTGATCAGAATGCCTCCGCCGCCTTACTGGAGCTGGAATCAAGCGATGGACCGGAGTACTGGGTGGTACTGGATAATTTCTATGTCATCACCCGCTACAATCACAGTCCGATGTACGCCATGGCCGCGCACCAGCTCGGCCAGAAAATACTCGCGCGAATGAAATAGGCACCACGTCTCCCTCATGCGTACTGGATTACTCCTGCTTTGCCTGCTTATGTTACAAGGATGTGGCACCTTGGAACGGGCTGATGGCCCTCCACCCGGCCACGTTGATGCGTCGAATGTACCCGATGCAGTGCCGCGCGCAGAACCTCGCAGCCGCAGCGGCAACCCCGACAGCTACGTCGTGTTTGGACAACGTTACTATCCGTTGCAAGACAGGCGGGGGTTTGTCGAGAAAGGGGTGGCCTCTTGGTACGGCCGTAAATTTCACGGCAAGCTGACCTCCAGCGGCGAGCCCTATCACATGCTAAAAATGACCGCCGCCCACAAAACGCTGCCGCTACCCAGTTATGTTCGGGTAACCAATCTGAAGAATGGCCTCAGCATTGTAGTGCGGGTAAATGATCGAGGACCCTTTGCTCACGGTCGTATTATTGATCTGTCCTATGCCGCGGCAAGCAAACTGGACATGCTAAAACACGGCACTGCACCGGTCGAAATACGCGTAATCGATCCTTCACCTCCAGCCACGGCTGCCGCACCGACATCCACCGTCTCGCGCTCACAGCCGTTACCCGCACCATCCACCGAGATCACAGCGGCAAGCACCACGATACTCACTTCTGAGGCTGCAACCGAACCTGGCTTGTGGCTGCAAATAGGTGCTTATTCGAGCCAAGCCAACGCCGACAAGATGGAGCATCGGCTACGTGATGCCGGTTTACGAACCCGGATTATTGCGCCATCATCCAATGATACTGACGCGCTGTTCCGGGTGCAGGTCGGCCCGTTGAACGGCGATTCAGGAATCCTGACGGCCAGAGCCATTTTGAAGGAATTGGGTCTGCATCCGACTGGAAGGCCGGTCGACGACACTCGCCCGTAGGAGTGGGCAAGCCCACTCCTACGCGTCTCACGAGCCACGAGTTTATGATCGCCGATCCTGTTAGAATTATCTGTCCAACCAAGGTAGCCCATATCCCTATGCACACGTTGTTATCCATATCCCGCCTGTTCTGCTTATTTTCGTTTCTCGGCCTCTCAAGTCTGGCAACGGCACAGGTGCCAATACCATCGGCGCCCAACATCGATGCGCGCGGCTTCTTGCTGGTTGATTTCGAAAGCGGCCAAACGCTGGCTGAAAAAAATGCCGATGAACAACTGGAACCCGCCAGCCTGACCAAGATCATGACCGTCTACATTGCTTTCCGTGAACTTGCGGCTGGCAACATCGCGCCAGATGAGTTGGTCACGATAAGCAAAAAAGCCTGGCGCATGGCCGGGTCACGCATGTTCATCGAGGTGGGGAAAAAAATCAGCGTGCAAGACCTGCTCACCGGAATCATCGTGCAGTCTGGCAACGATGCCAGCGTTGCGTTGTCTGAACACATTGCCGGCAGCGAAGAAACCTTTGCGCAGCTTATGAACACACATGCGATTCGACTTGGCATGACCAGTTCCAGTTTCGCCAACAGCACTGGTCTGCCAGATGACCAGCATTTCACCACCGCACGTGACATGGCGATATTGAGCGCTGCGATGATTCACGAATTTCCGGTCTATTACGAAATGTTTGCACAAAAAAAGTTCACCTTCAACGACATCACCCAGCACAATCGAAACAAGCTTTTGTGGCGTGATAGCAGCGTTGATGGGATCAAGACAGGACACACCGAGGCCGCTGGCTATTGTCTGGTAGCCTCTGCAAAACGTGAATCGATGCGTCTGATATCGGTCATCATGGGTACTGATAGCGAAGACGCCCGCGCCAAGGC